>JAJTEK010000102.1 GCA_021299695.1 Pirellula sp. | reverse complement strand
GTCTATAGGTGCCAGGCACCGCCCGGGGGGCCTCCGGTTGCTAGCAAAGGCGGCGTCTTGCCCGGCTCCATAGGTGCCAGGCACCGGATAAACCGGACACAATCGCTAGCAAAACAGCTAGCCTCTATAGGTGCCAGGCACCGCCCAGGGGCCTTTGGTTGCTAGCAAAGTCGCCGTCCGCCTGGCTCTGAAGAGTGCCTAGGGGCGCAACGCGCATGGACGACAACGCAGTAAAAATATTAATCTAGGCTCCGAAGGACTTCGTCAAGTTGATCGAGCGTGGACTGAGCACTTAGAGCCGCAGAGGCTTGTCCAGCTCCGTCAGGCATAGAGGTCGGATCGCATGCCATGGGTCTTTGGTAGCCCAGCGAGCGGACCACTTCGAGGATCTCGCTGCACGTCGGGAATTTCCGTCCGCTCGACTGCTTGTAGCGATCCAAAGCCTGCATGAACTCCAACTCATCGGTCGTGTAATCCCGCTCACATGTCGTCGGATCAATTTGCTTACGCTTGGTGGATTTGTGGTACTTGCGACCGGCAGGAGCTTGGAACATTCAAAAACCTCATTCATTCAGAACAGGGAAATCTGTATTAGCGAAAATGAAAATTGGGCGGTGCGATCCGCACAACCGTCGGCTTTTACCGACACGCTAAGGATGCCCGACAAGCCTTGCGCGGCGGGTAAAGTCTTTAGAAAAACGTCCAACAACCTCGGCGATTTCCCTGACCCATGAGGGTGGTGCTGCGTTTAACGATTCTCGGGGCCAACAGGATGGGGCTTGGCGAAAAAACGATAGATGCAATGCCTCTGAATCTGATATAAAATCGCCCTTCGATCGCCAAGTGCTGGTGTCAAAGCCTACGCGATCGACCATTTCTATCTATTTCCTCCTTGGAGGTTGATCAAACATGGGCGGACTTATCGGAATTCGCAGCGTCTTGGCGATTTTTCTTACAGGATCTTTATTTCTTTCCTCGCCCTTGCTGGTCGCTCAAGAGGTCGCCCAGAAGATTGCCCCTCCGGAGCGCTTCGGCGATATTCCGGCAGACTCCATCGGTGCGTTCTCGCTCGAGTTCGCTAAGATGCGATTGAATAAGGACTTTGAACTCTGGCCTTGGGAAGTTCTCGATATTGCAGCCAAAGAGCAATTCGGAATCCAACTCGACCAAATTGAGGCCATCGACGGCATGGTCCTTATGCCGAGCCCTGATCCCGAATTCGGCTTGTCGATCCGGACGAAGGTTCCTTTCGACATCGCAGCTCTTTCGGACCAAATACTCACTCCCGTAGAGCAGGGGGCCAAGGACTCGCAAATCCGTTTCCGAGATTTTTCCGAAAACCCCTTGATGCGAGTCATGCAACGAGAGCCGCAACGGGTTTTGCTCGGGACACAGGGGGCATTGCGTCGAATGACCAGCTCTCGCCTGCAACCTGGCGGTGAATTCATCGGGCTTGTTCAAAACAGCCCTGCGATGTTCAAGATGGCGGTCAACTTCGAGTCTCTGCGCGACCTTGTATCCGCATTTGTTCTTACCGAAGAGAATCAGATCCCTCCTGAGTTGTCTGAGGAAATGGAGCAAATCATCGACCTGACCGATAATGTCCTGGTCGAGCTCTATCGGGATCCTGCCAACGCTCTGCGTGCGAGCCTGGGCACAAGCGGTGCTGACAAGACCGAATTGCTGAGCAAATCGCTTTTGCGAATCCGTCGACAATTGACCGAGTTGGTGATGGAGCAAAGCACACAGGAAATGGAGTTCGATGATTCGGTATCGGTCGAAATGAAGCAAGCGATGACCAGCTACATGAATCGGATTCGCAAATACATCGACAACGAATCGATGTGGAGCATCCAGGAGGATCGTGTGGTCATGCAATTTGAGAGTTCTATGCTGGTCAACTACCAAATCATCGGGGTCCTTAGCGGTTTGCTCCTACCGGCTGTTCAAGCCGCTCGCGAGTCGGCTCGGCAAATGCAATCGTCGAACAATCTCAAGCAGATCATGCTCGCGATGCACAACTTCCATGATGCCAACGGCAGATTCCCTGCCCAAGCGATCGCGCAGGGCGATGGCAAACCGCTGCTCAGTTGGCGCGTCGCAATTCTTCCTTATTTAGGCGAACAGGCCCTCTATAACCAATTCCACCTCGATGAGCCTTGGGATAGCCCGCACAACATCGAGCTACTCGAACAAATGCCTGAGTTCTTTCGAAACCCCTCCAACCCCCCGTCGGCCGGGATGACTACCTACTTGGTCCCGATGGGCAAAGGGGTTGGCCTGAGCTCTGAGGGGCTCAAGATGCAAGAGATCACCGACGGGACATCCAACACCCTGGCTGTTCTCGACGTCGACCCACAATTCGGTGTGCCTTGGACCAAACCTGACGACTTAGACATCCGCCAAAACGAAGTCTTGGATTGGTTGCGGGCCGAGGGATCCAATGCAGGGTTCTTTGACGCAAGCGTTCGGCTTATCGACTTGGAAATCGATACAGAGATACTCGAGGCGCTAATGACCCGTGCCGGGGGCGAAATCATCCCTTTTATCCCGTAGCCTCCTGCAAGTCCCCCCTGTTCCAAGCCCTCTGTTCCAAGCCTCTGTTTGAGGCAAGCACTCCCGGGTCGGCTTCCTGGGCCGGATCCCGGGTCGGCAGTCAAGGAGGGCAGAGGACCGGTTTGGGCCTATCCGGCAAAACCTAAACCCTCAGAGGATTCCCAATTCTCGTGATTCGAGAGTCCTCAACGGGCTGAATCTTGATTATATTTAGGACAAGTAGCGACCGACGTCCCTGGGGCTCGGACTGCTGTTGGTCTAGTTCCACTTTTCTTCGAAAGCACCGCAATTCTCATGCAAGTCCATGTGGAAGTTCTTAGCCAAGTTCCTTTGTTGCACATTCCATTGGGTGACGCATCGGATGTTTTCAACATCGTCGGCCAATTGTCCTACGTCGCCTTGGCGGCCGTGGCTCTATGGGGGGCTTACTACGTCTTCTTGGTTCTGACCCGAGTCAACGCCAAGCGTTTCAAGTCTGAGACATTGCAGGACGAGTTTGTCGGATCGATCGAAGAGGACCTCCGACGTGGCAATTTCGACGCGGTCATCGGCAAGTGCGAAGGAAACCGCAAGGCCCTTCCGATGATGGTCTCCTACCTATGCAAACACCGCTCATTCGGTTTCAACAAAGTTCGTCAGATGACGCTCGATCGATTCCAGCGGGATGTCATCGCGGATCTCGATTACAGCATTGCATGGATTGTCACCGTGATCAAAACCGCCCCGATGCTCGGGCTCTTCGGTACGGTCGTCGGGATGATGGGTGCGTTCGGTAAGTTGGCTTCTGCGACCAATGTCAATCCAACGGACCTCGCTGGCGACATCCGCGTTGCGTTGGAAACGACCGCCATCGGTCTTACCATCGCGATCCCCCTTGTGATGGCGATGGCCGCTATTCACAATCGCATCCGGCACATGCAGGATCTGGTCGGATCAGGACTGGCCCAAGTCCTTGAGGCTGCCAAGGTTGGGATGGCCCGTGAAGAGCAACGGGGCGCCCGGCAGAGCGCCTAGTCTGAAGTTCTATGCGTCGCTCCGATAGCTCGAGCCAAGTCCAACAACCACCCAACGCGATGGATCCAACAGAAGACACCTTCGATAGCCAGTCCGGGGCAAGCCATGCGCCGGACCTTGGTTCTACAGCCCCACCCATCATCATCGACGACGAGCCCGAAGAGGTCGCGATGCGCGAACGTCCTCCCATGGACGATGAGATGGATATCACTCCGATGATCGACATGACGTTCCTACTGTTGATCTTCTTTATCTTGACTTCCAAGATGACCGGCGAGAAGTCTTACGAAGTTCCCGCGGCCAAAAATGGAAGCTCGATCGCTACAAAGAATTGCGTCATGATCACCGTACAACGAGGCAACGGCGATACTCCCTTGGTTACCAAAGAGGACGGTGGAATCTTTTCCGACGACCCCGAGCAACAAGCCGCTGAAATCACTGAGTACGTTCAGTTGCAACTCGAAACCGGCGGCAAAACCGAGGTGCTCATACGAGCCGAGGGCAATGTCACGGCCAAGCAGCTTAAGAAGGTCGAGCAAGCCATCGGCGAAGTCCTTGAAGAGGGCAAAATGATCAACCTGGCCGTCTCGGAGGTAGGCAAATGAGCAACGCTCCTGTCCTCGACGATGAGGAAGTTCTCGAGCAGGTCAGCTTCAAAAAAAATGAGCTGCCCAAAGACGACATGGACATGACCCCGATGGTCGACGTGACGTTCCTGCTGCTGATCTTCTTCATGATCACCGCTTCGTTTTCCAGCGAAAAAGTTTTCGAGAAACCACCACCACTCTCGGATTTAAGCAGCAAACCACCCGATAAGCCACCCGATCAATCCGATACGGTCCGGGTGCAGATCGATGAATTCAACGCCTACACAGTCATCTTTTCCACCGGCGATGAACGCGAAGCAAGCAGCAAGCAAGACTTGCTTTTGGCACTGAGCGAAGCCCGCGCAGAGGCCTCCAGCGGCAAAGAAGATGAAGTCCTAAAATTACTTGTTGATGCCCACGAAGAGTGCATCCATGCATCGATTGTCGCTGCGTTGGATGCAGGTCGAGAGGCTGGTTTTGGCAGTTTAAGTGTCACGGTTGTCGAGGAGTTCGAGTAGTCCATGAGCGCATCTCAGTTCATTCAAATGCTCGAAAACAAAGGCCTCTTGGACCCCGAGAGCATCGTCGAACTCCAGAAAATGGTCGAGCAATCCAAGGTCCGTGTCACCCCGGAAGCCTTGGCCCGTATCCTGGTCGAAAACGGTCAACTCACCCGCTTCCAAGCCACCAAACTCGTCACGGAACTCAAGGAACAGCAGCAAGCCCAAGGCAGCGCACAGGCCTCCTCGAGCCGACATCCAACCGCCAATAAAAAACCTGCAACCGATTCGGTCGACGATCTGCTCCCGCCCGAAGAGGTCGAGGAGGTGGTTGTAGAAGTCCAAGAAGTTTTCGAGGATCCTGTCGCTGAGGTCGTCGAAGTTGTCGAAACGAGCGAAACGCGATCCTCAAACTCCAAGCGAAAAAACGCCAAAGCAACCGGTGCTCTGCTCGATGACGGCCTCCAGGGAGTCGCGGTCGCCAAAGCACCCGTGACGAAAAACAAGCCGGAGAAAAGCCCCTGGGAATCCTTTGGCATCATCGGCATGGGCTTCATCGTCCTGCTCCTGCTGACCCTCTTGGTGCCTCTCTACATTTGGTTCTCCCTAGGCAGCGCCAAAGAAAGTTGGGAGATCGCGGAAGACTTTTACAAAAAACGCGACTACGAACGCGCCTCCAAACAATACGAACTCTTCGCCAGTAAATTCCCCGCTGACGAAAACGCCAGCACCGCCAAAGTCAAAGGAACCTTAGCCAAGGTCCGGGAAGCCTCCGAGAAAAACGCCGACCCCTCGGTCGGCCTCAAGGCCGCCCAAGAGGAACTTCCCAAAGTCGTCAACGAAGCAGGCATGTCCAACATGCGCGTCGAGATCACCGATGTGCTGCTGCGAATCGCCGAGAAGTTCATCTCCAAAGCTGACAATACGCCGGGAATCCAAGATCGCAAAACTCTCATCACCGCGATGAACCAGCAGATGGATCTGATCCGTGACCCTCGCTACGTCGGCACCCAAGAACGCACCCAAAACGAACTTCGTATCCGACGCATCGAAGAAGACCAACAACGTGTCGTGCGAGAAATCCAGCAGAGCGAAGATCTCGATACGACCGTCGCGGCGATGACCGCAAGCCTCGAAGCCAAAGATGTTGTCAAAACCTATGAACAGCGACGCGAACTGGTCAAGAAGTATCCGATCCTCGAAGAAAACTCCAAACTTCGCGATCTTATGCTCCAAGCCACCGACGTCCAAAGAGCATCGGTTGCTAAGTCCAACGCGGCTCCTGTTGGCCAAGACACCGTCTCTGCATTTGCGGCTCCCACCGCTTTGCTCACGAGCCGGGTGGGAAATCCCATCGACTCGAATCCTGAGGATGTCGCTTTCCTACGGGTCAAAGGCTCAGCGGTCGCCATCGCCGTTGCCAACGGGCAAGTCCTCTGGCGCAAGTTCATCGGCAAGGATTGGACCGGCGAACCGAAACGACTCGCTCCAACAATCGATTCCGATGCAATCGTCGCGGTCGCTTCGCGTGGATCCGTCTCCCGCTTGGCCGCAAAAGATGGATCGGTCGTCTGGGAATCGAAGTTCCCAGAGCCCATCCTCGAACCTGCAGTCGATGGCGATGATATCTTCGTTGCCACCACGGCAGGAAATGTCCACTGCCTAGACGCCATTAGCGGTCAGCCCCGATGGTCCAAGAAGATCCCCCAATCTATCGATGTCGGCACCGGCGGAGCTCCCGGCAAACGCAAAAGGTACTTGGTCGGAAATCACTCCAATCTCTATGTTCTGAGTCGTGGGAACGGGGAATGCGATGAAGTGGTCTACCTCGGACACAATCCAGGTACGATTGTCGTTCCGCCGATCTGGGTTTTGAACCAATTGATCCTCTTTGAAAATGCCGGACCCGACCACTGCTTGATGAAAGTCTATACGACGAACGACGAAGGGACCGAACTGAAACTGGCCCAACCCCCTGTCCGCTTCCGAGGACACGTCGTGGTCGAACCCCAAGTCGAAGGTCGACGTTTGGCCGTAGCGACCAACCTCGGGGAAATCGCCATCTTGGATGTTGAAGTGACCAATCCGAAAGAGAAAGTCACCAAGATGGTGAATCTGGTGTCCAACGAAGCGGCCCCAAAAGCGACTTGGCCGCTCATGTCGGGAACCGATCTGTGGCTGGCCTCGAACCGTTTGGCATACTTTCAAATTCAGATCACCGGCCAAAAACTCAATTCCGTCTGGCTCAAAGAGGACCTCGATGAATTCACCGCGCGTCCGATCAAGCTAGGGGATGTGATCCTCCACTCGCGCGTCGTGCGAGGCAACGCAGGGGTTCGCGTCGCGGCGATCAATCCAAAGACAGGGGATGCTTACTGGGAAACCGATATCGGTAACCCCGTCGCATCGCTGAGCCCGGGACCACAAGGACTCGTGGCTGTTACCAGCCAAGCCGCAACGTTCAATGTTCCTAGCGATGCTTTCGCAACCGAAAACATCGGACTCAAGCCCATCCTCTCGATCGAGAACATGGGGCGCAACCAACGCTCGATGACCTTCGCAAACCCTATTCCTCTTGCCGATGGACGAAGCTTACTGCTGAATTCGGCCCAAGGAAGCCAAATGCTCTTGGTCGATCCTGCTCGAAAGAGCACCTCGACCTCCAAGCTCGTTGTATTGGACTTGGCCGGTTCCTACCCCATCGCCGAATCGATCGCCGTCGGAAATTCGATTCTAGTCCCGCTGGAAAACGCCCAACTCATGATGCTCGATCCGGAAAATGGCAAACCGATTGGAACCCCATTCCAACCGACCATCTCGGCCGGCGAGCGGCCCATTTGGATGAACCCCGTGCTGCTGAGTGATAAGCAATCGGTCGTCATCGCCGACCAACGCCGAAACCTCTACAAACTCTCAACCGGTAAGCAGCTTCGACTCCTCAACGCCCAGCCACTCGAGAGAGGCATCAAGGGCCGGATCGATGTGATCAACGACGTGGCCGTCGGACTCTCTCCGGGCCCCTCCGGGGACTTCTTGGACTTCTACGAATGCGGCGAATTCAAGAAAATAGGAACCCTGAATTTCGAAGGCCGATTCGCTTGGGGACCCTATACGGCCTCCAACGGTTCGCAGTCGATCGGATTGGCCTTGAGCGATATCGAAGGGCTCGTGGCCTTCAATAGCGAAGCCAAACAACTCTGGAATATCCCGATGCCACAGACGGTCCTCGTCGGCAAACCGATTCTCGACGAGTCGGATATCCTTCTGGCAAGCACCACCGGAGACTTGATCCGCGTCTCGATGGCCGACGGGAAACTCGTCGCCAAAACGACCGCTGGCGAACCGATTGCAGGCACGCCGTTAATCACTCCAGAGGGACTACTGGTCCCGGGGGACGAAGGAACCGTGCTCCGAGTTCGGCTTCCACTGGAAAATACGTTGAGCGGAAACTCTGCAAGCGGCGAGGCGAACCGATGATACGGCTTGGTCTATTGGTTTGGCTCCGCGTAAGAGAATCGGTGGCAAGATTCCCCGAGGTATATCCCCTGACCAGAGCGGCGTTTTGCGGCCTCGTAGCGATGCTGGCAATGTCGACGCCCCTCGTGGCTCAGTACGATCTGGAAAAAGCACTTCAGGAGGTCGAAGTCCCCGGCTCGCTCATGGACGAAGAGCCCTTCGATATCATCACACTTAAACCCGAAGCGACAGGCCGAAGTGTCAAGCTCGCGCCGATCGAGTTTGCCGATCGCAGGATCCCGACGAACGTCAAGGAGACCGACAAGCTACAAGTCACCATTCTGCTTTTCCCGACCCGACGCTACGAGGTGGCCTGGAAGGACATCGGCAAGATTTGGCTCTACGAGCAGATGATTCTCAATCGGGCCAAAAAACTCGTCGACGAAAAGAACTTCGGCGAAGCCTTCGAACACCTGAATTTTTTGTTCGTCAACTATCCGCAAACCCCAGGTTTGCAGATCATGCGGCAAGAGTTCCTCTTCAAAAGCGCCGAGGAGATGTCCCGCCAGAATCGGCTCGCACATACCATGGCCGTACTCGAGGAACTCCAACGGTCCTTCCCGAACTTTCAACGCGATAAGGTCCGTGGGCTGATCACCGATGTGTCAGGCAAACTCATCGAATCGTATTTCGAAAAGAAAGACCTCTCTGCGGCCCGGGCGATGATCAATCGATTGGCCAAGGACTACAAAGACGACCCACTGCCTGTCGTCGAGCAGTGGAAGGGTAAGTTTCTCGAATTAGCCAACGAGTACAAAACCAAAGCGATCGAATACCGAGAGAACAAGGAATATTTGGCCGCTCGTCGCGAAGCGACCAAGATGCTCGATATCGAGCCTGAGATCGAAGGAGGCAAGGAACTCCTCCGAGACCTGCTCAAAGAGTATCCGATCGTCAGGGTTGGGGTTTTCCAAACGGCCGATAAACCCGACACCGCCGCGATCGCCAATTGGCCTGCCTTCCGCTCAGGACAATTGATCTCACGACCCCTCTTTGAATTCCGAAGCACCGGACCCGAGGGTGGCCAATACCGATTTTCACTCGGATCGTTTCAGCAGAGCGACGACCGTCTTGAGCTCGATATGACGATCCAGAATCCTGGCCAAGTCGGGATCCCCAACAGCCTTGATCTGTCTCAGTCTTTCCTCCGACGCGCAACGATTGGCAAGCCCGAGTATGTCCCGGGTTGGGCCGCCATCTTCGATTCGATCAGCGTCGCAGGGCCCGAACGACTCAAAATGCGGTTCCGACGACCCCACGTCCTACCTCAGGCTTTCCTCCAATGGCCTATCGAAGCGATCGGCGAAGGCAACCTTCCTCTGGGCGTCCTGTACAAACCCAAATCCAAAGAGAGCAACATCCAACGCTTCGAATGGGCACCGAGCAACCCCGCGGCCGATTTCCAACCCAAAGAGATCCACGAGATCCTCTACGAAGATCCCTCGCAAGCGATCAACGATCTGTTGCGTGGCGAAATCGAAGCCATCGATCGGCTGTTCCCTGCCGATGCGAAGAAGCTCCAAGCTTCGATTGTTTCCAAAACCATCAACGTCGAATCCTACGCACTGCCCACCGTGCACATGCTCGTCCCGCGAACCTCGAACCCTTATCTCGATGACCGCGAATTTCGACGCGCTTTGCTCTATGCGATCAATCGCGAGGGAATCCTCAAAGGGGAGATTCTCGGCGGGGCCGATGCCGAGCAATCGCGAGTCATCAGTGGCCCGTTCCCCAGAGGTGTCACGGAAAACGATCCCATCGCTTATGCGTACAACACAAGCGTCGACAACCTCGCCTACGACCCAAGGCTCGCCAAGGTCTTGATGCTCATTACCAACAGCAAACTCAAGATGCAGTATGAGAAACGCAAAGAGCCACTTCCGCCGATGCCGAAAATAACGCTCGGCGTTCCGAACTACGAAGCCGCCCGAGTGGCTGGCCAAGCGATCATCGAACAGTGGAAGTTGATTGGAATCCAAGCGGATCTGGTCGTACTGGATAAGGTCCCTGAACCAGGCCAGATGCCGAACATCGATATTCTCTACCTGACGGTTTCTATTTGGGAACCCGCCACCGATGCCGAACGCCTGTTCGGAATCGGCGGTCCGGCTCAGTCGAACAACCAATTCATCGTGCAAGTCCTCGGCGGTCTTAGCAGTTCTCGCAATTGGCGTGAGGTGCGGCAAAGCTGCCAAGACCTCCACGCCTTGGTGGCCGCACACTTACCCGTCCTGCCCCTGTGGCAAGTCGGCGAATCCTTCGCTTACCGAGGTGAAATCAACGGAGTGACGAAGAAACCGCTGGGCCTTTATCAAGACCTCCAAAAGTGGAGGGTCCGCGCACCGTGATCCATGCCATGAAAATCCAAGCTCTCGGTCTGTTGCTATTGTTCCTCGTCGGTTCGGCATGTTTCGCCCGAACTCAAGAGACCAATCCGACCAGTCCAAATACACCAGTCCAAGGAACCGAAAAAAATCCAACGGCGGCAGACCAAGCCAAGCCCTCGGCGAGCAGCAAGAACGCACCCGTCGAAGTTTGGGAGTATTCGGCTTACAAAGCCCGAGTCTGGTTGAGCATCTCGCCGACGCTTGGGCTTAGCCAAAACACCAAGCAACTGATCCAGCGAAAAATCGCCGAGTTCTCCGATATCGAGTTCGGAGCCACCATGGATTGCGACGTAGTCGAAACCCCCGATGCGCTTTTCGGCTCAGTCCTCTACCACCTCGACGATCTGACGATCGAGCAACTTCTGTCCCGCGAGCTAGTCCTTATGCTCGCCAAAAGCGATGCGGCCAAAGATGCCTTCATGGCCATGCAGCCCAAACCCAAGATCGATCCGGCCATCGAGGAACTCAAACAAAAGAAGAAACTCACCAAAGAGCAAGAAGAAGAGCTCAAAGCCCAGGCCGATGCCGAATCCCGCGCCGCGAGCCTCAACAGCGTCCGAACCCTCGACTCGGTCATCGAGCGGATCCCCGCGATCGCGATGCTGCCGCTTCAGTATGCCGCCATGCAACGGGATATCGTTCCCTATGTCAACGAGGAGAAATGGAAGAAGATGCAAGCCAAGCTCGATGCGTCGGAGGCCAACTCCGACGCGATCTATGAAGGCTTGAAGTCCGGCAAAATCTTCGCTGCATTGGTCCCCAAAAATGAGGCCAATCGGTTCAAAGAAGTCGCAAGATCCTTGCCAACCCGGTTCCCCTGGCAACCCGAAGCGATGCTTCGAGACAAAGACAAAATCTTCTTGGTGGCCGTCGAGCAAGACGCAGAGCGGATTCGCATCCAAGTCAAAGAGCTCGATGCGTTTGTTCGCCGAATCGGGCTCATGGAGACGACGACGGTTGCAAACGTCCAGGAAATCCCGCACGCAGTTGCCTTCCTCCAACGCCGTTGCTTTACCCCCATGGCGCGCATCGAGGACAACGACAACAAGACTGCAGTCCTACGCGTTCGCGCCAGTGGACTTGCCACCTCTGCGGAATCCCCGGTGCACATCGGACCAGGAGATGTCCTGGCACCCTACATCCGACGAGACGACCTCAACGGCAATCCGACCCAACTCCAAAACCTGGCCTTTACCTACATCGCCGTGACCGAGCCGATCGATAACGCACGATTCTACGGAGCCATTTTTGCGGCAAGCCGAGGGGCACTTGTCGCGGCCAAGAACCGACGCACCAAACGCGTCGCGCTCAAAGTCCATCCGAACTATCCGACCACCGAGCTGAAACTCGGAATACGCGCCCAACCCAACAGCGCAGTACCCGGCGCGGAAGTCTACCTTCGAACCCCCGGTTCGGACGACTTGAAAATGGTCGGCAGAACCGACTGGCGAGGGGTCATTGGAATCGCCAATACCGAGAATCCAACGATCACCTACGACCAACCCACCTCAAGCTCCGTCGAGATGATCGCCCGCGCCAGAGCCACGGCGATCCGGCTCAAAAGTCTCAAAGAAAATCAAGACGATGCGGGGGCTTCGAACGCATCTGGTCAAGAGGATCCGGCCGTCGCCGCAGCCGCAGCCGACGAAGCAGCCATCGCAGCATCTGCCGAAGCCCTCAAACGACGCGAGCGAGCACCCACGAGCAGTATGCAGATCAAACTCCCACTTTATCTGTACTACATCAAAAACGGTGAAACCCTCTTGGCTCGATTGCCAGTCATCACAGGCTATCGCGAACAGGAAAAAGCCGATCTGCCCGACGACCGCCGACGCTTGCAAGCCGAAGCCTTCTTAAAGGGCTTGCAGGGCGAAGTCCTCGATTTGGTCGTCCGCCGCAAGATCCTCGATGCGAGAATCAAAAAGAAGATCGAGGAGGGAAAGAAAGACGAAGCCTTCGCGCTGCTCGATGAGCTCAAGAAAGTCAAAAACTACGAGGGACTCTCCTCGCAAATCCAGAACATCCTGCGACGAGCCACCTCGACCGAACAAGGACCCGTTCCAGCACCTGTGGCCGAACGGATCGACAAGATGATCGATGTGACACGCGTGCTCATGCAGCAATATCTGCAGACCGACATCGTACGCGAACTAGAAGTCAAACTGCTAGGAGGGGCCGCACCCTCAAGTTCCCCAGCCGATTCATCATCACCACCACCCGCACCAGCTCCGGCAGCACCAGCTCCGGCAGCACCAGCTCCAGCGCCGCCTGCCAACAGTCCCACACCTCCCGCACAACCAGGCGCTTAATCATGCCAGTACGCTCCGTTCTCGATGTCGGCAATTGCGGTCCGGACCATTCGGCCATCTCGGCGATGCTCCGCAAGCATTTCGATGTTGAAATACTCAGATCCGATCAATGGTCCGACACCCTCGCGATCCTCGAACGTCAGCCCGTCGACTTGATCTTGATCAATCGCAAGCTCGACATCGACTACAGCGATGGAATGGAGATTCTTCGCCAGATCAAGCGATCCGAGGCCTTCCGAGATATTCCTGTGATGCTCATTACCAATTATGCTGAGCATCAGCAGCAGGCCGTAGCCCAAGGTGCACTCCTAGGTTTTGGGAAACTGGAACTCAGTTCTCCGGAGACCATCGAGCGCCTCGGTTCGATCCTGGGACCAAACCCATGAATGCAAAAAAGAAGACCAACATCGACGACGTCAACGAAGCTCGCAAGATGCTCAAGGATGCGGGCTTGCGCAGCACCCCTGCTCGCATCTCCGTGATCAACGCATTAAAAAGGTCCAGCAGACCCCAGACCCACGCGCAATTGGCCGATCAGCTTGTACCTCTGGGGTTCGATAAAGCCACCGTCTTTCGCAATTTGACCGATTTGGCCGAGGCCGAACTGGTCTTGAGAACCGAGCTTGGGGATCACGTCTGGCGGTTCGAAATGCGAGACCCCAAGCACGATCGCAGCAGCCATCCTCACTTTGTTTGCATCGATTGCGGAAGCGTCTCTTGCATCGACGACATGGCGTTGCCAACTCCGACAGTCCGTCGGCATCTGAATATCGCCAGGATCAGCGAAGTGCTCGTCAAAGGGCACTGCGGGGACTGCGACGCCTCCCGGGCCGTAAGCCGATAGCCGCTTTTTTTCGATAGCTGCAAGTCTTGGTATCGCTGGCCGATCGCCCCCCAATCGGTGCTTGGCACGAATGTAGGCGCGACCGCAGACGATGAGAAAGTTTGTGGTACTTTCCTGCTAGCTGACCATGCTGCCCAAATCTTCAGGTACTCTAAACACGAACCTTTAACTCTCCAGAAGTTCATAACCTTTTTTCTAAATTTTTCTTGACTCGCAGTCTCGGAGTGTTCTAATCGCGCTTGTCCTGATCCGAGCCCGTTCGAGGAGTAGGACGATCCCTTGTTCGCCCCAACTCGATCGATGGATACTATCCCCCGAATCTCGTTTCCTGAATCAAGTTTTTTTGAGGGTATCATGACACGCTCTTCTTTGTCCGGCTTCTGCGGATGGTTTGGCTCGCTTTTTGCACACACACACACACACACACACTGCGCAGCGCCATTCGAGGATTAGCCGATTCTCGCCAAGGATCGCGACGCCGGTTTCGGGCCCTGTTCTATGAATCGCTCGAACTCAGAGCGCTCTTGGCCGC
>JAJTEK010000101.1 GCA_021299695.1 Pirellula sp. | reverse complement strand
TCCATCGCAATCAACCTAAGGAACAACGATGAAATTGTTCGTATCCAGCACGATCCAAACACGGCCGATACACGCTTTGGTGCTCGCCGGCCTCCTAGCACTCGTGTCTTGCCATTGGGGCAACGCCC
This sequence comes from Pirellula sp., assembly GCA_021299695.1. Classification (GTDB taxonomy): domain Bacteria; phylum Planctomycetota; class Planctomycetia; order Pirellulales; family Pirellulaceae; genus JBKCUI01. The sequence goes on along the minus strand of JAJTEK010000101.1, from coordinate 23,458 downwards.
AAGACAACTCCGTGGGCTTGCAGAAAGCTACCGATGCACAACCATTCGAACTCGATGCCGAGCAGTTCGACAACTTGGATCGTTGGATCGAGCAAACCCGAGAGACCTGGCAAGTACCTGGACTTTCGGTGGCGATTGTAGCCCGGGCCCAAGTACTGCTGTGCAAAGGTTACGGGATCCGCGAAATTGGAAAAACACAACCTGTCGATGATCAAACCCTTTTTGCGATCGCTTCGAACACCAAAGCATTCACCGCCGATGCCTTGGCAATTTTGGTCGACGACGGAAAACTAGGCTGGGATGACCCAGTGCAAAAGCACTTGCCCTGGTTCCGTCTTTCCGATCCCCTTGCAAGCAATGATATCAGGGTCCGGGATCTATTATGCCACCGAAGTGGACTCGGTACCTTCAGCGGAGATTTGCTTTGGTGGGGAACCCCCTATAGTCCCAAGGAGATTCTTCAGCGAGCTGTAGCGATTAAGCCCGAGTTCCCTTTTCGAGCCAACTACGGCTATTCCAATCTGATGTTCCTGGCCGCCGGGGAGGTCATTGAGACTATATCCGGGATGCCCTGGGGGCAGTTCATTCAAACCCGACTCCTGGACCCTCTTGAGATGACCGGCTCGAAATGGTCGATCAAACAGATCGGTGGAGTAGAAAATGTAGCAACTCCCCACAAAACCTATCTGGATCGGTCCGATCCCATCGAATGGATGAACTGGGATTCGATGGCCGCTGCAGGCGGGATCCTCTCGAACGCTGCCGATATGGCTCGCTGGATGCAGTTTCAGATGCGTCAGGGAGCCGATTCCCAAGGTCGAGTGTTGGTGAGCAAAGCCCGAATCTACGAAACCATGCAACCGCATTCGATCATCCCTGTTTCGATGAACCGCTCGCAGCGCATCCCATCGACCCATTTCCGCGCCTACGGTCTAGGCTGGTCGTTGGCCGACTATCATGGCGTGAAACTCGTTGGACACGGCGGAGGATACGATGGTATGTACTCCGAGCAGTTGATGATTCCTGAACTCGGTTTCGGAGTCGTTGTGTTGACCAACAGCATGACCCCAATCGGCAATGCGATCGTCTACCAAGTCATCGATGAATTTTTAAAGGTCCCTGCTGGGGATCGTAGCCAAAAGGAATTGGATCAATTCCGGAGCAGTCGGCAAGCTTTCGCCGAAAGGATCCGAAAAGCAACCCTGAGCATGAAAACCACGGACGCGCCGAGTCACCCCTTGGAGAGCTATGTTGGTAAGTTCCGATGCTCGATGTACGGCGATGCTCAAACCACCCTCAACGACGGCAAACTCCAGTTGCAATTGCTTGCATATCCAGAGCTTAAAGCCGATTTGGAGTGGATGCATTACGACACATTCGCCATCCGATGGCACAAGACGTTTGCATGGTTCGAGTCCGGTTCAGCCCATTTTGTATTCGATGCTCAAGCGAATGCCGAATCGATACGCTTGGACGTGCCCAACGACGATCTGTGGTTCTATGAGTTGAACCTCAAACGATTGCCTTAGAGTGACACAAGCTCTTTGTGGCTCTATTCCTTAGCAGAGATCTTGGCCCAAGTATCCTTGAGGGTCACCACGCGATTGAAAACGGGGGCACCAGGCTGCGAGTCGACCTCGTCGGCGCAGTAGTATCCGTTGCGTTCGAACTGAACGCGGGTTCCGGCTTGAATTTGGGCTAATGCAGGCTCGATCACCGCGTGTCGAATGGTCTTGCTGTGGGGGTTGATGTTATCGAGGAAGCTCTTTCCCTCGGGAGCATTCTCTGGGGATTCCGAGAGGAACAATCGATCGTAGAGTCGGACTTCGGCGCAATGGCCCGTCGTGGCGCTGACCCAGTGAATGGTCCCTTTGACCTTCCGCTCGGCAGCAGGTCCAGAGCCGCTCTTGGTCTGTGGGTCGTAAGTGCAAAGCAGCTCGACGATGTTGCCAGCAGAATCCTTGACGACCTCTTCACACTTGATGATGTAGGCGTAGCGAAGACGGACCTCTCCACCTGGCTTGAGCCGAAAGAACTTCGACGGTGGAGTTTCCATAAAGTCCTCTCGTTCGATAAAGAGGGTTTTGGAAAAAGGGATTTTTCGAGTGCCTGCCTCAGGGTCTTCAGGGTTGTTGATCGCCTCGAGCTCTTCCACCTGGCCCTCTGGATAGTTCGTCAATGTGATTTTGACCGGGTCGAGGATTGCCATGTATCTGGAAGTTGTTTTATTGAGATGCTCGCGGATGGCATTCTCCAGAACCAGAACGTCGATCACACCGTTGAAACGGGCAACTCCGATCGTCTCACAAAAATTGCGGAGCGACTCCGGAGTGTATCCTCGACGTCGGTATCCGCTGATGGTAGGCATGCGTGGATCGTCCCATCCATCGACATGTTTTTCGGTCACGAGCTGAAGCAGTTTGCGCTTGCTCATCACCGTGTAGCTTAGATTCAAGCGAGCGAATTCCATTTGTCGCGGATGAAAAATCCGAAGCGTCTTGCAAAACCAATCGTACAACGGACGGTGGTTTTCAAATTCCAAAGTGCAGATCGAATGCGTGATACCTTCGATCGAATCGGACTGACCGTGAGCCCAGTCGTACATTGGGTAAATGCACCAGTCGTTTCCGGTCCGATGGTGGTGAGCGAACATGATCCGATAAAGGACTGGATCTCGCAGGTTGAAGTTGGCTGCTTCCATGTCGATTTTTGCGCGAAGCGTTCGGGCGCCCTCTGCAAACTCGCCGTTCTTCATGCGAAGGAACAGGTCCAGATTTTCCTCGACCGAGCGGTCTCTAAAAGGACTATTTCGGCCAGGCTCGGTCAGGGTGCCTCGGTACTCGCGGATTTGATCGGCGTTGAGGTCGCACACGTAGGCATGGCCTTCGCGAATCAACTGCAAAGCCCAATCGTAGAGCTGCTGGAAGTAGTCCGAAGCGTAGAAGAGATTGTCCCAATCAAAGCCGAGCCAACGCACGTCGCGCTGGATCGAGTCGACGTACTCTTGGCTCTCTTTGCTGGGGTTGGTGTCGTCGAACCGCAGGTTGCACTTGCCACCGTAGGATCGTGCGAGCCCAAAATTCAAACAGATGCTTTTGGCATGGCCGATGTGCAGATAGCCATTGGGCTCCGGCGGAAAACGGGTCTGAATCTTCCTGCCCTGCAAGGACTCCTTGGTCCCAAAGTCTTTTTCGACTTCGGTTTCGATGAAGTTCTTGTGGTGGTGTGAATCTGGGTTTTCCGCTGGATGAGACACGATGCTTGACTTGGGTATAAGGCACTGATGCTGGTTTGACGACTAGAAAATCGGTTTGACCCCGTACTGCTGATGGATCTGATTGCAGAGCTTTGGCTGCAAACGCAGTCCATGGGCCAGTTCGCGAAGGTACTCGATCTCTTCCTTGGTGTCGACATCGATGGTCGAAAGCGAAGATGCATAAACGGCAGCTTCCATCCCCAATGGGACCGTCCAAGCGAAATCGCGAACGCTCGTCGTATTGGCGAACTCATGACGCAGGAATTGAACGGTCGACTCGTTGGTATTGCCAATGCGTTCGAGGATCGCTTGCTGCTCCTTGGCATCGATCCGGCCGTCAGCCTTTCCGGCATAGATCATCGCGCGGATCAAAAAGACCATCTGCTCTTGTTCGGCTTGGGATAACTGGGGAGGAGCTTGCTTGGGCTGAGGTTGCCCAAAAATGTCGGTCGATCCACCAGGGTTGCCCGAGTTGCCCGAGGGAACTTGTTGACGCTGCTGGGTCGGAGCCGGGGCCGACTTGTTCCCAACACCGAGCATGTCTTCCAATTCGGATGCCGAGGGTGCTTTGCCGTTGGCACCCCTGCCTTCTTTCAAAACGCCTGGGAATTGAACACCGCCAGAGGTCGAGCTATCGCGCCCAGCGGCTGGACCGCCTCCGAGAATGTCCTTCAAGATATCGGCACCCGAAGGAGCCTGCCGACGTTGCCCACCACCCTGGGGTTGTTGCGCGGCTGCACCAGCATTGAGTATTTCCGTAAGAATATCGAATGGATTCATGTTCGTTGCGCCTTTCAAGAGGACTAGTAGAAAAAGAAGGTGTAAGCGAATGGAAGTCGCAATTGTACCAAATTAGCAGAAGTTTTAGCGGGACTCGATGCCCCCCAAGATTCAATTGGTCAATTTTCGGTATCGGAAACGCTGCGGCTCATCGCTTGAAATCCCAAGCCGCTGCTTGCGTTGCTCCTCATAGGTCTGGAAATTGCCTTCGCACCAATGGACATAGCCATCTCCCTCGAAGGCCAAGATATGCGTCGCGATCCTATCCAAAAACCAGCGATCGTGGGTGATCACAACGACGCAACCGGCGAAGTTCAAAATGGCTTCCTCCAAAGCACGGAGGGTATCGACATCCAAGTCATTGGTCGGTTCGTCAAGCAACAGCACATTGCAACCCCGACGCAAGAGCTTGGCCAAGTGCACTCGGTTGCGCTCCCCGCCAGAGAGATCCCCGACCTTCTTCTCTTGGTCGGTCCCCTTGAAGTTGAATTTCGAGACGTAAGCCCGCGAGTTGAGCCGCTTTCCGCCCATGTCGAGCCAATCGACCCCTCCGGAGATTTCTTGGAACAGCGTGTTCGTTGCGGTCAAGGAATCGCGGGACTGATCGACATATCCGAGCTCTACGGTATCACCCACTCGAATCGTTCCACTGTCCGGGGTTTCCTGGCCAATCATCATTCGAAACAAGGTGGTTTTGCCCGCCCCGTTCGGTCCGATCACGCCAACGATCCCCCCAGGGGGTAAACGGAACTCGAGGTTGTCAAAGAGCACTCGATCCCCAAAAGCCTTCGAGACTCCGCTGGCCTCGACGACGACTTCCCCAAGATGCTTCCCGGGCGGAATTTGGATTTCCAGCTCGTCGGGTCGCTCCTCGAATTGCTGAGCTGCAAGTTGTTCGTAGGCGCTGATCCGCGCTTTGTTCTTGGCTTGCCTTGCTCGTGGCGACAATCGGATCCATTCGAGCTCCCGATCGAGTGTTTTCTGCCTCGCGACGGCCGACTTTTGCTCGATCTGCAATCGCTTCTGCTTTTGCTCCAACCAAGAGGTGTAATTGCCCTCGAACGGAAACCCCGATCCGCGATCGAGTTCAAGGATCCATTGAGCGACATTGTCCAAGAAATAGCGGTCGTGCGTCACGGCTACAACCGTCCCAGGGTACTGCGCTAGATGCTGTTCGAGCCAATGGACGGCTTCGGCATCCAAGTGGTTCGTCGGCTCATCGAGCAAAAGCAGATCGGGCTGCTCGAGCAACAATTTGCAAAGGGCCACGCGCCGACGCTCCCCCCCGGAGAGCTTCGTTACATCCGCATCCCCCGGCGGCAAATTCATTACATCCATCGACATTTCGACCTGGCGATCGAGCTCCCAGAGATTCTGAGCGTCGATGATGTCCTGGAGCTTGGCCATCTCATCGCAGAGTTTTTGCATCTCTTTGTCATCGGTCACCTCGCCGAGAAGCCCAGAGATTTCATTGAAACGATCAAGGATCTTTCGCTTCGGTGCAACGGCTTGTTCGACATTCCCCTGCACGTTCTTTTGGGCATCGAGCTGTGGCTCTTGGGACAAGTAACCTACGGTAAAGCCATTGGATAGTCGGGCCGTACCGTCAAAGTTCTTGTCGATGCCCGCCATGATTCGCAGCAAGGTACTCTTACCAGCACCGTTGGACCCCAGAACGCCGATCTTGGCCCCAGGGTAAAACGATAACCATATGTCCTTGAGGACCTCTTTTTGACCGTGACGCTTGGTGAGCTTTTCAATCTGGAAAATGTATTGCCGGTTCATAAATATCCGTTGTTGGCTATTCCCACTCGATGGTTGCTGGGGGTTTGGAGCTGATGTCATAACAGACGCGGTTGACGCCTCGGACCTCGTTGATAATCCGAGTCGAGACTCGGGCCAGCAGGTCGTAAGGTAGCCGACTCCAGTCGGCGGTCATGAAATCATCGGTGTTGACGCAACGGACCGCGACGGCATTCTCGTACGTGCGCGAATCGCCCATGACCCCGACGCTTTGAGATTCAAGCAATACGACAAAGGCCTGGGAGGTCTCTCGGTACAAACCGGCGTTTTTGATTTCACCGATGAGAATCTCGTCGGCCTCCCGAAGCACATCAAGCTTCGCTTCGGTGACCTCACCGAGGCATCGGACCGCAAGGCCCGGGCCGGGAAACGGATGCCGCCATACCAGATGCTCAGGCAGTCCAAGCTCAATACCGAGCTTGCGAACCTCGTCCTTGAACAGATCGCGAAGGGGCTCGACCAGATCGAATCCGAGCTGTTCGGGAAGCCCACCGACGTTGTGATGAAGCTTGATCGTCGCTGCCGGTCCGTCCGGGGCCGCCCCACTCTCAATCACGTCGGGATACAAGGTTCCTTGTGCCAAATACCTGGCACCGTTGATCTTTTGGGCCTCCTCCTTGAAGCAATCGATGAAGGCATGGCCAATCCTACGCCGCTTCTCCTGCGGGTCGCGGATTCCCGCCAACGCACTCAAGAACCGTTGACCTGCATGGACTACCCGCAGATCGGCTTGGAAATGATCGGTGAACTCGCCGATGACGGCCGCTTGCTCGTCTTTTCGCAACAAACCGTTGTCGATCAAAATACATGTCAATTGCGGACCGATCGCCTTGTAAAGCAAAGCCGCCGTGACCGAGGAATCCACCCCCCCGGACAGCCCGCAAATGACTCGGTCCGATCCAATCTTCTGACGCAACTGAGATATGGTCTGCTCAGCAAAGTTCGATAAATGCCATCGCCCCTGGCATCCGGCGACATTGTACAAAAAGTTGTGAATCAACGTTCCACCCAAGGCCGTGTGGGATACCTCGGGATGGAACTGAATCCCGTAAATCGGTTTGCTCTGATGCTTGATCGCCGCATGCGGGCAAGTCGTTGTACCTGCAATGGTCTCAAATCCCTCAGGTAGTCGATCGACCTGGTCGCCATGGCTCATCCATACGTCGATCTGAGCGGGAAACCCCGCAAACAACTTTTCCATGTTACCAATCGACAAACGTGCCCGACCATACTCCCGGGCCGGACATGCCTGCACCGCGCCCCCAAGACTATGGGCCGTCAACTGCATTCCATAACAGATCCCCAAAATCGGAATCCCAAGATCGAAAATCGCAGGATCACATGCCGGTGCCGCCGAATCGTAAACGCTCGAAGGACCACCAGAGAAAATGATCGCTGCGGGCTTTCGAGCCAGCACCGTCTGAGCCGAAATGTCATGCCTGACAATTTCGCAGTAGACATTCTGATCCCTGACTCGCCTTGCGATGAGCTGTGCGAATTGAGAACCGAAGTCCAAAACCAGCACGCGTTCGTTTTGCAATGCGTCTGCGGAATAGCCAGATGACTCGGGGCGTTTGGTGTCGTAGGACTGCGAGCTGTTCATGCGTAGCACACAAGGGGTTGACCGGGTCGACCGGCTGAAAACGCAGAATTATAGCGAATCGCGTCGGATCGCCTACACGAATCCGAGCTTGAGGTTTGCGATTCGGGTCAATCGAAACTCGATTTTCCCTGCAGTACCGCGACAAGACGCTTGGTATGCATGGCAATGTCCAACTCGGCCAGGACCAAGGGGCTTGCAGGCTCCCGTTTCACAGACCGCTCCTGGACCGACTCGAGGGCCTTCTCGAGGGCCTTCTCGAGGGCCATGACGAGCCCCTCAAACGCGCCCTGTGGATACAACTGGCCGATCGCCGCTCCATCGGCAGACTTGGTAATCCGCCGATGAAGCTCCGGAAATGCGCCATGCTCCGGCATGACATAAGGAAGCCCAGAGGCGACGGCCTCAAGCAGAAATATACCCTTGGGATCGGCATAGGTCGTCGGCACGCAAAACAGATCGAGGCTCTCGAGAAAGGCAACTTTTTCAGCTCGATCGACCGTACCGGCATAGCTCCACTGACCGTCAAGACCCGCTCGATGAAGCTTGGCCTGTTGCTCTTTCCAATACATGGCATGCTGGGGACCCATCCAGCCAGCCATCGAAAGTCGCACATCGCTGAACTTCTTATGCCGGCGAAGCTCGATGAAAGCATCGACAAGAAGATGAAGCCCCTTCTCAGGTGCCATGCGCGCTAAGTACCCGAGGCGTATCAACTGGTCGTCTCTACGAAGCTTAGACCGACTCGCAGACCTATCGATGAAGTCCTCGGTCGCTACCCCTAAGGGAACGACATGCATTTTGGATTCCGGAATTCCAAGAAGACTTTGCATGCTCTGCGCATAGGCTTGCGAGTGGCAGATGAATCCCTTGGCCGACGCGACAAGCCGTCTCATCCGCTCGACCGCTTGGGCTCGATGGGAAACGCTCAGGGAGTCTAAAAAAATATCGTCCCCCTGAAGCATGACCCAAACATCGGCGTTCGATGCCATTTGAGGGATCACTCCACCGATGAGCAAATTGGTCAAAAGAACCTTCTCGGGCCGAATGCTCGTCTGGAGAAACCTCAGCAAGTCCTCGAACTCTTGCTTCTGATTCCCCTCGAGTCCATCGAGCATGCTGATGGCCAACTGACCCAACAACTCAGGGCTTGTCTTTCCTGCCTTGGAGGTCAAAGCCTTGATCACCCAAGGGTGATCAAGCCAGCCGACGATCCATCGAGGCAGATAGCGAATCAAGGGGATCTTTTGGGATAGGTAAACATTGACGCCTCCGAGAAACACTCGGTCGACACTCATGTCCTCGACATCGGTGCGGATCGGGGTGTAAACAGGCATCAGAACGCAGTCATGCCCAGCCTTGATCAACTCCTTGGCTACGGCATTATCGTTCATGCAGGAACCGCAAAACATCCCGGCAGCGCCTGCGGTCAAGTAAGTAATTCTCATCGAGTCTTTCATGTTGGGGCAACGGCACTCCAGCTCTCCATTCTAGCGACTTTGACGGTTGTACCGCATCGGTAAAAAAATCCGTCTAACTTGGTAACTTAGGCGGTTTATAAGCCGTCTTTTCCGCATCATTCCGCATACCTTCGCTGCGCGTTAGAGTTTACGTAACTTCTTTCCCACCTTCATTTTCCGGAAAATGGGACAGGGGGTTCAAGCTATTTTCATCGCTCGGCCGATAGTTTCCTTGTCGACCCATCTTACCAGACTTCAATCCGTAGCCTGGTAGGAAGGTTCTCGATATTGCCGGTGGCCCAGAACTGATCGAGTCTATGGATGGCTCGGCCGGCAACTACCCCGGATCCAATCCTCATTTTGGATTGGAGCATTTTGAAACGCATGGTTGGTAACGGTCCAAGTACGGATGGATCGTGCCGAAGGAAATGGGGCCTACGAAGTCACAAAGACAATCGCGCAAGCGGTGGTCTTGGAGCCGCACCAGTAGAGGGCGGTTTCGGCGACGACTTCGTACGCCGAAACCGGTCTCAACTCCGTCATGCTTTCGAATGTTGGTGGTAGTCAGTGACCCAATGTACATAGGGAGTTAGTCTAGATGAAGTGGAACATTATTGTTAGTTCGGTGGTTTTGGGTGCATGCCTTAGCGGACAAAGCTTCGGTGGTGACCTGATCCATCGCCTCTTGGGTGGTAACGGCGTCGGAGCCAAGAGCTCCTGCTGCGACACCTCGGTCGTAGATCCAAGCTGCGGAGCCGAAATGGCTGGCTGTGCAAGCGGCCCAAGCTGCGGTACCGAAATCGCAGCTCCAGCTTGCGATCCATGTGCCGGTGCTGGTGCAGGTATTGGTGCTGGCAAGGCCGGTTGCGGTCTTCTCGGCAACAGGCGTGCTCCTAGCTGCGGTACCGAAATCGCCGGAGCTTGCGATCCTTGTGCAGGAAATAACGGCGGAATCGTCGGACCAAGCTGCGGCGTCGAAGCTGCTGCTTGCGGACCAGCAAACGTCTGCCGCACTCCAGTCTTGGATGGTCTCAAAGGCCTGAAGTGCAAACTTCATGCAGCTCACGTCGAGAAGATGGCTCGCATCCACAGCGCCGCTGCTAACATGCACGCTCGCTTGGCTGCTAAGCATGCTGCGAAGTCGGCTCCTAGCTGCGGTAGCGAAACAGTCGCTCCTAGCTGCGGTGCTGAAGTCGCTGGCGGTTGCGGAACCGGTCCTTCCTGCGGCGCTGAAATCGCCGGCGGATGCGGAAACGGTCTTTTCGGTAAAGGTCCTTCCTGCGGCGCCGAAATCGCTGCTAACGATCCTTGCAGCGGTGCTGCCGGATGCGATGGCGGAATCGGAGCTAAGAAGCGTTCTTGCGGTCTGCTCGGAAAGATTTTCAAGAGCAAGTCGAGCTGCGATGCTGCTGCTTGTGATTCGGGTTGCAGCTCCTGCGGAAGCGTCCCTGCTGCCGCTCCATCCCTTGCTCCAGCTCCAGTAGTCGATCCTCACGCCTACCTGAACACCAATCGCGGTATCATTCAAGCTAGCAGCACCCGTGTTCGTTAATCACGAATCGGTCTGGTAGGGTTAAGGTACAGCGAAATGAAAATCGGCTCGCGAAAGCGAGCCGATTTTTTTTGTTTTCAATCATCCAAACATGTCAAGAACTACTGGGGCAATCGTCCCTCGTTGACCACCGGCAATGGACCTGTCAATGCCTTCATGAACTCGACCAAGTCGGTCTTGTCCTGCTCGGAAAGTTCGAGCTTCTTGATCTTGTCGCTCAAGTAAGGATTCGGATGACCACCCTTGGCATACCACTCGACGACCTCTTCGAGCGTCTTTTGACTCCCATCATGCATGTAGGGTGCATTGAGCTCGATGTTTCGCAACGTCGGTGTCTTGAACGCACCCTTGTCTTTCTCAAGCTTGGTCTGATCGAATCGCCCAAGATCTGGCTTCTCAGAAGCCATGCCGACTCCTAGGTTGTGGTAAAGCTCGTCGGTAAAGTTCGCGCCTACGTGACACGCCGAACAGTTCGATTTGGTGCTGAAGAACAAATCCCGACCACGCTTGGCAGACTCGCTCATCGGATTCGCATCGCTCTTGGACTTTAACCCTTCATACTTGGCAAAGTTCGATGGGTCTTCCTTCTTGAAATCCTCGAGATCCTCAAGCTGCTCTTCGAAAGCTTCCTCGAATTTGCGAAGCGGTTCGTAAGCATCGTACGGACTCGTACCGGTGACTATCGTTCGCTCGAAGGCCGCAATCGCCTTGCCAACATTGTCAATGTTCGGGGCCGCTCCGAATACTTTCTCAAATTGTAGCCTGTAGACTTCGTTGGAAGTCAAAAAAGAAACCACTCCCTGGTGGGTGTTGCCCATCTCAATCGGATTGGCAATCGGCCCGACGGCTTGGGCCTCAAGGTCCGCTGCCCGACCATCCCAAAACTGGGACTTGCTCAAGATCCGATTGAACGACGTCGGGGAATTGCGACCACCAGTCTGACCCTTGACCCCCACCCCAAACTGCGTGTGCGCTCCATATCCAGCCGACGGACTATGGCAATCGGCACAACTGACCGTCGCGTCCTTCGATAATCGCCTGTCGAAATAAAGCTGTCGACCAAGCTCCACCTTCGCCCGCGTCAACGGATTGTTCTCGGGGATGTAAATCGCCTCCTTGCCAGCCGCTAGCCCATCGGGCAACTCAACACTCAAAACGGAGTGATTGGCAGGATTCGACAGGTATGTCCTCACATCGCTCGGAGTCAAAGCTCCGGTGCCCGGTACCCCGGCCGTCAAACTAGGATCCCCTAGCTTCACCCCGTCTGCTGAAAAAACCACCGCCGGAAACGTCATTCCCGACAAAAGTGCCAATAGAAACCGATTCTTCATTTCGTTGTCCTGTGTGATCTTTCCTGTGTGATCTTTAAGGAATTTCCCAAGTCGGTGCGCAACCGCTTGCCAGCCGACCGATTAACCGATCGATTCTGCGCAGATTAACCTACTCAAGTATAACCACCCGGCTAGTTTCGTCAGGCCCCAAAGAATCCACCCGAATCGTCCCTGCCGACCAACAACGCGATTAGGAATTCGAATAGTAACCGACGGTGCGCTTAGATCCTCACGAAGACCTTCCGCCGAAAGAGCCAATCGAGAATCAACCAAAAAACCAACAGAATCAGCCATCCGAGCACAAAGGTGCGATAGGCCTCAGGGACCAACCCCCGAATCGCAAACCCAAAATGCCTCTCTATAGCTTGGCCAACCCACGATTCGATCGTCCAACTCATCACGTAGGCGACAATCGAGTTGGCCCCTATCACCCGAAAGAAATACGACCAACGAGTGTACCGAGCATCGTCTAGGATCCAGCAAAGCACCAAGAGCCAAAGAAAACAGATGCCGCCACTCCACAACGCCCAACTCGGTGTCCAAATCCGCTTGACCAACGGGCACACGCCCGAAGCATCTAGGGCCCAAGCCCCCGCAAGACATATCCCTGCCGTTGCCAAAAAACACCAATTGCGACGCCCCGCTTTCGAGTCTTCTCGAAGCCAGTTGCCCGCCAGTAGCCCCAGGAGCATCGTTCCGAGGGTCGGGATGAAACTCAACGTGCAATATCCACCCCCGGAATAGAGGTAAGCCTTTTCACGCGGAAACAGATTCATCCACCATACGTCAAACGCCCAAGCCGCATTGCTGTTTTTGTTCCAGTGGGCCGCAAAACCAGTGGCATGGTGCTGCCATGTATCAGGTACACCCACGCGAGGATAATCAAACGACGCCGGTGGCAAAGGGTAGAGCGCAAAGAGCAACCAATACGAACTCAATATGCCCAGGATTCCTAGCCCAACTACAAGCTGCTTGGAACCACCGAAGAGAAACAAAAAGCCATATCCAAGCCCAATTTGAGTGAGCGTATCGTCAAAGGTGAAATTCGTCTGGGGCTTGCCTAAACTCCTCAAGAAAATCCCAAGCAGGATCAGGGTCACGCTCCTTGCTAACGCATGCATGAGCATTCCTTGCCAAGATTGCCCCTCCTTAACCCGCTTGGTGTAAGAAAAAGCAAGCGAAGTTCCAACCAAAAACGAGAACACCGGTTGGATCATATCGTGCAACGAACAGCCTCGCCACTGCACGTGCGAGGTGTGGAAGACGATCCACCCGAGGACCCTTTGCACAGGCTCCGAAAAACCCCCTGAGACAGCCAAGAGCTGCTCCCAATGGAGAACCTCGGCGAGCATCAAGAACATCACCATCCCTCGAAGCACATCGATGCTCGTACGCCTCTTGGGACTCGAGATCTCCACGGCCGAAGTCCCTTCCACAGAAGCCTCCGAAACCGACGAATCGAACTGGGCATGAGCGATCTTAGCCATTGCGAAATGTCGGTGAAATGAAGTCGATCAGGGGACTCGCTGCGATGAGCAAAAAGCCAAAGAGCCAAAAAATATTATCCCACATTCCGCTAGGCAGAAATCTTGCCGCTGCCAAAAGCCCAAAACCCGCAAGCAAGAAAAACTCCGGACGCATCGGACGTTGCCATGCCGAAAACCAAAGCAGCACGACCCAAAAAGCTACCAACAGACCCACCCCCCCCATCGCCATCCAGCCAAACGAAAGCAACAGCGCAAAGTGGATCAGGTAGTAATGCGTCAGCCGAAAGGAGAACCAGCTTTTAAGTTTTCTCAGGAGCCTCATAGATACCAGCTATCCTAACCGATCGCCCGATTTTTTTCGAGCTCGATCAAGCAACCTTTGGTGTCCAACCCACCCGCAAAACTGACGAACTCGCCCGATCGCCCCACCTGACGATGGAAAATCGCAACGTCCCGAGTGGATTCCTCCCGAGTGGATTCCTCCCGAGTGGATTCCTCCCGAGCGCAGCCCCGAAGCTCACCATTGTGGCTCGGTTCGTAACACAAAAAAATAAACAAGCCCCATTTCCAAAAGCAGCAAAACCAGAAACCCCACGAGCCGTCGCCACGCTGAGCCTCGGCCGCTCCTAGCAAGCCCCATATCGACAACCGCCATGATCGAAGGCCCCATGGCAAGCACCCCGAACAACCAAAGTGGCAAAGGGTTCCAAGCATAAGCCTGCGAGAGACTCAAACCCGCGACTGCCGCAAAACTCATCAGCGTACCGAGGGCCACGTCGTGGGCCCCCACCCAGCCGTTCTCAGCCGAGTCGTTCCGACCCATCGCACTGGAACCTACCGCACTGAAACCTACCGCTCCGGTCATGAACGCACCACAAAAAATCACCCATTCTCCCCAAGCGATGCGTAGCTCTGCAAAACCACCGCCGCAACGCACCCGAACTGAACGACCAGCGCCCATCGAAACCATCGGCTCTGGGAAACCCCCGCTCGCTCGACTATCAGACCGGCGTTGAGGACCGAAGCGACCCAGGTCAAAACGCCAAGATACCCAAACTTCATTGCCTGCTGCGCGTAGCCCTCCCCGACGGGAAACATCGAGAAACTCATCCAAGCGATCGCCATTAACCAATAGATCGCCTCGACCAAACGCACCACCGGCCTGGACCTCGAGCCGGTCTCTAGTTGGCCTTCGGCCCGATACCGACGGCCCAAAATCCAACCGACCAAATTCAAACGCAACACCATCCACAGCGTCATGGCCAAAGGAGCCACCCAAACCCAGTGCATCCAAGGCTCTTTGGCCTCCCATCCAACAACGCTCCCTGGGCCAACAACGCTCCCTGGGCCAACAACGCTCCCAGGGCTCGAGTCCATCCCATCGGTCCGCATCAAGAGCCCCCAATTCAAAAGCCCCCGAGAACCGAAATCCGAAATCGCAAATGCAACCCAAAGAACCAGACAACTCAAAACGCAACCCAAAAGCCCCTTTCGGCCGGACCGAGCATCCAACAAACTGAAAAAAGCACCCAGTGCAAGCGGGATCAGCACCCGAAATACCAGAAGCTTCCCCTCGAATTCGTAATTCATCCGCGCCCCTCTCTCGTCAACTCACATCGCCCAGTTATAGTAATCGCAGTCCAGGGAGTGTAGAGCCTCAGCGACCCGCGAACATGCCAAACCATCCTAAACCCCTAAACGAGCCACTCCAGGCGGTCAAGGTTTCTATGACCCCCCTGGAGCGCTATGAGGAATTCCTCCAGAGTCGCGGACTGCGAAATACCTCGCAGAAAAAGTTCCTGCTCGATCAGGTCTTCAACCGACACGAGCATTTCGACGCCGATCTGCTGATCGAACAACTCCCCTCGCGAGGTTCGGATCACTACGTCTCGCGGCCAACTGTCTACCGAACCCTCAAGGAATTCGTTGACGCAGGACTCCTCCACCGCTTCGAACTCGATGGCCGAAGCATGTACGAATTGAATTACGGCTATCCCGAACACGACCATTTGTACTGCACCAAATGCCGGCAACTGATCGAATTCACCAGCGAAGAACTCGTCCGTTTGAGAGACCAAGTCGCCCGCACCCACCGATTCCGAGTCAAAGACCACCGCTTGATCATCCAAGGCATCTGCGATGCCTGCGCCAAACAACGATCCGTCGGACGGCGCCAAGACCGCGTCTGAGCAACGCTCAAGACCCACAGTCCATCTTTCTCCGATAAGTCTCTCCCGTTGCCGGTTCCTCTAGCTGGCCTATCTCTTAGCTGGCCTATCTCTCATCGGACTCTAGCCAGATGTTCCACTTCCTTTCACCGGGTTTCCCCGATCCCCAAGGGAACTTCAATCCGTAAAACTAATCGAATTCTCAAGCTTGAGCGGACCTGATCCATCAAGATTTTCTTTGGAAATTCGAATGAACCGGGTCGCTCCAACTTGACTTGACCTAACACAAAAGTTAAATAAATACAAGCTACGGGGTCTTATTTTCCTTTACGCCTTCTTTTCTGGGGTCTATTTATGCGCAAACACATCTCCCGAGGGTTTACCCTCGTCGAACTTTTGGTCGTTATCGCGATCATCGGTATTCTGGTCGGTCTGTTGCTCCCTGCGGTCCAAGCTGCCCGAGAGGCCGCACGCCGCATGCAGTGCAGCAACAATATGAAACAGCAAGCCCTAGGGGTGCTGAATTACGAGTCGGCTTTTAAGAAACTTCCCTCGCTGCAAGCCGGTAATGGGAACGTGGTACAAACCCACCAACGTTTTTGCATGAGCGGTTGGTGGGCTATCTTGCCATACCTCGAGAGCAACACACTCTTCGAACGAATCAACAGCCTCAACAACGGATTTGGACTCGAACCCTGGAACGGCAATGCTGCCTATCGAACTCGAGTTCCCTGGCTCGAGTGCCCCAGCGACAGCGGTACCGATGAACCAGTCAACGCAGGTCGCAATCGTGGCTTGACCAGCTACGCTTTTTGCGTTGGGGACAATATGGCGCAGTCCCAAGTCACCCCCAACGGCGTCGAGGAACGAAACGACTTGCCGCTGGCACTCCAAAAACGACCGATCTTCAACCGCGGGATGTTCGGTCGTGCCTCCTACCACCGACTCGGTGACGTTCGCGACGGACTGAGCAACACCATGATGCTCGGCGAACGTCAACGGCCGAACATCATCAACACCAAAGGCACCGTAGCCCTGATCGCCGCCGATCCTGCAACCTACGCACCCCTGAGCTGCAAAGCCCAGTTGATCAACGGCCGAGAGTACATCAATCCAGCGTTGCTCTTTACCGGTGACACCCTCCCAGGATACCGAGCTTGGGCCGGAAATGCCTACTTCAATGGAGTCTCGACGATCCTACCACCAAACAACGCCGTTTGCATGGTCGGCACCGGATCGGTTTCCCCGCACTGGTTTGCAGGCATCTGGACTCCGACGAGCGAACACGGCGGCGGAGTTCAAATCGCCCTCGGAGATGGCTCCGTTCGCTTCCTGAGCGATGGAATCGACTCGGGTAACCTCGGAGCGATCGCTCCTACCATCGCTTCAGGTCAAAGCCCATACGGCGTATGGGGAGCCCTAGGCTCGAAGTCCGGCGGTGAAACCCCCGTCGATTACGAGTGATGATTGACTGACTCGATACGGCTAGCCTGCCGTAGAACCCTACAACCTCTCGAGATGGATGAACTCGCTCATGCACCAACGACTGCTCCTGAAACTCCCTATCGTCCTGCTTTGCCTCGTTGCTCTCCCCTTGGCCTGCAACGGGAAAAAACTCCCGACAATCGTCAAGGCCGAAGGAATCGTCACGCTCGACGGGACGGCCGTCGAGAATGCTACCGTGTCGTTCCTCTCCGAAAAACACCCTTACCATGCCGTGGGCAATACCAACGCCCAAGGCAAATTCGTCATGAGAGTGATCATGGCCGAATACAAAGGGAAGACCGGGGCCCTGCCCGGTGAATACCGTGTCGAGATTTCCAAGTCCGTCATGGGAGATAAAAAACCCGGAGCCTCCGACGACGAACCCATCACGATCAACCTGAGAAACGAACTGCCGATGCAATACGCCAGCATCGCATCCTCGGGTCTCAAAGTGACTGTGCCCGATACCGGGACCGACCAAATCAAATTCGAATTGACTTCCAAGTAACCCTCGATTCGCGAACAACAAATTCGGATCGGGGCTAGACTCTTACCTTACAGAGTCTAGCCCCTTTTTTTTTGGATCCATTCCCACCAAGGCCGATTTCATGACCACCAAGTCCTGGCAAGGAAACCTTTGGCTCGCCGACCAATCCGACGCGATGACTCACGACCTAATCGAGTTGTGCAATATCAACTCCGGATCCGATCACCTCGAAGGATTAAAACGTGCCGCCGGTTGGCTCGAACGTTTCTTCGCTCCCCTTGGTATACCATGCCAAAGGCTCGATCTGCCTACCTACTCGATCCTCGATGACGCCGGGTCCCAAACGACCTGTGCCACTGGCCCGGCCTTGCGATGGGATCTAGGGAACCCCAACGCCCCTCGCTGCCTATGGACCATCCATTACGATACGGTCTACAGCCAAGAGGACCCGTTTCAAACTTGCGAACTTTTACCAAACAATATCCTCCGTGGACCAGGTGTCATCGATGCCAAAGGGGGGATCGTCGTGATGCGCTACGCGGCAATGGCACTCGAAAAGTTCGCCCCGCTTAAGGATGTCGGCCTGTCGCTGATCCTGACCCCCGATGAAGAAATCGGCTCGCCAAGCTCCCTCGGCATGTGGGAATCGATCGCCCGCGATTTCCAAACCGCTTTCCTCTTTGAGCCAACCCTAGCCGATGGCAGCCTGGTCCAATCCCGCAAAGGGACAGGGACCTTTGTCCTGATCGTCCGAGGAAAATCAGCGCACGCCGGAAGGAACTTCCACGAAGGCCGAAACGCGATCGCCCACTGCTGTCGCCTAGCCTGCCAAATCGATCTCCTCAACGGCCAACGCCCAAACGTCACAGTCAACATCGGACGACTTCGCGGTGGCAATGCCGTCAACGTCGTACCCGATACGGCCGTCCTGAGAGTCAACGTCCGTATCGCAGACGCACAGGACCAGCAGTGGATCGAAAACCACTTGAACCAACTGGCACAGAAATACAATCAAGAACAACTCGGCTACCGCGTCGAAATCCATGGCGGAATCCATGCCCCTGCAAAAATCCACGACCATGCAACCCAACAGATCCAGACATGCGTCGAAAAAGCCGCAGCGGATCTAGGCCTGAGCCTAAGCTGGAAGCAATCCGGTGGCGCAAGCGACGGGAACAAACTCCAAGCCCTGGGACTGCCCAACCTCGATACCCTCGGCCCCCGTGGCGATGGCCTCCACAGCCCAAACGAATGGATCGAACTCGATAGCCTGGTCGAAAAAGCACAACTGACCTGCGGCTCCTTCCTCCACCTCCCATTCCAACCCCGCCCCATGGGCTGACGGCAACCATCACCGAGTGGCAGTCATTGGCGTTTCTAAAATTGAGAGCAGCCTACCGGCCACTTCGTTGCATGGGTTTGTTCTGGCTGTTTTTCGTGCTCCGTGCTCGATCGAGCATGCAATCGTATCATTCCATCTTTGGACATCGCGCTGCTCGGGCTGGAATTTGGTAATGGATAGGCGAACGGAGATAAGGAGCATGATCCGCGAGTTGGGGAACGGCGGTTTGTGGGCCGTAACGCAAGTCGCGTCGATGCCATGCACGCGACGAGTTCGATGACGAGCACGAGCCCCGACCCAAACATGACAATTCCTTAATGCCGATTGCCCCACCTAAACCCCCTCCCTTGGGGCCCATTGCGGCTCGATAACCTATAAAAACCCAAGGGTTTTGCTAGCTTTCGCGACGGGAATATCTTAACAAGTTCCAAATAAACCATATCGGAACTGGACCGTTCGGACTATAATTTCAATCAAGCTGATCCTCGACGAAAATCACCCAAAGACGACAGCTCACCTTTTTGCTTTCTTCCTTATTTTCAGGGAGCCTCCCATGCCAAGTGCTAGTAACGCAAAGAAGCCGAAGAAGGCCACAGCCGCCGCCGATTCGACCGCAGAAACCACCGAAACCTCCGAAACTCCGGTAGTCGCCAAACCAAAACGGACCCGTAAGCCTGCTGCCGAACCACGGGTCAAGCTCTACTGGGGGGTCTTCAACCAACACCTCAAACGCGTCGCCGTGTTCGAATACACCGATGTCAAGAAAGCTGAAAAACACGCCAAGGAACTCAGCAAGGATGGCGGAGATCACTTCCTCCAAAAAATTAAAGAAGTCGTCGGCTAGCCGAACCTCCCGCCCTCAAACCATCACCAATCCAACCCCTCAAGAAACGCTGTAGACGCTCGCGTCTAGAGCGTTTCTTGCTTTTTACAGCTCGTCTAGGAATCCTTAAACGAACTTAGCATAATGTCCCCCCAATGACTCTGACTTTCCCACCAATCCAAAAGGGGTTCACGTGATGGAACTCGCGTTCACGAAAATGCACGGCGCTGGTAACGACTACGTCTACATCCAAGGCTTCTCGCAATCCCTGCCCGAAGATCTCACACGCCTAGCCGTCGAACTGTCCCACCGACGCTTCGGCATCGGTGGCGATGGAGTCATCCTGATCCTCCCTTCCTCAGTCGCCGATGCCAAAATGCGCATGTTCAATGCCGACGGAAGCGAATCGGAAATGTGTGGCAACGGGATCCGATGTGTTGCCAAGTTCGTGCATGATTCCAAAATCGCATCGAAACCCCAACTCAAGATCGAAACCGGTGCCGGTGTTCTCGATCTGGATCTCCAATTCTCCCAAGGTCTGGTCGATCAAGTCACCGTCGATATGGGACAACCACGACTGCTCGCAAGCCAAATTCCCACCTACCTGGGATCTCCTGACGAGCCGGTGGTCAACCACAAATTGGAATACAAAGGCCATACGCTCTTCGGAACCTGCGTCTCGATGGGAAACCCCCACTGCGTGATCTTTGTGCCCGAATTAAACGACGAACTAGTGTTGGGCATCGGTCCAATGATCGAAAACGATCCGCGATTCCCAAAACGAACCAATGTCGAATTTGTCGAAATTCTAGCTCGAGGCGAAGTCCGACAGCGGACCTGGGAACGTGGATCCGGGGAAACCTGGGCCTGCGGTACCGGCGCCTCGGCCGTTTGCGTCGCCGGAGTCCTAACCGAACGTACCGATCGGACTATCCTCAATCACCTTACCGGTGGCGATCTGATGCTCCGCTGGGACCAAGCCTCCAACCATGTCTTCATGACAGGACCAGCCGTCGATGTCTTCCACGGTACCGTCAAAATCGATTTTGCTTGACCACCCATTCTCAAGCCAGATTTTTTCACAGACGGCCCACGTTTATCGACCTGAAGGTAGAGGCAAGGAGCCTATTTCCAAGTGAGTCAGCAAGTCCTACGTCCGGTCGCCTTCATGGCAGGGAAATTCCTTCAAGCCTTGGTCCGAACACTCGATGCGAGACTGGCCGACTACGCCGATGACACCGATGTGACGACCGAACGCTTCACCCAACCGGCTCTGTACCTGTTCTGGCACGAGAATATCCTCCTGCCCTTTGTAACCCGAAGTCGTTTCGGAATGACCCTGCTTGTGAGCCAACACCGAGATGCCAACTGGCTCGGTTGGATGGCGCGCGACTTCGCCTACCATACCGTCCGCGGTTCGTCCACCAAAGGTGGCCTCAAGGCGATCCTGCAATACCGAAAAGAACATCAAAACAGCAGCCTAGTCGTCACCCCAGACGGACCCAAAGGCCCCCGCAGAGTCCTGGCCCCAGGATCCATCCAACTCAGCTCGCTACTCCAAGTCCCCATCATCCCCGTCGGCATCGGTTACGACCGGCCCTACCGCGCGCCGACCTGGGATCGATTCGCCGTCCCAATGCCCGGATCGCGCGCTCGCATGATCCTCGGACCCCGGTTGTCGATCCCCCGCAAACTCGACGAACAAGCGGTCGAAGCGCATCGTCATTGGGTCGAACAAGCGATCCACCGGTTGACCTACGAAGCCGAATGCTGGGCCCAAGATGGACGCCCCAGACAACGCGAACGATCCCTGCACGCAGCCCTGCAAGGCTCCTCGGTGGCCGTCAGTACCCTTGGACCTGCATCCTCTCCGTAAGACAGGTTTCCAACCTGTCCTACGGAGAGGACGCACGGAGCATCCGCTTATAAATCATCCGCCTTGGGCAAATCCTCGAGCGTGTCGATCCCCGCAATCTCCAAAAAGCGACCGGTCGTGTGGTACCCACCCCCTTCGAACATGATCAATCCCCTACGCTGCAGAAGCGAGATCGTTGCACCCACAGACTGCCCGAGCTGGACTTCGAGTTCCTCTCGTTGCACTCCAGGCTGATAAGCCACCAGCGAAAGGCAATCGATTGCCGGCTGCGATAGCACGGCCTGCTTGGGGGCACCCCATTTGAGCTCCTCGATGCTGGCCTCAAGCTCTGGCGCTAGAGAAAGCCGAAAACCATCGGCATGCTTGCTGACTCGCACAGAGCTGTTTTGTACTTCCAAATCCGCACCCAGAACCTCGATGCCTTGGAGAATCTCCTCCTGCGAAAACTCTTTGATCGCGGCAGACAATTGCTCAAGCGACACACTTTGGCCATCTCGAGTTCCGACGAAAAGCAGCGCTTCGATGATCGAGCCGATGGAGACTGGAACTCCGTCGGTCTCGCCTTGAATCGTGATCGCACCATGGAAATCAAAATTTGATGGCTGCTCCACAGGTTGGCTCCTGGAAGCCTCCGATGGAGATTGCTCCCCGTGCAAGGCCTTAGCGTAGAGACTCCCTAGCTCCTCGAGGGAAACAAACTCGGATCCCTCCTGCTCGGAGTCGCTTGCGTCTTGCGCGGACGACTCGGAATGAGTCCAACGCTCCGTTTTCTCGCGTCCTTGCATTAGGGGCTCTTTCCAGCTTATTGAGTTACTTCCAAAACCTTGCTTCAACATTCCAAGCCGACTTCGATTCCGAGAGGTCACCAGGGGAGGTCTCCCAGGAGACACGGTTCTTCAAGTCGACATCGAGCCGGAGTTTGCTCATGACCGATTTCGGCTCGATCGATACACCGCCACTGACGATCGCCGAAATGCTTCCGTCGGAGCGCTTGCGGGTTGCGACAATCGAGTCGATTTGCCTCGGCGCAACGTCCAGGTGAGGAACGTACTCTCCCTTGCCCAGGACTCTGTAGGGCGGTGATTGGATTTTTGAGGCCTCGGATCGAACGATTTCCATCACGACGGCTAGGTCGAAGATATGGCGCAGTCGGCCATAGATCGGATAAGCCCTCTGCAATGCCTCGAATTGGCTTGTGAAATTCTTGGCAAAAGCGTCCGCAGCCCGGTCCGGAGCCGCCGACGCTTTGCGTGTCCCATCGGCTTGCATCATTTGCCTCTCGCTCAAAACCTCAACATTCGAGCCTTGGAAATGGTAGATCCTCGCCTCGGGATCAAAAGCGATGCGAGACTGCGACATCGCAAACCACCATCGGACCATCGATTGCTCTTGGGCATATCCGAGCCGGTCGGATTCCAACCAATAATTCGCCAAACCCTGAACGCTTGTCTCGAGGCCAAAGGCCAAACGTTTCATATGGGCATCGGCGATCAACAATGCGTATCCGGTCGGCGAATCCTGCGATATCCCTACAATGTTGGCTTGTTGAAAACCGAGCTTCTGCTTCCATTGGTTAGACCAAGTCTCCGGGTCGCGGGCCAGAAGCCTTATGGAGGCTTTTTCATTGGCCATTTGGTAAGCGGCGATCAGCCGCTGAGGGTCCGGATCGATCGAACACCCAAACTCCCCACGCGCATGGAGGACATGATGCGAGACCGTCAAAAGATCCTCGAGCAGAACCGGCGGGAGTTTCAGTTCGCGATGGAGCAAATCCCCTTGTCGACTCGCAGCAAGATTCCCGGCCGGTCCACCGATGAGCCAATCGTTAGCCGATGGATCCCAAGCCAAATAGTCGATGCGGCACAGGCCCCCGAGGACTTCGGCGGCAATCGGACTGCGGGCACCTAACTCGACCTGGGAGTGGAGTTGATCGTCGAGCGTCCGCAGCGAGATCCAACGAAGCTCGGTTGGTTTTTGCCAATCTCCAAGCTCATCGAGACCGACCGCG
>JAJTEK010000012.1 GCA_021299695.1 Pirellula sp. | reverse complement strand
TTTTTCTGGCGGTCGTGTGCGCTTGTGGAGGGCTTTGGGAGCTTGCGCGAATCCCTGTCGATGTTTTTCCGGATTTGAACCGTCCGACCGTGACGATCATGACCGAAGCGCCCGGATTGGCTCCCGAGGAGGTCGAACTGCTTGTGACTCGACCTTTGGAGTACGCGATGAATGGATTGAATGGTGTCGAGAGGATTCGATCGGCATCGGGAATTGGGTTATCGATCGTATGGGTTGAATTCGGCTGGGGGACTGATATTTATCGGGACCGTCAGATCGTCTTTGAGAGATTAGCGACGGCTCGGGAACGCATGGCCTCTGGTACCAATCCGACGATCGCTCCGGTTTCGTCGATCATGGGAGAGATCCTGCTCTTGGGCATTCGTCCGTCGAAGCAGGAGGGACGAATTGGGGCAGAGGATCCGTCGAAAGACCGAGAGCTTCAGATGGCGATGCGAACGTTTGGAGAGTTTCGGCTCCGCAATCGTTTGATGTCGATCCAAGGGGTATCGCAGGTGACGGTCATGGGGGGTGTGCTCAAGCAGTACCAGGTCGTCACGTCCCCTGAGCGACTCGCTTCGCAAAACATTACGCTTGCCCAGCTAAGCGCAGCGATTGAGAAAGCCAATGTGCTTTCGGGTGGTGGATTGATGGTACGCGATACCGAGGAGTCGATTTTGCGTATCAGTGGCCAGTCTCTTTCGCTCAGCGACATCGAGGAGACGCCGGTGATTTGGCGCGAGCAGCGTCCGGTATTGGTTCGCGAGGTTGCTGATGTTCGTTTTGGGGGCCCGATTCAACGCGGGGACAGTGGGATTCAAGTTCGGGATTCGCAGAGCGACCGAATCGAGGGTGGCCAAGGGGTGATCTTAGCGGTCCAGAAGCAACCGGGAGTCGACACGTTGGTGTTGGATCGCAAAATCCAGGTGGCCTTGGATTCGATTCAAAAAGAGTTGCCTGTGGGGATGGAATTGGAGCGGCGATTGTTCCAGCAATCGAGTTTCATCGCGTCGGCTGTTTCAAACGTCACCGAAGCGGTCCAGGACGGCGCGGTTTGGGTGGTCGTGATCCTGTTTGTATTTCTGTGGAACTTTCGAGTCAGCGTTTGTTCTTTGATCGCCATGCCTTTATCGATCTTGATGACCTTTCTGGTGTTTCGAAGCATGGGAGCGACGATCAACACCATGACGCTAGGGGGGATCGCCGTAGCGATAGGGGACTTGGTCGACGATTCGATTGTCGACGTGGAAAATATTTTTCGCAGGCTCAAGGAGAACCATCAGCGGATTGAGGGCGAGCGTCAAACACCGCTCGAGGTAGTTTACCAAGCTTCTCGGGAGGTACGAGGATCGATCGTGTATGCGACGATGATTGTCGTACTGGTGGTCATCCCGTTATTTGGTTTGTCGGGACTCGAGGGGCGAATATTCGCTCCATTGGGTGTTTCCTATATTGTATCGTTGGTCTGTTCGCTCTTGATTTCTTTGACGGTAACGCCTGTCGTCGCATCGTATCTTCTGCCAGGCGCTAGATTCCTATCGGACCGACGCGAAACGTCGGTGGTGCGTGGGCTCAAAGCGATCGTGCGAAGGGTTTTGGAATGGACTTTGGATCACACTGGCTGGGTATTCGTAGCGACGGCCTTGGGCGTGTTGATTTCGATAGGTACGGTCGGTTGGATGGGCGGCTCGTTTTTACCGGAGTTTCATGAGGGCAGCTACACCGTCAATTTGCAATGTTCACCCGGTACGAGTTTGCAGGAGAGTCGGCGCGTGGCCCAACGGTGCGAGCAGTTGCTCTTGGAGATACCCGAGGTCCTTTCGCTATCGAGGCGGACCGGGCGAGCGGAACTCGACGAGCATGCCGAGGGAGTCCACTCCTCGGAGATCGACATACAGACCCAGTCGAGTCGAGTGGCATTGCCCGGTTTTGGGGCTGCTTTGGCCCGCCGCATCCCTGGACTTCAGCATTTAGGATATCAGGTCCAGGGGCGTTCATCGGAAAAGGTCGTCGAGGAGATCAGAGACAAAGTAACGAGCATTCCCGGGGTCCAAGTCAACATAGGTCAACCGATCTCCCATCGTTTGGACCATATCATGTCAGGGGTGCGGGCGCAGATAGCCGTGAAGGCTTTCGGTGAAGACCTTCGGAAGCTTCGCGAGTTCAGTCACGATCTTCTCGATACGATCGGTCAGGTACCGGGCGTGGTGGATTTGCAAGCTGAACCGCAGGTGGAGATCTCGCAGATCCGTCTTCAGATCAAGCGTCAAGAGGCTGCAAGGTATGGCTTGAGCCCGGGGGACTTGGCCGATTTGCTCCAGACAGCTTACAAGGGTCGGACGGTTTCGCAGGTTCTCGATGGGGAGCAGTTCCATGACTTGGTCGTATGGTACGACGAGGAGTCTCGAAGTTCTCCAGAGAGGATTCAGTCGACGATTCTCGACACACCCTCTGGGCGTCGAGTGTCGTTGGGTCAGGTTGCCGAAGTGGTCGATACGACGGGCCCGAACACCCTCCAGCGCGAAGGGGTTCAGCGTCGGATCGTGGTGCAGTGCAATGTGCAAGGGCGTGATTTATCGAGTGTTGTCCGAGACATCCAGGCCCGACTAAAACCGATCGAAGAGCGAATGGCAGGACTCGGAGGGAGTTATCGATTGGAGGTCGGAGGTCAGTTTGAAGCTCAGCAGCAGGCCAATGCGCGCTTGGCGCTTTTTGGTTCGCTGGCGATCATCGCGATCGTGCTCTTGCTTTACCAGTGTTTGCATTCGTGGTCTGCGGCGTTGCAGATCTTGGTCAATGTTCCACTTGCAGCCATCGGTGCAGTGGCGATGCTATTGTGGTTTGAGAGGCCTGATGCGTCGGTTTTCGCGGGGTTGCCTTGGTGGTCTTGGCCGGGCGCATGGGTCCAATCGATCACGCTTTCAGTCGCACATTGGGTTGGCTTTATCACGCTCTTGGGGATTGTCAGCCGCAATGGAATTCTGATGATTTCGCACTATCAACATCTGATGAAACACGAGAAAGAGACTTTTAGTAAGGAGATGATTATCCGAGGGAGTCTTGAGCGGCTCACGCCGGTGATGATGACGGCTTTTACAAGTTTCGTGGGGCTTTTGCCGTTGCTCATGGGAGCCGATGAATCGGGAAAGGAGATTTTGCATCCCTTGTCGGTGGTGGTTTTCGGAGGGATGTTATCCTCGACGATCCTCGATCAATTGGTCACTCCAGCCTTGTATTGGAGGTTTGGGGATCGGACCGGCCAGCGGCCTGATTGATCCTTTGGGTTTGGCATCGACCATTGCCAATTATGGATTATCCATTATCAATTACTGATGTTTTCCGTTTCCTGCTTGTCAGGAGTTGAGAGTCCCTAACCACGAGTCGATCGACCCATGTCTGCCGCTTTTGATTTCGATTCCTTTTTGGCCAATACCGGCAGCGATGTCGCATTAAAAACTTCGGGAACCGGTCCTGAGGGCTCTTTGCCACTGACCGACGAAATGCTTAGGACGTGGTCTAGCGGAGATTTGTTCGGATTTACCCAGAACGCCGGGATGGGTTGGGACCCGAAGAAGATGCTTGGCCCACAGTTCTTGCTTTTGAGCACCCAGGGTGGATTGCGGGCCGAGGATGGGCAACCGATCGCATTGGGTTATCACACGGGGCATTGGGAGGTTGGGTTGTTGGTGAGGGCTGCGGCCGAGTGGTTCTTTGAGAACGGTGGGGTGCCTTTTGCCGGATATGTCAGCGATCCTTGCGATGGTCGCACCCAAGGCACAACAGGGATGTTCGATTCGCTCCCTTATCGCAACGATGCGGCCATCGTCTTTCGGAGATTGATTCGATCTTTGCCGACGCGTCGTGGCGTGCTCGGGGTAGCAACCTGTGACAAGGGGCTTCCGGCGATGATGCTTGCACTCGCCGGTGCGTCGAACCTTCCGAGCATTGTGGTCCCAGGAGGGGTGACATTACCGGCTCGCAACGCCGATGGTCCCGAGGAGGACTTGGGTAAAGTCCAGACCATTGGAGCGAGGTACATCAATGGGATGATCTCGCTTGAAGATGCTTCCGCCGCTGGCTGCAAAGCCTGTGGTTCAGCCGGTGGTGGTTGTCAGTTTTTAGGGACTGCCGCGACGAGCCCCGTCGTTGCAGAGGCTTTGGGAATGACGGCTCCGCATGCGGCCTTGGCTCCGAGCGGACAGCCTGTATGGTTGGACATTGCAAGGCAATCGGCCAAGATTCTTTGGGATCAGCATCATCGCAAGGCCAAGCTATCCGATATTCTATGTGAGGATTCGTTTCACAACGCGATCGCCGTGCATGCGGCTTGCGGTGGATCGACCAACTTGCTTTTGCATATTCCGGCCGTCGCGTTTGCTGCTGGAATCCAGCGCCCGAGCCTTGAAACTTGGACCTCGTTGAATCGCCAAGTCAGTCGCTTTGTCGATGTGCTTCCCAACGGACCTCAGTACCATCCGACCCTCCGGCTGTTCCTTGCTGGCGGCGTTCCTGAAATCATGTGGCATCTTCGAGAGTTAGGGATCGCCAAATGCGACTGCAAGACCGTCACTGGGATGACTTGGCATGAAATCCTGGACCGATGGAAAGATTCACCACGCCGTAAGGCGATGCGGGAGTTGCTCAAGGCGCGGGACAATGTGGATCCCGACGATGTGATCCTACCTCCGCCGAAAGCCAAGCAGATGGGGATGACCAGCACCGTGTGTTTTCCGAAGGGGAACATCGCCCCGGAGGGTTCTGTGATCAAATCGACGGCGATCGACCCGAGCGTGATCGACCCGGATGGCGTGTACCGAAAACAGGGACCGGCTCGCGTATTTACTTCCGAAAAAGAAGCGGTTGCAGCGGCCAAGGGTCAACACCCTCATCCATTGAAAGCCGGGGATATTGTGGTCCTCATCGGCTGCGGGCCGATGGGTACTGGGATGGAAGAAACTTACCAATTGACCAGCGTGCTTCGATATCTAGAGTATGGCAAGCACGTAGCGGTTCTGACCGATGCTCGATTCTCTGGAGTAAGCACCGGGGCATGCATTGGCCATATCGGACCCGAAGCGCTTGCAGGTGGTCCGATCGGTAAACTTCGCGATGGCGATCGGATCGAGATTACCATCGACCGAACCAGCTTGCAGGCCAGCGTTGACTTTGTCGGGTGTGATGGAGCGATTTTTTCAGCCCAGCGAGGTAGTCAGATACTCGCCGATCGAGAACCCCATGGGGGACTTGCACCCGATCCGAGACTTCCGACCGACACGCGATTGTGGGCTGCGTTGCAAGGTGCAAGCGGTGGGACTTGGGGAGGCTGTGTCTACGATCCGGATCGGATCATCGAGCTGCTTGCTGCGGGCATCAAGGCGACGGAATCCCGATGATCCTCCTGCTGGATAACTACGATAGTTTCGTCTACAACCTGGACCGTTATCTACAGCGTCTTGGGCAAGCGACATTGGTGCTCCGAAGCGATTCGATCGGTTGCGAGGGGGTCGCTAGGTTGAGGCCCTCGGCGATTGTGATTTCCCCGGGACCTAAGGACCCGGATCATGCGGGATGCTCGATGGAGGTCATCCGTCGTTTTTGCGGATCGATCCCGATCTTAGGTGTCTGTTTGGGGCATCAGGCGATCGGTCAAGCCTTGGGTGGCCGGATCGTTCGAGCGACCCAACCCATGCATGGCAAGGCGACTCGGATTCACCATACGAGCGATCGATTGCTCAGGGGCTTGCCGCAGGAGTTTCAGGTCGGCCGCTACCATTCCTTGGCGATCGATCCGACGGGTCTACCGTCGGTCCTGAGGCCGACGGCCTGGACGTATGACGGGACGATCATGGCGATCGAGCACACCGAGCATCCGGTCTTTGGGGTTCAGTTCCACCCCGAGTCGATTTTGACCGAGTACGGTTATTGCATCTTGAGCAACTTTTTGAGCAATGCAGGGCTTAGCACTGCGGAGATTCCGATTTCGGATCTTGCGTAGCTTGAGAATTACTCCTCCTGCTGCATTTTGCCCCGACCGAATGAGAATTCGAACTCGCTCAGCGCCGGGATAAGCATCGCAGCGGTGGCAAACGCGTAAGAGACGACGACCGTAGAAAACACGGTGAGCTCTTGGTCGCGAAGAATAAAACTGGTGATCGCAAAAAAGGTAAGGAAGGGGAGTAGAAAAGAAGTCAGCGCGATGGCTGGTGAAGGGTTTCGATTGCCGATGGCCAAATACAATCCGGTACCGCCCCCGAGGATGATCATCAAGAAGGGGGCCAACTGCCGACCAAACGAACCGCGGAACATGAGCATGATCAGCATGCAAGTCGCGACTCCGAGGAACAGGAAGAAAACCGTTCCGAGGCTCGTGCCGATGGCTGTGCGACTTTGGTGGTAGATCATCCCGCAGTGGATTCCAAGCATGCAAACAAACAGGTCCATGACCAGCATTGCGATGCCCGAAAAAATCAGGTTTTCGGTAGAGAGCCCCCCGTAAAACCAAGGGATCATCAGTAGGAGAATCGGTAGGAGGACCATCTCCTTCATCACATAGAGGACTCCGAGGATTTTGCCGAAAATGAAATCGACCGGGGTAATCTCGGTGACCAAGAGCAAATCGAGGGCTCCGCCGTCGCGCTCGTTGGTCACCGAATTGACCGCCAGAGCATTGATCAAGATCAGCGAGAAAACCAAAATGGGTGCCAGGATCGTAACGGCCGGAGCGACCAATTGCTCCTGGTACCCACGGTCGGCCATCGAACCGGGCCCACCGCGTGCGATTTGGAACAGGCCGAAGGCCACACAGGCGGCAAGGATCAAGTAGGCAACCCGAATGATCAGAACTTTTTTGCCGTAGGCCCAAGTCCGCATCTCGCGCCAGAGGATCGGGTTGGACCACATGGGACGCGGGTCTCGACTCTTCCAGGACTTGATGGCCCTTGAGCCAGCGGGCAACTCAGGTGCTCCGAGGTCGCTCGATTCGTTCTGTGCATCAGAGTATTCTGCCGAGACCTTGCGACGCTCTCGGTTGGGGTTCCAGACCCTGAGCCTGAGGATGGAAAGCCCCATGAGCATCAGGGCACCTATGAGCAAGACCGAGGAGCTCTCGATCGCCTGCTCCCAAACCCCTAGGGGTGAGGCCGTTGCGCTGCGCAGGATTGGTTGCGCAACCTGCCATACGGCCCGAATCGGACTCAAAGCAGTCGCCAACTCGGGGGCGATTCCTGGAATGGCGCCCAATTGGATCGCTTCGCCGACGGCAAGCCAGATCGCTACGGCCAGGAGAGTCACGGCAATGGCCTGAAATGTTTTCTCTCTCCAAAACGCGATGGTCGCTCCCAGAGTGCAAGTCAGAACGATGGTGCTGGCCGTGATCAGAGCGACACTGGCGGATTGTTCGAGCGAGACCCCACCGAGCAACGGAGGGAGAAAAAGAATGGGGGCGACGGCCAACAACGCGTTGAATGCTCCCAAAAGCCCTGAGCCGACTTTGCCCAAGACCACCTCGGGAGCGATGAGCTGAAAAATCAGGACCCCGAACCGGGCCAAATCCCCGGCGTTTTGGACCGGTTGAACGCCGGCGAGCAACAGCCATGTCGTGCTGATGATCGCAAAGACCATGACGAGGAAAACAACCCGCGCGGCAAAGTGCCGTGGGCGGCGCGGTAGCACGGCGGTTTCGCGTTGAAAAATCGGTCCAATCATAGACACCAGTCTAACGAAGGGTGGGAATCCAAGCTATATCTGGCCTCGCAAATCCAGGCCGAAGGCAACTTACAGTGTAGAGACTCTGTCCCTAATGGCTCCGCGACGGCGCGCAGCGGAGGCGTCTTACGGCTTTTTCGGCTGTTTTGTTGCTCTCTGCGGTGGTTTCAAGTTCCGATCGATTGGGGACAATCGATCTACCATTTCGACGCGCAGCGGAGGGGTCTTACAGTGTAGAGCCATTGTCACCAATGGCTCCCCGACGACGCACAGCGGCGGCGTCTTATGGCTTTTTCGGCGGTTTTGTTTTACTTTCTGCGGTGGTCTCAGGTTCTGATCGATTGGGGACAATCGATCTACCATTTCGACGCGCAGCGGAGGAGTCTTACAGTGTAGAGACATTGTCCCCAATGGCTCCGCGACGACGCGCAGCGGAGGCGTCTTACGGCTTTTTCGGCTGTTTTGTTGCTGTCTGCGGTGGTCTCAGGTTCCGATCGATTGGGGACAATCGATCTACCATTTCGACGCACGAAAAGTCGGTGCCGGGCACTGAGCCCAGGGGCGCCGACAGGCCGGAGGCCTATCCCACGGGTCACGAAAAGTCGGAGTTAGCACTCAATTAGGTCGACTGATTCGGCAAGACGGATATGGCGTTGAGCAAATGAGCTATACGAACCTCAGTTTTCTGGTTATTGTCAATGCGGTTATCACTTTGCATTCGATTGTTTTGTTCCGAGCGTTGCGCCTTTACAGAGGTTTTGGGTCGTGCCCGCCACATTTCATTTTTCGCATGAACAAGCTCGCTCGATGTTGCCGTTACTTCGGCTGATCGTCGCTGACATTTCGTTGTCGCATCGGGAGCTTACCGATCGTCGCTCGCATTTGCGTCGGATGCTCCGGAGTCACCAGGGCAAGGCTAGGTACCAGGTGTACGATCAGGAGATCGTTGAAATGCAAAAGGAGTTGGCAGACGAGGCAAGGCATTTGGACGAGTACATCAGTGAACTTGAGCGTCTCGGGGTGATTCTTCGATCGGCCCATGAGGGGATCGTCGATTTTCCGACCTTGATCGATGATCGGCGAGCTTTTTTCACTTGGCAGATG
The DNA here is from genome assembly GCA_021299695.1 of Pirellula sp. Lineage (GTDB taxonomy): Bacteria > Planctomycetota > Planctomycetia > Pirellulales > Pirellulaceae > JBKCUI01. The sequence goes on along the minus strand of JAJTEK010000012.1, from coordinate 54,579 downwards.
GGTCAGGATGATGTGAGTGATTTTCATTGGCACGATGAATCGACGGCTGAGCGTCGAAGGCTAGCCTCGACGAGCCCAGAGAGCTGATAGGTTTGGCTTGAGGGCCAAGGCTTTGGATTTCGATCGACTATGGAAAACCCCCAAGAGTCCCTGTCACTCAACGAATTGCAGCAGACGGTAGATCGTTGGATACAAACGATCGGGGTCCGATATTTCTCGGAATTGACCAACGTTGCGGTATTGATGGAGGAAGTCGGGGAGTTGGCGCGGATTTTTGCGAGAACTTATGGCGATCAGAGCTTTAAAAAAAGCGACCCTGCCTACAATCTCTCTGACGAGATGGCCGATGTGTTGTTTGTTTTGGTCTGCTTAGCGAACCAAACCGGAGTCGACTTGGATTCGGCCATGCGGGCGAACCTGTTGAAAAAGACTCAGCGGGACATCGATCGTCATCGAGACAACCCAAAGCTTCAAGGTCCTTGAGTTTTTGTCACCAACGAACAACGGAAACGCATCTTTATGAACCTGACGATCATGCGACGCATCAAGTTTTGCGCCGGTCACCGCTTGTACGGCCACGGTGGCAAGTGCGAGAATTTCCACGGGCACAATTACGTTTGTGATTTTTTTGTCACTAGCCAGACCCAGGATTCGGTGGGTCGAGTGATCGACTTTTCGGACCTCAAGTCGCGTTGCAAGGGGTGGATTGACGAGCACTGGGATCATAGTTTTTTGATCTGCAAGGACGACGACAATGCGATTGCAGCCTTGAAGGTTGTCACGCCCTGTCGCCTATTCGTTTTGCCTTACAATCCGACGGCCGAGAACATGGCCAAGTACTTGCTCGAGGAGGTTTGCCCATCGATCCTCGAGGGGAGCGGAGCGGTTGCAACTCGCGTTAGGATTTGGGAGACTGACGAATCGTATGCCGAGGCGAGTGTTTCTCTGCAAGAGGATGCGATTTCGACGATCTACCAATCAGCGATTGCTGGGGATTAGGACCGACGATGGAACCTGATAAATCGCAAGAGAGCAAAGTGCCAGAGGCTGCGGGACAAGCGAGCGTACTTTTCATCGGCAATGATTTGATGTTTCAATCGAAGATTTCCTCGGCTTGTAAGCAATCGGGAATGTCGCTCGGGGTGATTCGAAACCCCAAGGTTCTCGGTGGTGCTTCGGTAGGTGCTCCATCGATAGCTGGTGTTCCGAGATTGATCGTAGTGGACTTGGGGCTTGCGAATCTTGATTTAGAGGAGGTGCTTGCCTCGGGCCGGCGGATATGGCCGACGTCCAAGTGGCTCGGTTATGGAGCGCACGTCCAGGCCGACCGGCTCGATACGGCCACGGAGTTGGGACTCGATGTGGTGTTGACCCGAGGCCAGTTCGATCGGGACATGGTTCGGGTACTACAGGGCTTTGCAGGGACTTAGTTCTTGATCACACCGCGACGGGTCAGGAGTTCGAGGACCTGTTGAACGCAGGACTCGAGGGGATGTTTTCCTGAGTCGACGACTAGGTCTGCTTTTTCGGGGGCTTCGTACAGGGCGCTGACACCTGGGAAGTTCGGTAGCACACCGGCTTGAGCTTTGGCGTAGTGACCTTTGGAGTCGCGAGCGATTCGGATTGGTTCATCGGCCGTCAGGTGGACGACGAAGAATTTGTCTTTGCCGACGAGTTCTGCGACGCGAGCGCGGATCGATTCGCTCGGTGCGACGAAAGCGGCTAGGCAGATCAACCCGGCATCGTTCATGATACGAGCGATGTGTGCTGATCGTCGGAGGTTTTCGCTTCGATCTTCGATGGAGTATCCGAGGTCTTGGTTGACCCCGTTTCGCATTTTTTCACCGTCGAGGACCATGACCGCGCGGCCTTGGTCGAACAAGGCGCGTTCGACGGCGCGTGCGATGGTTGATTTTCCGGTTCCTGTAAGTCCTGTGAAGAGAATCGTCGCGGGAGATTGACCGAACCGAGCCGAGCGTTCTTGGGTGTTGACCTCGGTCATCGACTCGGTTTTTGAAGAGTCTTGTTCGGTGGATTCCCAAGCTGCTTTGGGTCTAGCGGTATCTCGGTCGGTGATCATGCCCGCACCGACGGTTGCATTGGTGAGTCGATCGATGATGATGAAGGCCCCGGTGGATCGATTTCGTTTGTAGGCGTCGAAATAGATCGATTGGCTCAGGGTGATCGAGCAGCGTCCGATTTCGTTCAGTTGCAGTTCGGGTGCCGGAGAGCGGTGGAGTGTATTGACATCGACTCGGTAACGGAGCGAATCGATTTGGCCGGGGATGGTCTGCGAGGTGTGTTTGAACAGATAGGACTTGCCTGGCAGGAGGGCATCGGCGTTAAGCCAAACGATGGTCGCATCGAATTGATTTGAGGATTTGGGCACGTTCCCTGGTCGAACGATCATATCGCCGCGTGAGCAATCGACTTCGTCGTCGAGTACCACGGTGATCGATTGGGGGCAGAAGGCTTCGTCTAAATCCCCATCTTGGGTGACAAGACGTTTGACGCGACTGGTCCGCTTCGATGGCAGGACCATGATTTCGTCGCCTTTGCGAAGGATACCCGAGGCGATGGTTCCGCAGAAGCCACGGAAGTCCAGGTTAGGGCGATTGACGTACTGGATAGGGAGTCGGAAGTCTTCGAGGTTTCGATCCGAGCCGATGTAGACCGACTCGAGGAAGTTCATCAGGGTATTGCCACGGTACCAAGGCATATTGGGGCTTGGGTCGACGACGTTTTCGCCGTGGAGAGCAGCCAGGGGAATGAAGTGCAGATCGGGCAGGTCGAGTCTGGAGACGAACTGCTTGTAGTCTTCGCAAATCTCATCGAATCGAGCTTGGCTATAGTTGACCAGGTCCATTTTATTGATGGTCACAACGACGTGTCGAATCCCCAGCAGCGAGACGATGAAGCTGTGTCGTTTGGTTTGGGTCAGAACACCGTGTCTAGCGTCGATAAGAATGATCGCAAGATCGGCTGTCGAGGCGCCGGTGGCCATATTGCGTGTGTATTGTTCATGGCCTGGGGTATCGGCGATGATGAATTTTCGTTTGGCCGTAGAGAAATACCGGTAGGCCACATCGATGGTGATGCCCTGTTCGCGTTCGGCTCTGAGTCCATCGGTCACTAGGGCCGGATCGAATTTACCTCCGGTTGTGCCGTGGACTTTGCTTTCGTTTTCGAGTTGGGCTAGCTGATCCTCGTAGATCATTTTGCTGTCGTAAAGGAGCCTACCGATCAGGGTGCTCTTTCCGTCGTCTACGCTGCCGCAGGTGATGAATCGCAGAAGTTCTTTGCGTTCGTGTTGTTCGAGGTAAGCCAAGATATCCTTGGCGATCAGTTCACTTTGGTGGGACATCTTAGAAGTATCCTTGCATCTTTTTCATTTCCATACCGGCACCGCCACCGTCTTTGTCGATCACGCGGCCTTGTCTTTCGGAGGTTTTCGTCAGGAGCATTTCTTGGATGATCTCTGGCAGGGTGGTTGCATTGGATTCCACAGCTCCTGTCAGGGGCCAGCATCCGAGGGTCCGGAAGCGTACCATTTTGTGTTCGATCACTTCGCCTTCGCGGAGTTTGAATCGATCGTCATTGGGGCTGATCAAGACCCCGTTGCGTTCGACGACGGGTCGTAGTTTGGCCAAGTAAAGATCGGGAAGTGGGATGTTTTCTAGGTAGATGTATTGCCAGACGTCCAATTCGGTCCAGTTCGACAAGGGGAACACGCGGATGCTCTCTTGTGGGTTGACACGGCAGTTGTAGAGGTTCCACAGTTCGGGTCGTTGGTTCTTGGGGTCCCATCGATGGAATTTATCTCGGAAGGAGAACACACGTTCTTTGGCTCGGGACTTTTCTTCATCGCGTCTTGCACCGCCGAAAGCCGCATCGAAGCCGTATTTGGACAAGGAGGCTTTGAGAGAATCGGTCTTCATCACCTCGGTGTGTTTATCGCTGTTTTCGAAGGGATCGATACCGAGTTTGAGGCCTTCGTGATTGATGTTGACGATTAGTTCGATTCCGAGTTGGTTTTTTACGTAGGAGTCGCGAAACGCGATCATCTCACGGAATTTCCAGGTTGTATCGACGTGGAGGAAAGGAAAGGGTGGCTTGCCTGGGTAGAAGGCTTTGAGTGCCAGGTGGGTCATGACGGCCGAGTCTTTACCGATGGAGTAAAGCATGACGGGCTTTTTGAATTCGGCAGCCACTTCGCGGATGACGTGGATGCTTTCGGATTCGAGTTGTTTTAGGTGGGTCAGGTTGTAGGAATTCATGGGTGTTGGTTGCTCACTGATGGCGGATGTCCATGGCGAATCGTTTTTACTGAATTCTTGGTCGCTAGGTCAACGGATCTGGGGGCAAAAACCTGCTCTCGACGGAGGATTGTCCAAGCTTGTGGATTTCCTCGATGGGTGTGAGTCGATGGGAGGATGGGCCTGAAAAAAAAAGACGCAGGCCCTTGGGCTTGCGTCTTTCGTGGTTTGATGGAATGGGCGGTGGTGATTGCGAGCAAACGGGGGATTAGGCTTTCGCTCTTTGGGCCAGTTGCTTTTTGCGTTCGTTGATGATGTCATCTTGAAGGCTTCGTGGAACGGCCGAGTATCGGGCCAGTTCCATGGCAAAGGTACCTTGGCCCTTGGTCATGCTTCGCAGGTCGGTGGCATAACCGAAGGTGTTTGCCAGCGGGACTTCTGCGGTGATGTAGGAGACACCATCTCGGGCATCGGTATTATTGACCAGGCCGCGTCGGGAGATGACGTCACCTACGACCGAACCTTGGTCGTTTTCGGGGCATTCGATATCGCATTTCATGATCGGTTCGAGGAGCATGGGGCTTGAGGCCCGCATGGTTTCGCGGAAGCAATCGCAGGCGGCGATGTAGAAGGCCCTTTCGCTCGAGTCGACGTCGTGGTAGCTACCGTCTTCGAGATCGATTTTCACCCCTACAACGGGGAACTCTGCAAGCGGGCCTTTGAACATCGAGTCGCGGAAGCCTTTTTCCACAGGCGGGATGAACTGTTTGGGGATACGTCCACCGGTGACGTGGTCTTCGAAAACGAAGGTCGTTTCTCCTTCGGGGTCCATGGGGGAGAGTTTGCCGACGATGTGGGCAAATTGTCCGGATCCACCGGTTTGTTTCTTGTGTTTGTAGTTGAATTCCTGGGCCTGGCCGGGAGTTTCGCGGTAGCTAACTTTGGGGGCCCCGACTTGGACTTCAACTTTGTATTCACGTCGCATGCGTTCGACGTAGATATCGAGGTGGAGTTCACCCATCCCGCAGATGATCGTTTCGCTGGTTTCTTCGTCGTTGAAGATTTGGAACGTGGGATCTTCTTTTCGGAAGCGAGCGAGTGCTTTGCCCATTTTGTCGGCATCAGCGCGGCTGGCGGGCGTCACAGCGACTCGGATGACCGGTTCGGGGACGTACATGCTTTCGAGGGTGCAGAAGTCCCGTTCGTTGCTGTAGGTTTCTCCACTAGCGCAATCGATGCCCATGATAGCGACGATATCGCCGGCTTCTGCGATATCGATTTCTTCGCGTTTGTCGGCATGCATGCGAACGATTCGGCTGAAGCGTTCTTTTTTGCTGGTCCGTTGGTTGATGTACATCTCACCTTTGGCGATTTTGCCTTGGTAGATCCGCATGAAGGTCAGCTGACCGAATGGGTCTTCGACGATTTTGAAGGCCATGCCGACGAATGGGAGTTCTGGATCGGGTTTGAGGGTGAGTTTTTCGTCTTCGTTACCGACTTTGCGGGCCGAGATTTCTCGTTCAAGGGGGCTTGGCAGGTAGCGCAGAACGGCATCGAGAAGGAGTTGAACACCTTTGTTTTTGTAGGCAGATCCGCAGAAAACCGGAGTGATCTTGAGCGCTTGGGTCGCATCTTTGCAGGCTTTGTAGATCAGATCGACGGGGACTTCTTGTTCGTTGAACAGCAGTTCGACGAGTTCTTCGTTGAAGTCGGACAGGCCGTCGAGCATCTTTTGGCGCATTTCCTTGGCCTTGGCGAGGTAATCGGATGGGATTTCCTCTTCTCGAACTTCTTCCCCGTCCTTGCCATCGAAGTAAAAGGCTTTCATGGTGGGCAGATCGATAACCCCGTCGAAGGTTTCACCGGCGCCGATGGGGATTTGCATCATGATGGCGTTGGCGTTGAGTTTGTCGCGAACCTGTTGGGCGACGCGGTAAGCGTCCGCACCGGTGCGGTCCATTTTGTTGACGAACGCTAGGCGTGGAACCTTGTAGCGACGCATTTGTCGATCGACCGTCAAGGATTGGCTCTGAACGCCACCGACGGAGCAGAGGACCAACACCGCGCCGTCGAGAACTCGCAAGGAGCGTTCGACTTCGATCGTAAAGTCGACGTGTCCTGGGGTATCGATCAGGTTGATCACGTTATCGTGCCAGAGCAACTGAGTGGCTGCCGAGGTGATGGTGATACCCCGTTCCTTCTCGAGTTCCATGTAATCCATCGTCGCACCGTCGCCACCGCCTTTGACTTCTTCGATTTTATGGATCCGACCTGCATAGAACAGGATTCGTTCGCTGAGGGTGGTTTTTCCCGAGTCGATGTGAGCGCTGATACCGATGTTGCGTAATTTGGTTAGGTCCATAGTCTTCTTAATTCACCCGCAGAAAACGAAAAAGTCCGTCATTTCCTAGTAATTGACGAGAGAAGAGTTTACAGAACTCCCGGTTTAGGAAAAGACCAAATCGAGGGTTACTCGAGTGCATCGAGCGAACTAAAATGCTGCCGTTGAAGAACTTAACTCCTCCGAATACCCCCCATTTTTGTGAGTCTGGGCATGCGACAATGGATCGACTGGATTTTGCATGTCGACAAGCATTTGCGGGAATTGATGGACGTCGTCGGTGCTCCGTGGCTCTACACGATTCTGTTTCTGATCGTGTTTTGTGAGACGGGACTGGTGGTTTTGCCGTTTCTCCCTGGGGATTCATTACTTTTTGCTGCCGGATCGCTCTGCGCGATCGAGGGTAGTCCGATGTGTATTTGGGTTCTTTGGCCCTTGCTCATCGTCGCTGCGATCTTGGGAGATGCGGTCAACTACTGGATTGGGTACAAGGTCGGTCCGCAGGTTTTCCGGAGCGAGAGTTCCAGGTGGTTTCATCGCGAGCATTTGGATCGAGCTCAGCGGTTTTATGATCGCTACGGGGCGAAAACTATCATTTTGGCTCGATTTGTCCCGATTGTCCGGACCTTTGCCCCATTTGTCGCGGGGATTGGCAAGATGAATTTTTTCAAGTTTTGGTTTTACAATATCACCGGCGGGGTCGTTTGGGTGACGCTGTTTCTTTTCGCCGGATACTTGTTGGCCAAGGTGGTTTGGATTCAGAAGAACTTTTTCCTCGTGACCATCGGTATTATCCTCTTGAGCGTCATCCCGATCGTCTGGGAGCTTTGGCAGGAGAGGCGTCGAAGGTCCTTGGAGTCTGACTCCTTGGGGACTTGATCTCGGTCCTTTCGATACCGTCGAATCGGGTGGTATACTTCCAGCTTGTGCTCTGGCAGGATCGTTCACAGGAGAAACCTCTTCCATGGAAATCGTTCATCACGGCGGGTACTTGGGTGTCACCGGCTCGTGCCACCAGCTCCATTTGAATCATTCGCGGTCGATTTTGATCGATTGTGGGTCTTTTCAGGGAGCCGACGCGAAGCGTAGGAGTTCTCCACAAATCGATTTTCCGCTCGATGGAATCGACGCGTTGTTGCTCACCCACGTGCACATCGACCACATCGGACGGATTCCTTATTTGATCGAAGCCGGTTTCCACCGTCCGATCTACTGCACTCCTCCGACGGCCAAGTTCCTACCGGTGATGCTCGAGGATGCGATTCGTCTCGGGATGACTCGCAACCAAAAGGTGATTGGGAGTTTGCTCAAGTCGATCACTGATTTGATCCAACCGGTCTCCTATGGGAAATGGCAGAGTTTGCCTGGCAACGCGGAATTTCGTTTTTCGACCGCGGGCCATATCCTTGGGGCGGCGGTGATTGAAGTCCGCAACAAGGACATGTGGATCTGTTTTAGTGGAGACATCGGCTCGCGTTGCACGCCGATCCTCAAACCTCCGGTTTCTCCCGAGCGAGCCGATATCCTCGTTCTCGAGAGCACTTATGGAGATCGTATTCACGAGGGCCGCGAGACTCGCATGGAACGGCTCGAGGCGATCTTGCTCGAGTCGCTTGAAAATCGTGGCGTGACATTAATTCCTGCTTTTAGCCTTGGGCGGACCCAAGAAATACTTTTTGAGTTGAATCAAATCATCGAAGGGATCGGCAAGAGACACGGAAGCTCGGCCCTGAGTGCATACGACATCATCGTCGACTCCCCCTTGGCGATCAAGTTGACCGATATCTACGAGCAGATGGAACCTTATTGGAGCCAGGAAGCCCGAGAGGTGCTCACCGTCGACAGCCAGCCGTTTGTCTTTGATAATCTGATCGAGATCGATCGGGGTGGAGAGTCCAGAGGAAATCTTGAGTACCTCAAACGCTCAGGGAAACCTGCGATCGTCATCGCAGGTAGTGGCATGTGCACCGGAGGCCGCATCATGGAGTATCTCAAGGCCTTCCTCCATCGTCCCAACACCGACATCGTTTTTGTCGGATACCAAGCCAATGGAACGACGGGTCGAGCGATCCAAAACTGCGAATTGGGCAAGTGCTCGGTCCATATCGACCATAAGGAATTCCCAGTTCGAGCCAAAACGCATACCCTTAGCGGATACTCCGCCCACGCCGACCAATTGGATCTGATCCAGTTTGTCCAAGGCATCGCGACTCCCCCGAAAGAGATTCGACTCGTCCATGGCGAGGAGCATGCCAAGGAGGCGTTTCAAAAGAAGCTTCAAGAACTCGGCTACAACGCGACCTACTTTAAGAACGAACATGCCGATGGCCCCATCCGCGAAACCCAAGACAGGGAATAGTCTTCCGACGATGCAGATTCGCGGCGCGGCGACCCACAACCTTCGCCACATCGACATCGATCTGCCTCGCGGCCAGTTGATCGTTCTGACTGGGGTAAGCGGTAGTGGCAAAAGTTCATTGGCCTTCGATACCCTCTTTGCTGAGAGTCAGCGTCAGTACCTTCAGAGTCTATCGAGCTACACCCGTCAGTTCCTCGACCAATTGGAGCGGCCCAAACTCGACTCGGTCCGGGGCCTGCAACCATGCTTGAGCATCGACCAATCGCAAGGCGTTCAAAGCCCTCGGAGTACCGTCGGGACGATCACGGAAATCTACGACTACTTCAGACTCCTGATGGCTCGCGTTGCGATACCTTCTTGCTATCAGTGCAACGAGCCAATCCTGCGGCAGTCCTCCGAAGCGATTGTCGGGGCCGTCATGCGATCGGTCCGGGGGACCAAACTGACGATCATGGCTCCGATGGTCCTGGACCGAAAAGGGGCCCATGGGGAGGTCTTCAGCAAAATCGAAAAGGCCGGCCTGCTTAAAGTCCGCGTCGATGGAGAGTTTTTTGAGCTCGACGAAGTGCCTAAACTGGCGGTCCGCAAAGAGCATACCATCGAAGCGGTCGTCGATCGCATCGTGGTCCGGGAAGATAGCCAAGAGCGCATTGAAAAGGCAATTCTGAGTGCCTTGCAATTGACCTCGGGTCTTGTCCGTACCTTGGCCGACGACCAAGAGCATCTCTACTCGACTCGATTCGCGTGCGTACGGTGCTCGATCAGTTTGCCCGAGATCGAACCGAGAACTTTCAGTTTCAACAGTGCCTACGGGGCATGCCCTAAATGCGAGGGCTACGGGGCGATCGGAGAGTCCAAAGAGATTCGATGCCCGACATGCCAAGGCACACGGCTCAAGCGAGAGTCGCTGGCTATCCGCTTGGAAAATCTATCGATCGCTGAAATCACCTCCAAGACTATCGAAGAGCTGCGAGTCTGGCTAAGGGACTTGCGCTGGGACCCCGAGCGGCAAAAGATCGCCCTGCCAATCCTTCAGGAAATCCTCCCCCGCTTGGCCTATCTCGATCAGGTCGGTCTGGGGTATCTCTCGCTGGACCGTCCGGGTCAGACCCTCAGCGGTGGCGAATTGCAACGCGTCCGCTTGGCAACCAGCGTGGGAACTGGTCTGACGGGCGTATGCTATGTCTTGGATGAACCCTCGATCGGCCTGCATGCCCGCGATACCGAACGACTTATTGGAATCCTCCGTTCTCTCCAATCCAAGGGCAACAGCATTGTCGTTGTCGAGCATGACGAATCGATGATGCGGGCCGCAGATCTGGTCGTCGACATGGGGCCCGGTGCAGGGACTTTGGGCGGTTCGGTCGTAGCTCAAGGATCCTTGGATGAGATTCTCGATGCACCCGGATCGCTCACCGGCAAGTACTTATCGCCGGGCTACAGGATGCGAGCCGCCGAGCTCAGGTCGGTCGGGAAAAATCATCCCATGCTACGGCTCGAAGGGGTCTGCAAAAACAACCTTCAAGATGTCAGTGCCGAATTTCCTATCGGTCGATTGATCGCCATCAGCGGAGTCAGCGGCAGTGGCAAAAGTACTTTGATTCACGATACGTTGGTCCCTGCGGTCACGGGCTGGCTCACCGATTCGAAGAAGTCCGGAGAGCATTGGCGAGGGCTCTACGGGGTCGATGCGATCGAACGGCTCTTGGAGATCGATCAATCTCCGATCGGACGTACGCCCCGGAGCACACCTGCGACCTATTGCGGATTGTGGGATTCGGTGCGCAAGGTCTTTGCGGCCAGCCGCGATGCGAAAATTCGGGGCTACCAGGCCAACCGATTCAGCTTCAATGCTGGCGATGGACGCTGCGACACCTGCGCAGGGGCCGGGCGGGTTAAGCTCGAGATGAGTTTTCTCGAGCAGGTCGATGTGCCATGTGCGGCCTGCAACGCCAAGCGATTCAATCGATCGACGCTGTCGGTTCGATTCAAGGAGAAAAATATCGCAGAGGTCTTGGAGATGCCCATCGATCAAGCCGCTGAGTTTTTTCAGAATGTTCCGGATCTTCAAAATGCCCTCGAGTGTCTCCAATCGGTCGGACTCGGCTACCTGACCTTAGGACAACGTTCGACCACCCTCAGCGGTGGCGAAGCTCAGCGAATCAAGTTGGCGACAGAGCTCCAGAAGAAGTCCAGCGGCAAGACGTTGTATGTGTTGGATGAACCGACTACGGGGCTTCATCTAGCGGACATCGAGCGTGTTGTTAAGCTCTTGCTCGGGCTCGTGGAAAAAGGGAACACCGTGATCGTTGTCGAACACCAACTGGATTTGATATCTTGCTGCGACTGGATCATCGATTTGGGTCCCGAGGGTGGGTCCAAGGGTGGAAAGATCGTCGGGGTCGGCCCCCCTGAGCAAATCGCCCGGCTCTCGACCCCCACGGGTAAGGCTCTGCGCGGGTTCCTCGGCTAGGAGACTTCGATGTCATTGGAAAAGACCGATGGTGTGGTTCTCAAGACCGTCGAGTGGAGCGAGACGAGCCTGATCGTGACGCTTTTTACCAGGGACTTCGGTAAGATTTCGGCGATTGCCAAGGGTGCACGACGCTTGAAAAGCCCTTTTGAATCTGCTCTTGACCTTCTGTCCCTTTCCTCCGTAGTGTTCTTGAAGAAGTCGGGAGAGTCCCTGGACTTGTTGACCGAAGCGAAATTGCAGCGGCGGTTTCGTTCGGCCCAAGTGGGACTTTTACCCCTTTACTGCGGATACTATGCGGGTGAGGTGATCAACGCGCTTACCGAGAACCACGAGCCTGTTGCGGGCTTGATGGAATCGCTGTGCATGACACTTCAGGAGCTTGATCGCCAAGCGAGTCCTGCATGGACCATCCTTGATTTTGAACTCCAAACAATCCAACGACTCGGTCATATGCCGAGTTGGAGATGGTGTGTGGCATGCGGAGAAGAGATCGAAACCGATCGGCAATCGATTGCCTTCAGTCCCCTCGGCGGGGGAGTGCTGTGCCCAAATTGCACACCGACCCAGCGCGGTTATTTGCGTATAGACCGGCAGACTTTGCAGGTTCTCGAAACGCGAGCGGCGCATTTAAGTCGATCGGATTTAGCGATGGAGCTTTGCGAACCAACAGCAACAAGAGCACCTGCGATCCTGGCTCCGAAGGTCCGAGCCGAGCTAAGGCTTGTCATGGAGCAAGTCATGGTGAATCTCTCGGAACGGCGATTGCGAATGCTCGATTTCCTCGGGGATCTCAAGCGTTAAGGTGCCCTGCTGTCCTAGTCCTGGCATTCCTGGCAGTCCTGACCTCGCCGGGTTGCAAGATTTTCAGCCCATGGCAAGAAGACGAATATTCGCGGGCCAAGAACGCGATCGAGGGCTATGAGGACAAGGAAGGGAATTGGATTCGTCCCGAGGGTTCCCGAGCCGACAAGGCGATGAATTCCGACGTTCCCAAGATACTTCGAAAAATCCCCGGTTTGGGCGAGCGCAAAGTCGACAAAGACCTCGCTCGCGCCAAGCTCCAGGAAGCCAACGGTTACTACCAAGCCGGTACGAATGCCCAGGGCCAGGAGCGCAAGGAACTATTGAGGAAAGCCGCTGCGAGCTACATCGAGGCGGGAAAAAATTGGGCCAGTAGTTCCCTGGAACAAGATGCCCACTACATGGCCGCCGAATCTTATTTCTTCGCTGAGGATTATCCCAAAGCGGAAGATTACTACGTCAAGTTGATCAAGGAGTACCCTCGTACGCGATACCAAGACCGCGTCGACCAGCGGCGCATGGAGATCGGGAACTATTGGCTTCAATTCCCTGACAAATTCTACAATGTCAATTGGACCGACAAAACGCGCCCTTGGAACGACACTCAAAACCACGGTAAACGGGTTTTGGAAAAAATGCTGCTCGATAGCCCCACTGGACGCTTGGCCGATGATGCGACCATGGACATCGCCAATACGGAATTCAAGCGGGAGAATTGGGCCGAAGCCCTCGATCGCTATCGCGACTTGATTTCCGTCTACACCGATAGTCCCCATCAATTCGACGCGCACTTCCTCGGGGCCAAGTCCGCCTTGCTGGCCTATCAAGGTCCCCAGTACTCCTCGGAGCCGTTGGAGCAAGCCGATAAACTGCTCAAGCAAATGGTCCGTCAGTTTCAAAAGCAATCCAGCGAGCGGAAAGAACCTATCGCAGAAATGCTAGCCGAGGTCCAGTACCGGCAAGCCGAGCGGCTCTACGAGGAGGCCACCTATCGGAACAACAAGCAAGAGTATGCCGCAGCGATCGTGTACTGCGATCGGATCCTGGACAATTACCCGGATACTCCTTATGCCCAAAAGGCCCAGGAAATCATCGACAACGCTGAAGGCAAGCCAGCGGTCCCTACCCCGTACATGCACTGGATGACTTATGTTTTCCCGACGCGGGACAAGGTCACACCGCTGCTCAAACCTACGGAGCAGGAAGCCGCCGAGCGACAGTCTTTGATCACGCGGAACCGACCTAAGTCACCGTCGAATCCCCTCGATCCTACGTCCGGGGATTCCCAGGTCCGAACCGCCGGCAGCGTAGAACCCGTCAAGCGGTGATGTCCATGGCTGCTCGAATGCATTCCCTGCTGATCGCTCTGACGATGGTTTTTGCCACCGGTTGTTTTGGATACCGAATTGGGACTCGCAATGTGTACCGAACCGATGTGCGGACCATCAACGTGCCGATTGTAAGGAGCGATAGCTTTCGACCCGAGTTGGGGGTGCAATTGACTGAGGCGGTCCAAAAGGAAATCGAGCGCCGCACGCCTTATAAACTCGCAGACAACTCCGTAGCCGATTCGATCCTATCGATCCGATTGACCAGCGACTCCAAGCGTGTCATTGCCGAGACCAACACCGACGAACCTAGACTCTTGGAAACTGTGGTGGCAGTGGAACTGAACTGGACTGACCGGCGGGGCATGAATCTCGTCACGACAAGGTTTCTTCCACCGGGTGAAATCACGCATTATTTTGCGGAACGAACTGACTTTGTTCCCGAAGCGGGTCAGTCGATCTCCACGGCCTTTCAACGCAACGCAGAGCGATTGGCCAACCACATTGTCGATCAGATGGAATCGCGTTGGTAATCCAACCTATCGAGCACTCGAATGATCCTAAGCCGTATCTTGGTTTTCAGCCTTCTTGCAACCCTCGGAACAGGCCTCGATCTGGTCACCAAGGATTGGGTTTTTGCCTGGAAGGGACTGCCAGGAGAGCAACCGCCTGCTTGGTGGATTGAAAACTATTTTGGAATCGAAACGGCGGTCAATCAAGGTGCGGTCTTTGGGCTTGGCCAAGGCTACGGTTGGCTTTTTGCGATCGTCTCGATGGCCGCGATCTTTGGGCTCGTCTCGTGGCTATTTCTCTACCGCGCTTGCCATTCGCTGTGGCTGACAGTTACCCTGGGGCTCGTCACGGGTGGGATTTTGGGGAACCTCTACGACCGACTCAATCTGCATGGTTTACCCGTGCCGTTTGCCGGTGGAGTTCGAGACTGGATTCTCCTGCGATACGGCCAGTACACGTGGCCGAACTTCAACATCGCCGACAGTCTCTTGGTCGCCGGGGCGATCATGCTCGCTGTCTATTCGTTGTTCCTGGCCGATGGCCCCATAGAAACAGCAGGCCCCAGAGAAACAGCAGGACCCAGAGAAACAGCAGGACCCGGTGGATCGGCAAGTCAGGGATCCTCGGAGCGAGTCTAAGGGGTCTCTAGGAGAATCCGTACTTGTTTGCGAAGGTCTTTGGCCATCGAGGCGAGTTGCTCGGATTGAGTTCGAGCCTCCGGATCATGGAGTTCGAGTTCGTTTGCTTGGTCTTCGAGCAACCTAGCCGACTTGAGCATCCATTCGGCCGCTCGATTCTTTCTGGAGACTTTCGATCCTTTGTTTTTCTTTAGTGACGAGGGTGCTTTCGATGAGCCTGCAGAAGGAGTGTCGGCAGAATCGGGATCCAAGCGAGGTAGCTTGCCCATCCTCTCTTGGATCGATTGAAAAAGAGGGTCCTTTGGATCGATCCTGCGAATTTCCTGGGTTTGAGTATTTGGCAGGTTGGGAGGCTCTGGAGGTTGTTCGTTGGCCGACCAGAGAAAAAGGGGGGATAGCATGATTGAGGTTAAGCTGAGGGCCCAAGCGACCATGGCGCGATGCATTTTGGAATCTCCTAACGTCGGTTTTTGGGTGTTACGGATGTGGGGGGCTACTTGTGTTTTCCGAGCCAGTCGGCAAGTTGCTTGGCTGACTTGGTGTTTAAAACTTGGTGTTTCATGATACCGGCTCTTCGAGCAACCCCGAGACCGTATTTCATGAGGTCGAGATTTCCGATCGAGTGAGCGTCGGTATTGATCACGATCATGACCCCGGCTTGGGCTGCGGCAGCGGCCTGGAGATCGTTGAGATCCAGGCGAGCGGGATTGGCGTTGATTTCCAAGCATTTGCCGTGTTCCTTGGCAGCTTGGATGACCGCAGTAAGGTCGAACTCGTAGGCAGGTCTGCGGGAGATCAGTCGACCCGAGGGGTGGGAGATCGAGTGCACGCTTCGATGGGCGATTGCGCCCAGGATTCGGTCGGTGATCTCTTGCCTGGACTGCTTAAATCCGAAATGGATGCTTGCAGTCACCCAGTCGGCTTTTGCTAAGGAATCGTCGGACAGGTCCAGTGATCCGTCTTCGAGGATATCGCATTCGATTCCCTTGAGGAGCATCAATCGACCTTCCAGTTCGGGTTTGATCCGATCGATGTAGGCCCATTGCTCTTGAACTTGTTGGTCATTGAGTCCCCTCGCGATACTGACCCGTTTGGAGTGGTCGGTAATGGCGATGTATTCGAGTCCCCGTTCGATAGCGGCATTGGCCATCGCATCGAGAGTTTCGCTACCGTCGGTCGAGTCGGTGTGCATATGCAAATCGCCTCGGATATCTGAGAGTTGGATCAAGTGTTCGAGTCGATGTTCCAGATCCTTTTGGAACTCGAAGCGATTTTCGCGAAGTTCGGGTGGGACCCAGGGCATCCCGATGGCGCGGTAGAGGCTTTCTTCGTCTTTGCCAGCGATGGCAACCGAGGGTTCGGTTTCGCGAAAAACGCCGTATTCGCTGATCTTCAGGCCTAGGGATTTGGCGAGCGATCGCACATGGACATTGTGCTCTTTGCTGCCGGTGAAGTATTGCAGAGCTGCCCCCCAGCAGGATTCCTCGACGACGCGCAGATCGACCTGGAATGCTCCGGCGATGCGAACGCTCATTTTCGTGTCGCCTCGGGCGAGGACTTCCGCGATGCCTGGAAATTCGGCGAAGCGATCCATGACTTCGGAGGGGGATTGGCTAACGACGAGCATGTCCAGATCGCCAACGGTTTCTTTGCTGCGTCGGTAGCTTCCGGCGAAATCGAGTCGCTTGACGGCTTTGCATTGGGAGAAGTGACCTTTGAGTCTTTGGGTGAGACGATCGGCATCATCGATGCCCAAGCGTTCGGCGGCTTGGGCGACGATATCGATATTCTGCAAAATGCTTTGTTGTGTTTTGGGTCCGAACCCTTTGAGATCCGCGACGCTACCTTGCAAACAGGCTTGTTTTAGGGAAGCAAGGTCCATCACACCGAGTTCTTGGTGGAGTTTCATGGCCTTCTTGGCCCCCAGGCCGGGGACTTTCATCACATCGCGGAGCGTTGTTGGGACTTCTTGGCGGATTTTTTCCAAGGCTGGGATCGAACCGGTCTGGATAGCGATTTTGGATTTCTCTGCGAGTGTCGCGCCGATGCCATCGACTGAGGTGAGGTCAAAGCCTTGGGCGAGGAGTTCCTCGACGCGTTGAGGGAGTCCTGCGATGGCCGCAGCGCCGCTGCGATAGGCCCGGATTCGAAATGCGTTTTCGCCCGAGAGTTCGAGTAAATCTGCCAGTTCTTCGAAGAGAGCTGCTAGTTGTTGATTCGAGAGGTTCGTTTTACTGGTCATGAGACATGGCTCTGCGCTGCGCGTTGGAGGATTCCCGAGAGGGTTTGGATCCAATGTTCGAGGTTGTGGTGTTTTTGTACATGGTGATAAGCCAGATTGGCTCGTGCGGTCCATGGGTTTGGATTCTCAAATCGGTCGATCATCGCGTTGAGTAGCCCTGAGATACTTGCCACAGGGACCAGTTCGCCAAGGGGCTCTGCACGCAGGTATTCCCCTGCACCTTGCTGGGTGTTGGTCGCGAGGATTGGGCAATGGCAGAGCATGGCTTCTAACATGACATTCGGCAACCCTTCGTAATGGGATGGCAGGACGAACAAGTCGGCTTGCTTGAGCAGGGGGTAGGGGTTTGAGACATGGCCGTGGAGAAAAGCGCAGTCGTTGAGGTTGAGTTCACGGATTCGATTTTCCAGGGCTCGCCGCAGGGGTCCTTCCCCGGCGATATGGAGTTGATATTTTTTTCCGCTATTGGCGATCAGCAGGGCGAAAGCCTCGAGTAGTTCTGTGTGTCCTTTTTCGGTTCCGAGTCTACCGACAGCGACGATTTTTTTTGCAGTCCCGGTCCAGCTAGGAAACGGGATTGGTTCTTGGGATTTGGTTTCGATGGTTTGGATGTCGATGGGGCTAGGAACGATTTCGAATCGATTTATAGGAATGCGATAGAAATCGGCGGCCGCCTGAGCCGTTCCAGCCGAGACGCTCAGGAGAGCTTGGCTAGTCCTGTAGGCTTTTGCCAATCGGCGTCGTTTGATCCATCTCCAGCGGTTATCGCGTCGCATCACATCGAATTGGGGTGGCGAAACGATGGTCGAGACCCGCGCGCAGTGGGCATCGCGAGAGGCGGGGCCACTGATCATCGTCATGTGGAAGAGGCGATCGTAGAGGACCTCGATACGATGGGAGCGAATGTGGTCAGCTAAGTGTTGGATTTGCTGGTGGTGGATGCGTCCTGGCCAGTTGAATTTGGGGGCGGTCCGATCGGTCCAGAACGCCGTCATCGGGCAGTCTTCAGGTATCTGGGTCAGGAGTGGACCGGTGGCTCTTAGCAGGTAGAGCGAGGGTTCGAACCGCGATCGATCCAGGCCTTTGAGCAGATAGAGCAGTTGGCGTTCGCTGCCACCGCCATCCATGGTCGAGGAGCAAAAAAGGACACGGATACGGTTCATGCGGTAGGATTCATGTAGTGTGATTCCGAGCGGATTGGTTCAAGAGATGCAAAGCAGGAAACAACGACAAAGGGTGGTTGTTGGGACGATTTTGGGTTCTATTGTAGCTAATAATCCGCATGCCTTTTAGCTCGATGGTCCGGAACGCCGGGGCGGTTTTTTGTTTTGGTGCGATTGCAGGAGTTGCGCGATGGATGTGATCAATCGAAATGGGTGCGAGCCGTTTGTGACCAAGGATGGATCGACGATCCGAGAGCTTTTATCGCATCGGAATTCCGGGATCCGTAAACAGAGTTTGGCTGAGGCGACCTTACCGCCAGGTGTGCTTACGGAGCGTCATCATCATCCTCAAACCGAGGAGATATACTATATTCTGGTTGGGACTGGTCGGATGGAGATCGACGGACAGATCCGTGAAGTCGGGCCGGGCGATGCGGTGGCGATTCCGCCGGGATGCTCCCATTGCATCGAGAACACCGGCTCGGAGGACTTGGTCTTCCTTTGTTCTTGTGCACCTGGCTATGAACATGCCGATACGGTTTTAGAGAATTGAAGTAAGTTGGGGAGCTTCGGGATGGATGGTCGATGATTGATTATTTGAGGCTTTCGTTCGGATTGATCCCGCTGGGTGTTTATTTGATCGTGATGGGTTTTCTGGCGTTGCGTCGCAGGCCCACCCTGTTGACTTCTGGTCAAGAAGCCTTGCTCCTGGGATTTGCATTGATGGGGTTTGCCTTGATTGGCCCGATCGAGTTGTTTTTCCCTACGGGTGCTTATGCGGCCTTGGGTCAGAAGACATGGATCCTTCTTATTGCTTTGTATGGTTTGTTGGTTTTGTTGTTTGCATTGCAGCGGCAACCTGGGTGGACGGTCCTCGGTTTAGACAGCCACGGGTTGCGGAACCTGCTTGGTGAAATACTTCAGAAGGGAGATATCGAGCATGCTTGGTTGGGGAATCACTTGCAGATTTCCGAGTGGGATTTGCAAGCGATGATCGAGCCGAGTCGAGGGTTTCAGGGCGTATCGCATTTGAACGCTACGGGTAAGCAACGCAATGTTTTGGGTTGGTATCAACTCGAAAGGCTTGTGGTCTCGTCCCCTTTGTTTTCTAAGGCCAGGGGTACAACCGGGTCTGCGAATTGGGTTCGGTCCCTTTTGCTACTTGCCCTAGGGGGCATGAGCTTGGCTCTTGCTACGTACTGGATCGATAAGGACATGGAACGCTTGCAGCGACTGATCTCTGAGATACTGGTGGGTCGGTAGAGCGAACACAACGATGGGAGTATGGACATGTATCGAACGGTGAATCAAACGGTATTTCTTTGTGTGCTGATTCATTTTTTCTCCTGGGGGGAAGTCTTCTCGCAGGGATATCAAGGTCTCCCGAATATTGTCCTGCTTTATGCCGATGATATGGGTTACGGGGACTTAGGTGTGCAAAACGGGGAGTCCAAGATCCCAACTCCTCATTTGGATCGGTTAGCACGAGAAGGAACTCGATTCACCGATGCGCATAGCTCGTCGGGAATATGTACCCCGAGTCGCTACGCGCTTTTGCAAGGGCGATACCACTGGCGCAAATTTCATGGGATCGTCAATTCCTTCGAAGGCAGCGTGTTGGATTCCCCTCGCTGGACGTTGGCCGAGTTGGTCAAAACCAAGGGATATCAATCGGCGTGCATTGGCAAATGGCATTTAGGTTGGGGCTGGAAAGCGATTCAGCGTCCTGGGGCCAAGGCGGATCCAAAGACCGGCTATGCACCAGATGCTTTTGATTGGAGCTTACCGATTCCCGACGGTCCGTTATCGCATGGGTTTGACTACTATTTTGGGGATGATGTCCCGAACTTTCCACCTTATGCTTGGATCGAAAACGATCGGGTTCAAAGGGCTCCGGATGTTCCTTTATCGACGCCGAAACCGACGGCCGAAGGAGCATGGGAAGCACGTCCGGGTCCGAGCGTTAAGGACTGGGACTTTTGGGCGGTCATGCCGACACTTACTCAACGGGCCGTCGATTGGATATCGGAGCAATCACCCGAGAGGCCATTTTTCCTTTATTTCCCGATGACCTCGCCTCATGCCCCGATTGTTCCTGACCGGTCCTTTGAGGGGCGATCTGGGGCCGATGGATATGGGGACTTTATGGTGCAGACCGACGCGAGTGTCGGAAGGATACTTGCGGCCTTGGAGTCGAAGGGATTTTCAGAAAACACTTGGGTGATTTTTTCGAGCGACAACGGTCCTGAGACGTATGCTTACGCCAGGCTCAAGAACTACGGACATCGCAGCATGGGACCCTTAAGGGGGGTTAAGCGTGATTTGTATGAGGGTGGTCATCGGGTGCCGATGCTTATGCGCTGGCCTGGAAAGATACCTTCTGATAGGGTTTGCGATGGGCTTATGAGTCAAATCGATTTGTTTGCGACGATCGCAGGGGTTCTAGCCATCGAGATTCCGGAGGGGAACGCCGAGGACAGTCTCGATCAGGGGCGGATGGTCTTTGGGGCCGGCGAATCCTCACGCGAAACGTTGGTTCATAACACCAATCCTAAGGGCTATGCGATCCGTCAGGGTGCTTGGTTGCTTATCGATTCGGAATCGGGGTCGATCAGCAAGGTTCCTGAGTGGTTTGATCGCGAGAACGGTTATCAACAGGACCAGATGCCCGGGGAGTTGTATCGTTTGGATATCGATCTTGGACAACGAGAGAATCTCTATGGATTGCACGCTGATTTGAATGGTGGGAAAGTCCACTCGATGCGTCAGGAGTTGCAGCGGATTCGCAAGGCCAAGCGGTGAACGAACTGGGCTTCAGTTGCCCAGCAGTTGTTTCCATTTGGCTTGGATTGTCGGGTTGACTATTTTTGTCGATTGACCCAGGGCTAAGTTATTAAGCTTAGTGAGATAATCGATGACACCTTGCTTGTTGCCTGCATCGATCGCTTCTCGGATTCTGCGCTGTAGCAGGTAGATGGATTGATGGTTTTCCTTTTCCGCATCCAGCAGAGATTTATCTGCATCGTTCATTCGGCCATGGAATCGGTAGATCCGGGACTTGACTTCGAGCATCAGCGGATCGGAGGTCTTCATGTAGAGTCGGTGTGCTGATTCCACGTAGACTTTTCCAGCCTCCTCGTAAGAGACGCTCGATCGCTTTCCTTTGTCGACTGTAAACCATAGCGAGATCAGGAGAGAATCGGCGCCGAGATCATTCGGGAACTCTTTTCGGAATCGTGCCAGACGGTTATTTAGTTGGCTTGGGTCGATGGTCGCAGCTTCAGCGATTTCCGCGAGTCGCTTTGCTCGGGGGTTGGAGATCGACCCGATGAACCTACGAATCTCGGCGATTGTATAAGTTTGATCTTCGCGTGTTCTGAAAAAAATCGTGCCGGCCAGATAACGCTTGGCGAAGGATTGGTATTGGCCAAACACATCGATTGAATCGACGGGCACATCGTCGGTTTCTTCCTCTGGACTTTCCTTAGAGGTTGCTCCTGCCGTTTGGCTCAGAGGGACATCGCCTGGGATACCGACCAAGTCGGTGCAGATGATTTGGTCGTTTCTATCCTGGAACAGGAGGACTAGGTAACCGAAGCGAGGTGTAATAAGTAGGTGTTTGGGGGTGGTCTGCAGGTCTGCTGCAGGACTATCCGTGGGGTTGAGAGTCGAAATCTCGGTGTTCGATCGAGCGATTTCTTGGGTCGCGTTGTTTATCTCCTCTTGGCTTAGCATTTTGCGGCATGCCAAGGCCCATTCGCCGGCGTCGCCGGTGTCGATAGAAAGAGGCTCGTAGAAATATCTTACGAGGACCCCTAGTTTATGGTCGGACTGAAAGGTTCCAAGAACGCTCCAGTCACTACTGGATGTATTGGTTATTGAGGAGAGTGAGTCGATCGGCTGGGATTTGAGATATTCGATGAGTCGCTTGGTCTCTGTCGATGGTTTGGGTTCATTTGAATGATCGATCCGATCCCAGAAGGCCGATGGGTTCATCAAGGCTCCGAGGTGGGAAATCTCTTGGGAAAGGACTTCGATATTAGAGTCCGCGGGAGCCTTTGATAAATTGGTTTGCCAGTTTCCAGATGAGGACCACAACGAAGAGGATTGGGTTGTTTGAGGCTCGGGAGGGAGTAATTCTTGGTCCTGCTGGGGGGGGAGTTTTGGAACTTTTGGATCTTGGGCCATTAACTGCCGTTTGGCCCAATCGCTAAGACTTATTTGTCCTGGAGCGAAAATCGAAATCGCTCCAACGGTCGCCAAAATGATCAGAGACAGAAGTGGAAGAACGAGCTTCCTTAGGGTTCCGGTTCTTTTGTCAGGTTTGCGGCTAGCTTGATACTCGATGGGTTTTGGGGTGTCGGAATCCTCGCCATAAGAGCCTGGAATATCAGAACTCGGAGAGTTCGGACTCGGACCCATGGTAAGAACAACACCGCACTGCGGGCAATTGATCTTTGTCCCGGACTCAACATACGCGCGAACATAGGTACCGCAACGACAAACGACGTCAGGCATAGGGTCCAACCACCGAATCGTGGGGAACGAAAGTGAGAACTGTGTAAAGCCTGTTATCCGGGGTGAGTAATTTACACCAGCGGTGGTACGCTGTCAATCATTCCTTGGGCTCTCCCGAGGAATCCTCATTCCATCGAAGCATCATTCGGATGACTCTGGGACGGTCTTATCTTGTTCCACTTGCGCTCGATTCGACTGGATCTCCTGGTCAAGAGCAAAGAGCTCGTTTCCCGGAAACCAGTTTATTGCTGTTGAGGGAGTAAATTAAGGACATTTACAAAGACCCCGTCATCGGTGGCAAACTGGCTTCCTGGTTCCATGTGCCCTCTTCGGAGCATGGCAAGCCCGACCCATAGCCTTTTGTTGCTTTCTGTTTTGTCATTAGATGGGCTAGCTGAGGTTAAGGTCCCGATAGATTTTCCGTTGAGCATCCATTCGGTGGGCCCTTGAAACTGCCAGGCCGAGTCGGTTTGCAGTTCGACCAGTGCTAGTTTTTTTTGAACTTGTCCTAAGGCATCGAGCCGTGCGACGGTTTCCTGTCCTAGATAGCAACCCTTGTTGAACGAAATGGCTCGCGCATCGATACCGATTTCCTGGGGCAGATTCCGTTCATCGATATCGACGCCATACCAGGGCCAAAAGTTTTTGATTCGAAGCGTCTCCCAGGCCGAGCCATCATGCGTTTGGAGGCTAGGGGTTTGGCTGGGATGACAAACGCCGGACAATTGGGAGATCTCCGGACACTGGGTTTCTGGTGCTGCCAGGACCAGGATCGTACCGGGCCCTAACCATGGGACCTGAATGCTGATGGCTTGCTTGCCAAATATTTCTGAGCATTGTTTGGTTGCCAGCAGCTCTGCGAGGTGAGTTTGCATCCAGGGGGATTGAGGTTTTAGCAGGTAGGCAAGAAATTCATCGGAGGCATCACGGACGATCGCATCCTCTCGGATGATGTACCGATCGATATGTGGGACCAGTCGATGGGCTTGCCCTGGAGCAGAGATCCAGAGCGTACGCGAATCGAGGCAAGCGACCGAGCCATGGGAGATTGTCCGCCCTTTGACATCGAGCATGAACGACTCTTTGCTTTGTCCGCTTTGCAACGAGCGCAGGTCTTGCGTGCAGAGGTTGTTGAGGATCTTGTTGCGATCCGCTCCTGTCAACTCGAGGACGGTCAGTGGACCGATGGCAAATCCTTCAGGTAGGCTCATGGATTTTCAGACGTTGAACAGGAAGTGGCAGATATCGCCGTCTTGCATGATATAGCTCTTGCCTTCGGTACGCATCTTGCCGTTGGCTCGGATTTCCTTTTCGTTGCAGAACTTTTCTAAGTCCTCAAGGGCATAGCATTCGCAGCGGATGAAGCCTCGTTCGAAGTCGGTGTGGATAACTCCGGCGGCTTGGGGTGCGGTTGCACCGATGGGAATGGTCCAGGCTCGGATTTCTTTTTCCCCGGCCGTGAAGTAGCTTTGCAATCCGAGGGTCTTGTAAGTTTGCCTTGCTACTGATTGCAGCGCGGGTTCATCGAGTCCGACCGCAGCGAGCATTTCGCTCCGATCGGGGTCTTCGAGTTCCGCGATTTCCGACTCGAGTTTGGCGCATACAGGAACGACCAGTGCACCTTTTTTCTCTGCGAGTTGACGGACGCTTTGCACCATGGGTCCTTGGCCGTGCAGATCGGTTTCGTCGACGTTGGCGATGTAGAGGATAGGCTTGGCTGTCATGAGTCCGAAGCTGCGTATGGCCTTGGACTCTGCTTCATCGAGTTTGAGGGATCGCAATGGTTGTTCGGAGTTGAGGTGCTCTAAGCACTTTTGCATAACGCCAACTCGGAATTTGGCTTCTTTGTCGCCGGTTCTCGCGGCGCGTTCGGCTTTCGGAATCGCGGTCTCGACGCTTTGGATATCGGAAAAGAGCAGTTCCATTTCGATCGTTTCCATATCGGAAACCGGATCGATTTTGCCTGCTACGTGGGTCACATCCGGATCTTCAAAGCAGCGTACGACCTGTAAGATCGCGTCGACCTCTCGGATGTGGCTTAGGAATTTATTTCCTAGCCCTTCTCCCTCGCTTGCACCTTTGACGATCCCGGCGATGTCGACCAATTTGAACATTGCGGGGATGATCTTTTGGGTTTTGATGAAATGCTCGATTCGTTTGAGCCTGCTGTCGGGGATACTGACGATCCCTTCGTTGGGCTCGATGGTGCAGAACGGATAATTCGCAGCTTGGGCTCCTTGCGATCCGGTCAATGCATTGAACAGAGTGCTTTTACCGACATTGGGCAAACCTACAATTCCAGCTTCCATCGACTTGTCTTTCTATTACCAATTGCTATTTCGTTCGCCTTAGGATTCATGCCGCAACAGCGGGAAGAGAATCACATCGCGGATGCTTCGAGAGTTCGTCAAAAGCATCACCAATCGATCGATTCCGATCCCCAATCCTCCTGCGGGGGGCATCCCGTATCTCAAGGCTCGGATGAAATCGCTATCCATCTTGGCCATCGAGTCTTCCTCGGACATCCCCTCTAGCTGGGTTTTGAAGAGGGATTCTTGCAGGATTGGATCGTTGAGTTCTGTGTATGCATTTGCGAGTTCCATGCCGTGGATGAAAAGCTCGAAGCGTTCGGCGATGTTGGGGTTCGTGGCGCTTCGCTTGGTCAGTGGGCATAGGCTCGCTGGGTAGTCGGTAACAAAAATAGGGCCTACCAAGGAGTCTTCGACTTTCTCCTCGAAGACCTCGCTGACGACGACGTCGGGGTGTTTGCCTTGAGGATCCAGTCCGATCTTTTTGGCCAGTGTGGCGATCCCTTCGGCATCGTCAATCTTCAGTCCGGTGTGCTCTTCGAAGAGTTCCGAGTACGTTTTTCTGGCGAATGGGGGGGTGAAATCGATCGCAAGATCGCCCCACATCAACTGGTAGCCTTGGCCCGTCGCCTCGATCGCTTCGACGATGATTTGTTGGGTCAGGTCCATCATGACTTTGTAATCGGCATAAGCCCAATACAATTCGATCATGGTGAATTCAGGATTGTGCTTTGGGCTGATCCCTTCGTTGCGGTAGACTCGGCCGATTTCGTACACGCGCTCGATCCCGCCGACCATGAGACGCTTCAAGTGCAGTTCCAGCGCAATTCGCAGGACCAGCTTCATGTCCAAAGCATTGTGGTGGGTTTGGAAAGGTTTGGCGGCCGCGCCGCCGGCGATGGTGTGAAGGGTTGGCCCCTCGACCTCGACAAACTCATGCTTGGACAGGGTTTTGCGGATCGATTGAATGATTTTCGTTCGATTTAAAAACGTATGGAGCGACTCTGGGTTGTAAGTCAGATCGACATAGCGCATTCGCTGTCGCAACTCCGGATCTTGCAAGCCAGCATGCTTCTCCGGTGGTGGTTCGAGCGTCTTGGTCATGTAGTGCAACTTCGATGCGAAGACGGTCAATTCACCGGTGTTGGTCCGTCCTAGTCGTCCGTCGACGCCGATCAAATCTCCGAAATCCAGAAGCTTCGTGAGCTCGAAATCCTCGTCGGGTAGGTGCCCCTTGGGGATCATCACTTGGATGTCGCCGGTCAGATCTCGGATATTCAAGAAAACCAATTTGCCGGCCGTTCGCATCAGGAGAATTCGGCCTGCGATACGGACCTGGGGACCGACCTCTTGGCCTTCCCCCTGCTGGGTCTTCCAGGCTCTGTAATCGACCGGTGTAGAAGCCTCGAAGTCAGGCAACTCGACGATCGAGCCGTCTTGTTTCTCAAAGTGCACTTCCGGAGCTTTGGCTCGGACTGCGTCGATAAAGAGTCGTTGGTCAAAACGATGGCCCCAAGGGTCGATTCCCATCGCCTCGATCTTCTTGAGCTTTTCGAGCCGAGCAGCTTGGTGCACCCCAAGTTCATGAGAATTTTGCGAGCCAGAATCGGACTTCGGGTCAGACATTGTCTAAAATCCGTAGGAGTAGGAAAACCGAAAGCCCGAGATTGTAGGGAATAACTCGGGAAAACCAAGCTCATTCGCCCCCCCACTGAGCAACCCTATGCCAAGCGGCCAAGAAACAATGGATTTATTTTCAAAAGCCGAGGAAGCCAACCGCCAAAGCGCTCAGCCTTTGGCCGCCCGAATGCGGCCAGCGACCCTCGATCAGATGGTCGGACAATCCCATATTCTCTCTCCCGGAAAGCTTCTGAGGCGACTGGTCGAGGCTCGCCGTGTCCAGTCGTTGCTGTTCTACGGCCCCCCAGGGACCGGCAAGACAACCCTGGCAAGACTCATCGCCGCAGAGACCCAAGCTGCTTTCCGGCAGATCAATGCCGTCACAAGTGGGATCAAGGAGCTGCGCGAAGCGCTCGATTGGGCTCGAAGCGAATTGAGAGTCACGGGCTCTCGGCCGATCCTCTTTATCGACGAAATCCACCGCTTCAACCGTTCCCAACAGGACGCCTTGTTGCCCGACGTCGAATCCGGAACGATCGCTCTGGTCGGCGCGACGACGAGCAATCCCTTTTTTGCCGTCAATGGTGCATTGCTCAGTCGCTCCCAAGTCTTCGAACTTCATCCACTGTCGGAAGCGGAATTGGTCGGACTGCTTCGACGCGCCATCGAGGACCCGCAAGTAGGGTTTGGGCGATATGCGATCCGGGTCGACGAGCGAGCCCTTGAGTACTGTGCTCGGATTGCAGAGGGGGATGCTCGGCGAGCTTTGAACGCTTTGGAGATTTCGGTCCTGTCCTCGAATCGACACCCGATCGAACTGACCGTCGAGCTGATGCAAGAGAGCATGCAGAAGAAAATACTCCAATTCGATCCTGCCGGTGACCAACACTATGACATGGCAAGCGCGTTGATCAAGAGCCTTCGAGGATCCGATGCCGATGCGGCCTTGTACTGGCTTGCACGCGCCATCGAAAGTGGCGAGGAGATCCGGTTTCTGACACGAAGACTGGTTATCTTTGCCAGCGAAGACATCGGCAATGCGGACCCGCGTGCGCTGAGCCTTGCGGTCGCAACGATGCAAGCCTGCGAATTTGTCGGTCTGCCCGAATGCCAACTGAACCTGTCTCAGACCGTGATCTACTTGGCGTTAGCACCGAAAAGCAATTCCGCTACGACGGCCATCATGGCCGCGCGCCGTGAAGTCCAAGAAGGGACTTTGATCCCTGTACCCATCCACCTTCGCGATGGCCACTATGCGGGCTCCAAACAACTAGGCCATGGCGTCGGTTATCAGTACTCCCACGATGCGCCCGACGGAATTGCCTCCCAAGACTACTTGGGGGTCGATCGCCAATTCTACTATCCGATAGAGCGCGGCGCGGAGAGTGAACTGGCGCTCCGCTACCATGCCATTCGCAACAAACTCAAACCACCCCCCGAACTTCCCGGTTCTACGATGGAGAGCAACCGATGAATTCTCGCTGCCACCGATCGAACGATCGATCCAAGTCCCTCTTCTGGGGTTGCCTTGCATGCCTAACGAGTTTTGTTTTATCGGCCCCGATCCAAGAGCCGCCCGAGAGCATCTCCCTGAAACAACGGGTCGAATCGCTCTCCAAAGAACTCGATGCGGACAAGGAGCAGCAACGAGACGCTGCTGAAAAAGCCCTGCTGGAAATCGGACCCGATGCGCTCGAGTTCCTTCCGCAAACCGACGACCTAGCATCCGAGGAATGGACCATGCGCATCGAACGGATTCGTGCCCGGTTTATCGAGGATTCCACCTTCGATTTCCATGAACCGGCCATGGTCAATATTCAAGGCACTCTGAGCGTTTTCGAGGCACTCGAAACGATCCAAAAGCAAACGCGAAATCCCATCGGGCTCGACCCGTTTCGAGGCCAAGACGCATTTCAGGAGAAATTTGATTTCGACATCCAAGGAGTGACCTTCTGGGAAGCCATCGACGAGGTGCTCGAGAAAATCAACTGGCAGATTATCCCAAGGGACGGCGCTGGATTGTTGTTTGGTCCCAAATTCGCAATCCCAGAGGAGCAATCCGAGTTGCTCAAGGCAAACTCCGTCGAGCCCCCAGCGCCTATCTACATCGGTATTCTCCGTATGCAACCGATTTCTCTGAGCAAATCGGTGAACTTTCTGGACCCATTGCAAAGCACCGCTACCCTCGAATTCTCCTTGCACTGGGAACCCCGTTTCCATCCTGTCTTTGTCCGTTTTCCCATGGACAACTTGGCAGTCCGCACCGACAACAGCGAACTTCTGTTGGTACCCAAGGATCAGTCCAGCGAGTATGTCCCCTCGGGCTCCCAAATGATCACCTCGATGCGAGTGATCAAACCGACCCCAGCGGCCTTGAAGATTGGATCCTGGAAAGGGGAGCTTCAAATCGCCGTACCTGGTCGACTATCGACGATCGAATTCAGCTCTCCGACCGAAAATAGCGGTAAAAGCCTCAGTACTGGCGACATGAAAGTTGTGCTCGAGTCGGCCCGAAAGAATCGGGATTTGCAAGAGATCCAAATCGGCGTATCGTTAGCCAATCAGCCCTCGAGCGATGTGCTCCAAGGCTGGATCGCCCTCACGGATGCTTATCTTTTGGACAAAGATGGCAAGAAGATCGAACATGCCGGTTGGGCGACGACCCGACTTACCAAAAACGACATCGGGCTGAGTTATCTCTTTGACATCGAGGAGGACCTGAGCCAATACCGATTCGTCTATAAGGCACCCGATTCGGTGATTCTTCAGACCGTCGAGTATGAATTCAACAACATTTCGTTTCCTTGAACATTCACTCAACTCCCTTTTGATCCAAGAAATGCTCAGCCTATGATCGACTCGCTTGCCTGGGATCCCGAGATGGAAAGTCCTGCGACGATCGCCATTCTCGGAGCAGGACCACTGGGGATCGAAGCGGCACTCTATGCACGCTTCCTGGGTTACCATGTCTCGATCTTCGAGACCCGACGCGTCGCACACCGGATGCTCGACTGGAACCTGCGCCCCTTGGAAGAACCTGCCGGCAAGATCACCACGAGCCTAGGACTCTCGGCCTTGCAGGCCCAGGACCCGGCGTACGTACCGCCGGAACCTGGCAGGATCTTCAACGGCAAACAGTACGCCGAAGAATATCTTCTGCCCTTGGCGAAAACCGATCTGCTCTTCGACGACATCCACTTCCTGAGCCCTGTGATCGATATCTCTCGATTTCGTGTCGCAAGTCAACCTATCGCCGGACGCTTCGATGAGTATCCTTGGCAAGAGCGCTGCAACGATGAATTCCGAATCCTCGTCGAGGGCCGACATCGGGGTACGTGGGTCTCGCGCGCCGATTGCATCATCGACTGCCGAGGAAATCGAAACACTCGAGTCGGGCTCGGTCCGGCCGGCGGATTGGCCATCGGTGAACTCGAAGCTCGGAAAGAGTTTCTCGAACATCTGCCCGGCGACCGGAAATTCGACCCGAAAAAGTACGATGCCAAATCGATCCTCATCGCAGGCTCGACGCAGGATGCTTGCCGGACTCTCGGCGAGTGCCTCGAGTACGCTGGCCATGAGAGGCTCGTATGGGTTCTGCCCCCTGCTCAAAGCGATGAGCCTGAATTTCTTGCCAAGGCGAGGCTGGAACTGGCCCAAAGAGCTTCTCCGAGTTTCGTGATGATCGACAGCCTGGGTGTCGAGTCGATCACTCCACAAGAGCAAGGCTCTTGGCAAGTTCGACTGCTCAAAGAGGACGACTCGAGTGTTGAGCTTCAGGTCGATCGCATCGTTAGCAGGACCGAGTATCAAGAAACACCCCTTGGTCCAACACTCCTAGCATACAACCCTCATGCATCGAACTTCCTGGAGTCGAGTCTGCAGCAGTACGATCTATCGGATCCTTCGCAAGATCAGCATTTGCGACGTGCGCGAGATGTCCTGACGCCAGAGCCTGGGTACTTTCGACTTCGGGCCGATTCTCTCTGGGAGATCGGCTTGGAACGGCTCCGGACGATTTTTGCAATTCTCGGCGGACGCAGTGATTTGGACCTCTATGAAATCCTGCGCAAGCAGCAATCGACAGGGCCCTAGGACTCCTAGTGATTCGCCTGCCAATTGAAACTACCAGCCAATCCTCTACTCGTAAATTGGGTAGTAGCACCCGAAGGCCTGTTCGCAGAATACCCCTGGGTCGTTGAAGCGTTGGCCGCGATCCAACCGACCGATCGTGGCCATTTGCTCCTCGGAGAGCTCGAAGTCCAGAAGGCTGAGGTTTTCGCCGAGCCGTTGAAGGTTCTGCGTCTTGGGGATCACCGAAGTACCGCGCTGCACGCCCCATCGCAGAACGACTTGAGCGGGCGTGCGAGCTACGTCTTGGGCGATAGCCTTGATGGCGGGTAGTTCCAAGACCGATTCAGAGGCCTGGGCCATCCCTAGCGGGACGTAGGACGGTGCTCCCAGAGGGCTAAAAGCGGTAAAAGCGATCCGTTCTTGCTGACAGTACCTAAGGAGTTTTTGCTGCGTCAAATAAGGGTGCGATTCGACTTGCAATACCCCGGGTCGAATCCTTGCATAGGACAACAGATCGCGGATGAGCGAAACGCCAAAGTTGCTGATCCCCACGTTGCAAACCAGTCCGGCCTCGACGAGTCGTTCCATAGCCTCCCAGGTTTCGCTGATCGGGACGGCGTCTGGGATCATCATCGGAGGGGAGGTTTGGGGGTCAAAGAACCAACCCGCTGGGTAGCGGTGTTCGAAGGGAACATAAGCCAGTGCGATCGGGAAGTGGATCAGATAGAGATCCAGATAGTCTAGACGCAGATCCTTGAGGCTCCGTTCGCACGCGCGTCGGACATGTTCTTTGCGGTGGAATGTATTCCAAAGCTTGCTGGTAACCCAAAGTTCCTCTCGGCGACAAACTCCAGTCGTGACTATCTTTTCAATTCCCTGCCCCACCTCTGGCTCATTGCCGTAATCCGAAGCGCAATCGAAATGGCGATAACCGAGTTGGGCGGCCTGGACCGCCAATTCGGCTGTTGATGCGTTGGGGATCTTCCAAAATCCCAATCCGACGGGAGGGATGCAGAGCGGGTTTATCATGGTTTCTTGTGACGATTGAGAACGATTTTGGATGTTTCCCGAGGAAATCAAACCGGGCAAAGAGCAAGCAGTATTGCCTAGTGAGCCCGATTCGTTCAAGCTACTAGCGGTCTCGGATATCGCGTTTTTCGGAGAATCGTCGTGAAAAAGATTTTTGCCCAGGAAACCAATGCTCGGATGAATAAGACTCAGCATCGACGGGTTCGTCGGAGCCTTACACAGGAGCTCTTCTCTGCGACGAAAGCAATGCCAGTGGGAGTGTCGTTGGCTCTTGCCTGCGCCGTCCTAGGTGTGCCCATGGGTTGTTCGCCAGAGTCGAAACCCAAAGAAGTCAGCGCCGAGACCAGTGGCTTTCGCCCCGCGGATGCGACCGCCGGGGCGAGCAAGCCCAAGCCGCAAGAGGTTGCCCAAGGAGACCCGAGTCGGCCCGATGCGGTTCCTGGATCGGCCGCTGGACTGCCGAGCTTCACCCCCGGTCAGGTCGATCCGGCGATTGCGGCCAAAAGCTATATGACCTTGAAGATGACCGATTCCGAAGCGCCAGAGGAGCTCGTCAAATTCGTCGCTTCGATCGATCGGGCGATGATGGATCTGCAAACCGATGCGAATAGCAAGCAGGTCAATTCCGACACGATTCTCAATCAAGGCCTGGATTTGCTTCGGATGAAACTCACCGCATCGGACCGATTGCGGAATAAGTCCACTACACCCGATCAGACGGCCAAGGGCTGGATCGGTAAACTCGAAGCCTTGCAGCAAATGGCGATGTTCCGAGATGTCCCGTCGGCCGATGAAGTTCGTACGTTGAGCAAAGAGCTCTCGTCCAACGAGGATCCTCGCGTGGCCAAGATCGCTCAGAGGATCCAACTGCAGTTGATGCTGGTCGACTATCGCAATCAGACCGCAACGGCCGACCAAATCGTCGCGGCGGCCAAGGGATTGCTCGATCAGGCCCAAGGGCCAGACAAAGGTGTGTTTATGGCGGTGGCCCAAGCGGCCGAAGCTCTATCGAGCGAGTCCCAGGGAGCCAATCCCGGCGATCCTGCCAATCCTGGCGATCCAGCAAATCCCGGGGCTGCCGAGCCAGCCAGCGAGGCCCAGATCGCATGCAATCAAATCGTCGATGCCCTCGAAGCCAAGTTCCGGGATGTTCCCGACCCGAACATCGGCATGATGGCATGGCGCATGAAAATCCAACGACTACCTGACTTCGAAAGCTATCTTCAAGTCCTCGATACGCGTCAGGCCATGGCCGCCGATCCGGTGGCTTTAACTCAAAAGGCATCGAGCCTGATGGAAAAGATCCCATCGCCCTGGACCGCTATGGCCTTATCCCAATGCGCCACCCAATTCGAATACTCCGGCAATGTCGATGTCGCCAAGAGTTTGCTCGATCTAGCAGCAACTCAGCTCGAGTCGACCAAGACGCCTGAGATCAAAGCGCAGATCGAAATGGCCGTCAAAGGCTTCCAAAAACGAATTGGTAGCATCGGCCAGCCCCTGGCTCTCGAAGGCCTCGTCGACACCCAAGGTCAAGCGTTGGATAAGTCCAAGTATGAGGGGAAGGTCGTTTTGGTCGACTTCTGGGCGACTTGGTGCGGGCCTTGCGTGGCCGAAATCCCGAACATACGTCGGGTCTATGACGAGAAACACGCCGAAGGCTTCGAGGTCATCGCGGTAAACCTTGATGATAAGCGCTCGGACCTCGACGAGTTCCTAGGCGAAAACAAGATGCCTTGGAGCGTCTACGTCAGTAACGACCCGTCCAAGGCCGGGATGGATACGGCTTTGGCCCAAGAGTTATCGATCAGTGCGATCCCCTTTACGATGCTTATCGGCCGTGACGGAAACGTCGTTGCGGTGCACGTGCGCGGTAAAGCGTTGGATGAAAAGGTCCAGCAATTGCTCGGTGCGAAACCCTAGTGGATCGGACGTTTTGAATCGGAGTTGCTTCGATGGCCGTTTATTTGATCATCGCTTCTGCGATTGGTGTGATTGCACTGATCGTTTTGGGAAACGTCTGGTACATCAAAAAACGCCGGGAAGCATTCACCAAAGCTGCCGAGCAACTCGGCGTGGAAATCCACTTCGATCTTCCGCAGGAGGATTGGGATCGAATCGAACGATTTGATCTCTACAACAGCAAGGGTCGGAAGCATACCGTAGATCTAGCATTCGTCGCGCAGACCGACAGCACACGAATCACCGTGTGCGAATACACGATCGTTGTCAACACGGGCAAAAACTCATCGTCTACGACGTCCATTGTTCTACTGGTGTGGGACCCTCGGCTCGATGCTCCAGCCCTGAGTTTGCAGCAGAAGACTTGGAATGCTTCTTTGTCGGCATCGGTTTCGAAGTGGTTTGGATTTAAGTTCATCGAATTCCCAGAGGACCCTGAGTTCCAATCCCGATATCTCATTCGAGGGGAATCCGAGGAAGCTCTCAGAGCGTTTCTGACCGCGGAACGAAGAGAAGGCTTGATACGAAATTCAGTACCTGCCTTCGAGGCTTGCGGTGACTGCTTGATCGTGGTCCACAATAACCTGCGGCTTCAACCCTACAAGATCCAAGACAGGTTTGCAGAAGCATTGACCATTTTGAATTCGCTCGTTTAGCGATTAGCCGACGAGCGGTTGGAGAGTTTCGCTGCGGCCAAGATGGCTTGGACCATCCCTCCGCATTGCGCGATGCCTTTCCAAGCGATATCGTGGGCTGTGCCATGAGCGACGCTCGTTCGCACGATCGGCAGTCCTAGGGTGATATTGACCGCCTCAAACATGTCGAGCAGCTTCAGCGCGATATGACCTTGGTCATGGTACATCGCGACGACCGCATCGAACTGACCTTGGGCCGCTTTGGGCATGAGGGTATCGACGGCCCATGGACCACTTGCGTCGATTCCAAGCCTTTGGGCAGCCAGGACCGCAGGTGCGATGCAATCGATCTCCTCGGTGCCGAACCGACCCGATTCTCCGGCATGGGGATTCAGGGCCGAGACGGCGATTCTCGGTGGGCTGTGGCGACCTTCGGCATTTGCGAGCCGCGAGAAATAATCATGGGTCAGTTCGATCGTCTTGAGAATGTTCGCATGCGTGATATGCTCGAACACCTCACGCAGTGCCATATGCAGAGTCACATGGACGACACCCAAGCCGCTTGGGCCGCCATGATTGGGCTTGCCCGCAGGCAAATAAAGCATCATCGCAGTCGTCGCGACGCCGCACAGATGCCCCAAGAGTTCTGTGTGACCGGGCCATGAATGCCCAGCCAAATCCAGCGATTTTTTCTGCAACGGCGCTGTGACGATCCCGTCGACTCGCTTGTCCAAGCAAAGTCGTGTGGCAGCGACCAGTGAATCGTAGGCCGCTTGCCCTCCCCTTGCATCGATCTGTCCGGGGGGTGCATGTTCGGACTCCTCGGAGGCTGCCTCTAGGCACAGTATCCGTGGTCGTTGGGCTGAGGACTCCGGGACTTGGAGTTGTTCCGATGCCGAACAGGCGATCCAATCGATGTTCGCTCCGAGGACGCGGCTGGCGCGTCGCATGATCTCGGTACGGCCGACGACTATCGGGGTGCACCAAGTCGCAACGGCAGGGTCCGTCAGTGCGCCTGCGATGATTTCGGGGCCAATTCCGGTCGGGTCCCCCATCGAGATCGCAAGGGTGGGTTTCATGGCAGTTTTCGTCAATCGATAGATCCGATCCTGAAGCGTCGAGGAGTTCAAAGAGGGCCTTATGGGGCCGCCGCAAGCGACCGGGTCTTGAGCGCCTTTTCGATGGCTTGTTCAAGTTCCCCTGGGCCAGTCGACCCGATCCAGGCATCGACGATCTTGCGATTTTTGTCCAAGAGCAAGGATGTTGGGTAGGCGAAACCGTTTCGGCCGATGACGTTGGCGACTTGGATGCGCGAGTACATCGCCGGATCGCAATAGACAGGCAGATCTCCGCCGACACCTTGGACAAAAATCTTGGTGTTGAACTCGAGTTCCTCGGTCGACTCGGGTGAGGTGGTACCGCACGAGACGCTCAGGATCGCCACGCGGGAGTCTTCGGCGTACTTGCGTTGGAGTTTGATGATGTCTGGATATTCCTGGACGCACGGGCCGCACCAAGTCCCCCAAAAGTGGAGCAGAACATAGTCCGACTTGGAAATCAGCTCCGTGGGTACATCGGTAGCGTTGAGCAGCGGCTTGAGGTCCAAGTCAGGGATCTGTCGTCCGGCAAAACTTTGGCGTTCTCGACCTAAGAAAATCAGGAAGCTGATTCCCAGGAGCATGAACAAGCCTGCATAGAGCAGGTATTTGTAGGCTGGCGAGGAACGTGGGGATTCAAGAGGTCCCGTGGACGGATCGGTATTGGAGTCGTTGGACATCGATAGCTGCGGATTGCCCCAAGGGGTGAGCGAGTCAGGAAATGGGATCTGGCGCGACCTTCTATGATAGCTAGCCAAACACCCTCGGATAGCGGGGATTTTTGTAGCAAAGGGTGCGTTTTGCATAGTTGATTGATTGAGAAACTCTGCGACAATGATAGAAACTTTTGGAGCGATGCGAAATTCTCAAATCGGAATTCGCGAGCCGAAAACTACAGATCCCTGCGTTCCATGCGATGTCCATTTTGCGCTAATGACAATGACGGCGTCCGCGATTCTCGAATCGTTGAGGATGGTCGAGCGATTCGCCGAAGGCGTTTTTGCAATCACTGCAAGCGACGCTTCACGACCTATGAACGTGTCGAAGGGCTCTTGCAGGTTCGAAAACGCGACGGGACCTGCCAGGATTTCAGCAGGGCAAAAATCGAGCGTGGCCTCTCGGCCGCTTGCTGGAAGCGGAAGATCAAGCAGGAGGAAATCCAACGCTTGGCCATCGAGATCGAGTCGCACATTCTGGACAATTACGAGCGCGAGGTCGGTTCAGAGGACGTCGGAAATCTCTGCATGCAGTATCTGCGAGATCTCGATGAAGTCGCTTTTGTCCGTTTTGCGAGCGTCTATCGCAGTTTCCGAGATGCCCAAGACTTTGTCAAAGAGCTCACGCCGATCCTCGCTCCAAACGATCCCCGCAGCCCTCGTTGAGTCCCGCTTTACCAAAAGCGACGTGCCATCGGATCCCGATCGTACTGGCGTTTGAGAATCGAGTCCGGTTCGCTTTGCAGGGTGAAGCGATAGGCTAAGGCCGCAAGAACGCCTGCGACAAAGCCACCGATGTGGGCCATATAGGCGACCCCTCCGGCGCTGCTCGAGGTGCTGGCGATCGATCCGTAGCCGCTGAAGAGCTGCATGGCGATCCACATCCCCAAAACAAGAATCGCAGGGATCGTGACTATGTGATAGAGAAAAACGGCATTGACCCGATTGTGAGGAAAGAGAACCAGATAAGCTCCCATCACGCCGGCGATGGCGCCTGAGGCCCCCAGGTTCGGGATGATGCTCTGCGGGGAGATAAAGATCTGCGCGAAGCTCGCGACCAAGCCCGAGATCAGATAGAAGATCAAGAACCAACGGTGGCCGAATCGGTTTTCCACGTTGTTTCCAAAAATCCAAAGATAGAGCATGTTGCCCGCGATGTGTCCAAAACCACCATGCATGAACATCGAGGACAAGAGCGTGAGCCAAATCGGAACGGGACCTGGGGCTTGTGGAATCTCGACGGTGCCATGTCCTTCGACAGACATCGATTGGGGTTCCACAAGATCGACGCCGGAGGTGATCTCTTTAGGGATCACACTCCATCCGTAAGTGAACTCGGGGTTGCGGATCTGCACGAGAAAAAGGACCACGTTGGCCGCAAGCAGCGCGTAGGTGATGAACGGAACGATTTGGACATCGCGATCGTCATCGCTGATGGGAAATAACATTCTGGATCCTTGAGCTATACCCCTGATGAGATTGCGTTTGACGGGGTGATGGTTACCGGGACGATGGTTTCAGGGGCGATGTTTTCAATCGAATCGGCTTTTGCGAGACGTTAGTGTAATCCCATCTTGTGGGGAGTCCAAGTGAAGGCATGACGAGTACGATTACTCAATTCCTCGTCGTTTGCTCGTCGTTGGATTCGTGGTATTCCTGGAATTCGTCGAAAGCTTTGCCAAGTCGTAGGCATGCTAGGAGAGCCAGAGCGCATTCCTGGCCTTTGTTTCCTTTGTTTCCGCCGCTGCGATGCAAGGCTTGCTCCAGGGTATTGACCGTCAGGAGCCCGAAGGCAATCGGTTTGTTGTGGTCCAACGATAACTGCATCAGGGCAGAGCTGACGGCCCGATTGATGTGCTGATCGTGCGATGTCTCACCCTTGATGACAGCCCCTAGAGCGATCACCCCGGCGATACTCCGCAGTGCGACTAGCCGCTGGGTTGCAAAGGGGAGTTCCCAAGCTCCTGGGACACGGGTCACGACAATCCGCTCGCGAGCGATGCCTGATTGGACTAGCGTTTCGATGGCTCCATGGCAGAGTTTGCCCGTGATCTGGTCGTTGTACTCTGAGACAACAATCCCAACGGTGCTCGCGTTGGCGCGATCGACCTGCTCTTGGGTCGGTTGAATTTCCTGATGCATAAATCTTTCTTCAGATGGGATTG
Source organism: Pirellula sp. (assembly GCA_021299695.1). Lineage (GTDB taxonomy): Bacteria > Planctomycetota > Planctomycetia > Pirellulales > Pirellulaceae > JBKCUI01. The sequence goes on along the minus strand of JAJTEK010000012.1, from coordinate 16,340 downwards.
GGGACAGGACATTCGCGAGCCACCGGAACTTCGTGGGGGATCGAGGCCTAGCCAAATTCTGCTAGGGTCCAATGTTCATTGTGCAGCACAGTGGCTTGCCTGTCGACACCCTGGATTCCATCAGGCCAAGATATCTGAAATGACTTGGCCATGATCGATATCGAGCCTTTTTCTCCCAGGAATTTCTAGGCTTCTCGATTCGAGTCCGAGCAAGTGCAAGACCGTTGCGTGCAAGTCCGTCACGTAGTGTCCTTCTCCGAGGGCATGGTATCCGAGTTCGTCGGTCTGTCCGTGCACAAACCCCCGCTTGACTCCCGCGCCTGCAAGCCAGATGGTAAAGCCGTTGGGATGATGGTCGCGTCCGTCGACCCCGCCGCTGCGACGTTCCAGACCGGGAGTTCTTCCGAATTCGGTGCAGAAAACCACCAAGGTCGATTCGAGGAGACCTCGCTGTTTCAAGTCGGCGATCAGACCGGCAATCGGCAGATCGACGCTTGCACAGAGTTTGGTGTGATTCTCCTTGAGTTTCTGATGGGAGTCCCAGACTCCGTAGGCAGAGGGAAAAACCTGGACGAACCGGACCCCACGTTCGACCAACCGTCGAGCCGCCAAAAATCGCTCACCTGCAACCTTCGTCGCCTCTTGATCCAACCCATAGAGTTTGCGAGTCGGTTCGGTCTCGCTGGCCATATCGATCCCTTCGGGCACCGCGGCCTGCATGCGGAAGGCCAATTCGTACGCGCGGATCCGGGCGCGGAGCTCTTGGTCCTCGGGGTAAAGCGCGCCGGACAATCCGTTGAGCTTCCCGATAAGCTCGAACTCTTTGGCTTGCTCCTCGAGCGTCTGCTTGTCGGACCTTTGGCCAAAAGGGAGTGGGTTCTTCGGATCCAACGTCAAAGGGACTCCGGCATGCTGAGGGCCAAGATAGTACGAATCGATCGACTGGCGGGTGTCCGAACGGGTCGGACCACCGAGCACGACGAACTTCGGTAGGTTTTCGTTGAAACTTCCCAAGCCGTAATTGGCCCAGGCTCCGATGCTCGGCTGGGGTTCGTCTAGGCGATGCCTTCCGGTGTGGATTTGATTCTCGGCCGCATGGTCGTTATCGGTGGTCCACATATTGCGTACGAAGCACAGCTCATCGACTTGATTGCCTAAATGGGGCCACCAGTCGGTCACCTCGATGCCAGCTTGCCCGCACTTTTTCCAGCCGACTTGCATCGGATAGATCGTCGGGTAGACGTCGCGCACGTTGATCTCTTCGGCAGGTACCGAACGAAAGCGTTTCTTGTGCAGCGGGGAATCGACTGGGTTGGCCAAAGGGATTTCATTGAAGGTCTTTCCTGCGTATTGGTTCAATGCAGGTTTCGGATCGAACGTCTCGAGATGGCTATAGCCCCCGGATAAAAACACCCAAATCACCGACTTGGCCTTCGGCTCTTTGGCCGTGTTCGTTTGCGGCAAGGGAGCCCCACGGACGATGCGGTCTTGAGCGAGCATCGAACCGAGGACGATTCCCGTAAAACCCATCCCGTAATCGGATAGAAACATCCTGCGTGTACTCAATGCCATCGTGTCGCTCCATGGGGCGCCGTCGGCCGGCGCGTGGCCTTAGCGGATCGTGATAAAGTCGTTGTGGTTCAATAGGACGCGAATCAAGCTCGATCGCTGGGACGTTGAATCGCTTGAGGAGTTCAGATACTCCAAACACAATTCCCTTTCCTGAAGGGTTGCTGGCCGATTCAATAGGAGCGTATAAGCTGCATCGAGAAATCTACCTGCGTCGCTTCGGTCTGTTTGTGACAAGCTCAACTCGATCCGCTGAGCGATCTGTGGCGCAACCTCGTGGACCAGAGGACTATTGGTCAGCGCCAGCGATTGCTGGGGGATAACGGTCCTGGTCCGGCGGTAGCAATCGCTCGCATCGGGTCCATCAAAGAGCATGCCCAAAGCGCTCTTGCCATCTTCTTCAGGTTGACACGAGTAATAGAGCGTGCGCCTCGACGTAGAAAACATATCTTTGTTCTCCAACTCCTGTCCGCCCATTTCGGGATCCAACTTGCCGGCGATTTCGAGGATCGAATCGCGTAGAACCTCGACCTCCATGCGTCCTGCGTTCATTCGCCAGTACTTTTGGTTTTGAGGATCTTTGATCTGCGAGGGATTCTCTGCGACAACCGACTCGCGTTGGTAAGCTTGGCTCGTGACAAGCAATCGGTGTAAATGCTTCATGCTCCAACCGGATTCCATCCATTCGACGGCCAACCAATCGAGCAATTTCGGATGCGTTGGCAAGCTGCCATTGCGTCCGAAATCGAAAGTGGTTTTGACCAGCGGTTCGTGGAAATGCCGCATCCAAATGTGATTGACTCCGACTCGAGCCGTCAGTGGGTTTTTAGAGGAAGCGATCCAAGCGGCCAAGGCGCGTCGACGCCCGGTACTGGTCCGCGGATACTGCGGTGAAAGTGGCTTGTAGGTCGCTTGCTCGGGTGCGATCTGCTCGCTTTGGTCGAGCACCTGTCTGGCCGCTTCGAAATCCACTTGGGCCTTGGCCCATCTTGCATTCGCAGTATCGAGTTCTTTCGCTCGATTGGAATCCCCGAGCGGTTTCGCTTCGACGTCGGCCAATTGCTTTCTGGCCTCGTGCCATTCGACCCGTTGTCTTGCAAACTCGGCGTTTTTCTCGTCGATCATGGCTCGATGCGCCGAGCGTTGGATCGATTCAAGACTCGAGGGAGGGTCTGCCATGTACTTGAGCCTCTCGGCTTCGATTCGCGACTCGAGTTGGCGGCGATTGGCTTGGCTCGACTCGAGCTTGGCTCTGGCCGTTTCGGTCGGCAGTCGCATTCGATCGATGGACCGCTGAGCGCGTGCAAGCTCCTGTTGGAGTTTGCTCAAGTGCAACGATGGCAACTTGCGAACTATCACCGACCTGGCAGGGGCGATCGAGTAGTTTTGAGCTGAGGTCCATTCGAGGATTCCGACAAGATCCTTGTCGGCGTGTTCGGGAGTCTCGAACGTGAATTCCAGGATCGACTCGGCTGGTCCGACTCCATCTGGTCCATCTGGTCCATTTGGTCCATCTGGAACTTTCCTGCGATAACGCCAATCGTCGATTGCAGCGATCGAGCCGGGCCGAGCGTCGAACAAAATCCCCTTGGTCGGATCCCCGAGAGGATTCCATCCATTGAGTGCAACGCTCAGTCCTTCGACCAGCACTCGTTGGTCCTTAAGAGAGTGCACCTTGAGCGTGCACCGATCGTCCTTGGGGTGCAAGGTCAGTTCAACGGCCAGGACATCGGGAGTTTGCGGATCGAACTTACCGACCTCGAACTCATCGAACGACGCGGGTTTGTAGGACTTGATCTGCCCCTTTTCAAAACCGATGTAGGTGGCCGTGGCACCTGTGGAGTTGTCGCGAGTCAACTGAAAATTCCAGTGCGTGTCGGCTAGGATTTGGACCAGGAATTCGATGCGATCGTCTTCCTGGACCGAAGAGATCTCAGGGACGCTCCGGTAGATCATGCGTCGACCTTGCGAGGCATCCATCAGGAGCGATTGCCGGCCGCTGAGGATCCCGGTCTCCTCGGGGCTGTGGGCGGCCTGAAGTTCCTGGATCTGTCGGCCAAGGATCTTGGCCGTTTCGAGTGCCTCCTGCTCAAGGGCTCGGCTTGCATCGCTTTTGTTTGCATCCGCTTGCGCTGCCAAGGACGCGGCGGTTGACGCATCGAGTTCGGTTTGCGCTTGCGCGATGGCTTGGTCTGCTTCCATAAGCACCGTTTTTAGAATTTCAGGATCGAGACCAGGGTACCAGGCTGTCGTCGGTAGAGAGACAGGTTCGATCGGTTGCTCGAAAGCGGCTTTGAGGAAATCCGGTACATTGGGCAAGACCGATCCGCGGTCGGTTTGTCGATTCCGCTCGTCTCCTCCGGTATAAAACCAGGTGTGCGAATCGGGTGATTTGTCATAGATGCCCACCCGACCGAGGCGTTGTACTTTTCGCAGGGTGCTGTACTCGTACTCTTGAAACGGCCCGGGGTCTGCTTGGCCGGCGAGTCGATCCTGCCGGACCGCGATCGGTTCGAAGAAGGCTCGCAATTGAAAGTAGTTTTCCTGGCTGATCGGATCGTATTTGTGGTCATGGCAGTGGGCACAGTGGAACGTCAAACCTAAAAAAGCCTTGCTCGAATGCTCGACGTTGCTGCGCATCCAGTCGTTGGGATTCAATGCATACCAGTTTCGAACCAGGTAACCGGTAGCGACATTCGATTTCGGATCACCTGGGTTGACTTCGTCGGCCGCGAGCATTTGAGTGACCATGTGGTCGTAACCCGCATCGGCGTTGAGGGACTCGACGATCCAATCGCGCCAGCGCCAAACCTGTGGAGCGCTGTTCCAAACGTCGGGTACATACCGTCTGCCGAACCAGTCTGCGTACCTCCAAACATCCATCCAATGCCGAGCCCAGCGTTCTGCGTACATGGGAGAAGCGAGCAGTTTATCGACGATCTGTTCGTAATTTTCTTGGGAAGGATTTCGGGAGAAATCGGCGAGGGACTCTGGGCTAGGTGGCAGCCCGATAAGGTCGAGGTAGACTCTCCGCAGTCGGGTATACGGATCGGCTTGGGGTTGCCCAACGAGACCTTCGGATTGCCAGGACTCTTGCAAGAACGCATCGACCGGATGGATCGGAGCGTTCGAGGGTTGGAGGTTGGGGATTTTGGGTCGAACAGGGATTTGGAAAGCCCAATGCTCATTAGGATCCGGTTCCGGGGAATCGATCCGGGGAACCTGTGCACCTTGTTCGATCCAAGCGAGGATGGTTTGAATCTGAGATTCGGCAAGCGAGTGGCCTTCGGGGGGCATCCTAATTTGTGGATCCTCAGCGAGGATTCGTCGAACAAGGACGCTTGAGTTTGCGTCCTTCGTTTCGATCACGGGCCCGGAACTGCTCCCTTGGTGGATTGCCGTAGCGGAATCCAATCGCAAGCCGGCTTCTTGCTTGAGTGCGCCGTGGCAAGCGAAGCATCGTTGCTCGAGGATCGGGCGGACCTGTTGTCGAAAGTCGACTCGGCTTGATTCATCGACTGGAAATTCGATTGCGTAAAGATCCGCATCGGTCATTTCGAATCGGGCGCGGATGGGGCGGCCGGCCAATGCGCGCAGTGCCGTTTGGGACGACCAAGTCACCGTCGCATCGATCGCATCACCGACGAACGGCTGGCAATCTTCGAAGGCAAAGCCCTCGATAGGGTTACCTTGCGGATCGGTCAATTCGACGCGGATGGAACCTGCGGCGCTGGTCGAAGCGTTGATGACCAAACGATCACCAGCCATTGTAAAGACCTTGGATGTCATCCGTCCTGCATCGGCATCGGCGTGGATCGAGGCGAATCCATCGAGTCGCAGAGTGAATCGCCGAAAGGGGGTCGTGTAGAGGGACATTTCGCTATCGCTGGTCTGGACGATATGCCAAGCGGCATAGTTCGCGCGGTTTCCCCACCGATCGCCATCCAAACCTGGCCGAAGGAACGCTTGGCGAAACGTCCGATCGAAGGGTTGGTCACCTCTTGCGGACATGAAGAGAATGTCCGTTCGATCGCCTTGATTGGGAAAGAAGCGTGTGGGGGTTGCGATATAGATATGTGGGGCGCGAAAGTAAGGGTGAGTCAATGAAGTGTAGAGATGCTCATTGGGCAAATTGGGGCGCATCGCGATGGGTTCGGTCCAATCGATAAAGTTTTTGGAGGTTGTGCGGCAGATCGAACGCAGTTTGCCGTCGAGGAAGTGTCTGAAGTAGCACACGTAGAGCCCTTCGTGGGCGGACCAGAACGCGACGTTTTGAGAGTCGAATGCGTATTCTTTGGTGTATTGAATCACCGGTTCATTGCGGATTTTTGACCAGGCGATGCCATCTGCGGATTGGAACGCGACCAATCCGGATTTGACCGTTCCGGCGAGCGCCTTGAAGCGTGCCTCTTTGGGCGCGACTGGATTCTCATCGAGAAAGGGAGCAAAGTTGTGGCAAAACGGAGCTTCGTTCAAGACGACATTGTTTTCATTGGATCCATCGACTTGGACCAGTCCCAGGTTCGGCTTGGTCCAATGGATTCCATCCTTGCTTTCGCAGTATCGGGTGACCTCGGTCTGATCTCCGTCGAATCGTGCCCCGCGGCCATCGCGGGTGTACATACGGAAAAGGGAGCCGTCCTGAATGATCGTCCCGTACTCCATGGGGTCGGCCGGTTGTTCCATGGGTTCGGTCGCTTTGGGCTCATGGAGTTTATGAGACAGACCGTCGAGGGACTCGATCAAAAACCGGTCGACAAACAGTTCCCTGCGGTTTCCGAGATCGATGGTATGGGCGATGCCAGGGGGCGGTGATTCTTGTCCGATACACCAAGAGCACCAGGTTGACCAAAGCGAGATCAACAGCAGCGAGGATCGAAGCACCATGGTGTTCACAGAGCCTATGTCACAGAGCCTAGGGGGAATGATTCGGGAGGATTAGATGGGGGGGAGGGGTTGAGAATCAGGAATCCGCAACGACTGAGATGATACCATTTAGCGACCCTGTGAGCCAACCAGCGCCAGCGGTTGGGCGATTTGACGAATCCCGCCAGGAAGCGGCGTTTGGGCTCGAGCAGGATAAACAGCCAAAAACTCGGGGACTGTCCCCGAGTTGTTCTAGCCATTCAGATCAATCACTTTCAGCGTCGCGTAGCCAATTAGTCCGTAGTGTGGGCCTCCGAGCCCGCACGTACCGGTGATGAGACCACCTACTTTCCGACACAAAACCCACGCGCACCCCAATCCCTCAAACGCCGCAGGCGATCCCGTAATCCGCCCCTGGTAATCTCACGACGCAGTCGATCTCGGTCGGCAACGGAGAAAGTCGGCTGTTTGCTTAACCAAAAACTCGGGGACTGTCCCCGAGTTTTTTAGATCTTGGGCGAAAGGTAGGATGTCACACCGCGCAGTTCTGCCAGTCGATCGGCTGCTCGCTGACGTCCTTGCTACCAGTAGCAACACAAACTCGTTTCGACCCCATACATAGCATCCTGGCGGGCTTGGTTAAGTTCCTCGCCGTTGGCTGCGGGTTAAACGAAATAGCCCACGGCTTGCGCCACGCGGCTAACACCCAAAAACTCGGGGACTGTCCCCTGATGTTTCTCAAGTTTATTTAGAAAATAGTGGACTGTTGCGAAGAAGCATGCGGTGCGTGCGCTTCAACACTATAATGATTGCACGAAGGGAAAAAGGTGGAGGATTTGGAGGTGTGGAATCAATGTCAAGAGAAAATCGCGTATCGGCTTTTTTGATAACAGCTTTTTTGTTTATGGACGCCGCGGTCTTACCGATGTTTATGGGAGGTAAGTTCAATGTTACGTTCTTCGCGATATCGATGGTCTTTCTGGCTATTGGTCTGGGGGTAGCAAAGAAGAGGATAGGATCTTGATTCTATCTTCCTAAGGAGGTTCATCCTGGTTTCGTTTGGGCTAAAAAACTCGGGGACAGTCCCCGAGTTTTTTGGTTGTTAGTAAGTGGGATATGCTTCGATTGCCAGTTGTTTCTGCGAGCACTGAGTATCTAGTGATGGGGTAGACGGTCGGGCCGAGTTGTGCGACAGTATCTTCTTGAGAATCGTTGGGAATCGGATTTCACCGCAAAGACGCTAAGGTCGCCAAGTCCAAGAACCAGGCAAGAGGCTCCTGGTGCGGATCCGCCTATCGTGCATAGACAAAACACGGGGGGAAACGCGGGGACAGTCCCAGCGTTTTGTTCAGGATGGCGTTTGCCCGATGATCTTATGCCCCAACGGGGCGCAGGGATCGATGGTTCATTGAACGAAGCCCGATGGTTTTATGCCCCAACGGGGCGCAAGGGGATAGCCCAGGGCAAAGCGAAGCGCCGCCCTGGGATTCGGTGTGCCCGAAACAACCCAAGCCCTGAAAGGGCGGAACCGGCGGTGCGTCAATCGATGCGCACATGTTCGGCCCTTTCAGGGCTTTGGCGAATTGGGGCGTCGGCGTACCCAGGGCGATCGCGTACGACCCAGGGTGGCGCTGCGCTCTACCCTGGGCTATCTCATTATGCCCCGTTGGGGCAAACGATCCGGTTACGGATCGGTGTTGATTGCAAATAGCAGGCGACCCAAGTTGCGGTGGGTTACTCACGATCAAAAAAACTCGGGGACTGTCCCCGGTTTTTTTAATTTGGAATGGGCATCGCTCCCGCTGTTCGATCGCACGGGGTCGAAAACGACCGGCGGCCGCTATCAAATGCGGGGCCGCCCGTGGTCCGAATAATGGGGTCCACTTCAAGGCTCCTGTACACTTACGCAGTAGCACCGGGGTGCGGCGTGATGTTTTTTGGGGGCGTTTTCGAGCGGCCGTGGCGAATTTCGGAGAAAATCTCGGGATTTTTCGCCTGCAATCCGGGTTCGATCGAACGCAAAGCTATCCCCGAAAAGGACTTACGTCTTCCATGCGGTTTGATTATTGTTTGACAAAAAAGGGAGACGAGCTGTCCCTTACTGATGGAGTCGCAACCGGTATGTAACCGGAATGCACCCAGTGATCGCCAAGAAAAGGGGAATTGAAATGAGCGTTATGGCACTCGATAAATGCCGTGATCTATTCAAAGACGAAGTTGCCTACAAGCGGTTTGTGGAGCAATTGCGGAGCAAGGCGCACGGAAGCGGAGCAGTAATTCTCGACGACAATGAAGTCATCGGTGGTGTCGTATCAAGCGAACAGCTTCGTGCTGATTTGTACGACAGGATATTGCACAGGTTAGCCGGTAGGCCAGAAATCCTAGATGAGCTTCTCTCGCGTTCAAGCGAAGGGATCGTTGACATTGACGGGAACTCCGTGCAGTAATGGCAACAGTTCACTTCAAGAGGTCTGCGCAATCGGAGTTTGCTAAATTCCGACAAGTCTACGGAGACGAGGCTGCCGGTCGGCTTCTAAAGTGGCTTGAAGGGCTCGCAGTCGAAGAAAAACTTTCAGTGGAATTCGATCCGGAGATGTGGCTCGAGTTTTCAAAGGAACTGGGGAAGCACTGGAATAAGTGGCTACAATCAGGCATTGTTGATAAAGTCCGAGCGTTACTATACGTCGTGAAGCACAAGAAACCACCTTGGAGTTTTCGCCATAGCGACAAAACCCAATGGACTATAATTGACGGAGTTATGGACAGTGTGGAAGTGTGGTTTGAGGCGAACTGGATCGAATCGCACATTATTGTTTGGAAGTTAGATGTACCCCCTAGGACTTGAGCTAGACGTTCTCGCCGACCTTTGTTTGCAGAAAGGTATCAGCTTCGAGCCTAGAGATCTGCAATGGATTATTTCGCTGGCTAGGAAGCTTGACGTTGAGCGCGAAGAAATGGCATCCATGATTGTTCTGGAGATTCTCTCTGAAAAGGAGTCACCTTCTAAATTGAGTACCTTGATATCTCGCGTGCGAAAGCGAATCGCAAGGGCGTATGAAAAAAATCGACGCAAATACGAAAAGCCGGTTGCTGACCCGAAGTTCACGCAGGATGACTTAATTGACTTAAAATACAACCTACGGAAGCTATCTGTCGCGGTTGGATCCGTAATCGAAGCAGCGTTGGATGGCAAGTCAGTAAAAGAGATTTCCGAAGAAACTGGCATACACCCACGGACAGTCTATCGGCGTTTGAGCAACGGAATTCGGCTCCTACAAACTAAGGGAACACACTACATGGGGCCTGGAGAGCTTAATCGAAATGACATCGTCGATTATCAGGAAAGCGGGTTCAAAGTACTAGCACACCCTCCAGTGAGTAGTACAGAGAACGCTGGCAATTACTTCGCATTTGCTCTGTTTGGAGAAAGAACGCTTAAGATCGGTAACATTATCTATCCGATACGCCAGTGTTCATTCCAGATTATTCCTCGACCAGCGGTCTGATAGGCGACTCCGGAAAACGTTTGCCAGTCCGCCAATTCATTAAAACGATTTTTCACATCGCGTCATATTGCATTGGGACCAGAGCAATTAAAAAACTCGGGGACTGTCCCCGAGTTTTTTTAAGGATGGCGTTTGCCCGATTGTCTTACGCCCCAACGGGGCGCAAGGTGATAGCCCAGGGCAAAGCGAAGCGCCGCCCTGGGATTCGGTGTGCCCGAAAAAACCCAAGCCCTGAAAGGGCGGAACCGGCGGTGCGTCAATCAATGCGCGCATGTTCCGCCCTTTCAGGGCTTTGGCGAATTGGGGCATCGGCGTACCCAGGGCGATCGCGTACAACCCAGGGTGGCGCTTCGCTCTACCCTGGGCTATCTCATTATGCCCCGTTGGGGCGAACGATCCGGTTACGGATCAGTGTTGATTGCACATCGCAGGCGACCCAAGTTGCGGTGGGTTATTCGGGATGGTGTTTGCCCGATCGTCTTATGCCCCAACGGGGCGGCGGGTGATAGCCCAGGGCAAAGCGAAGCCCGCCCTGGGATTCGTGTGCGCGAAACAACCCAAGCCCTGAAAGGGCGGAACCGGCGGTGCGTCAATCAATGCGCACATGTTTCGCCCTTTCAGGGCTTTGGCGAATTGGGGCGGCGGCCTACCTAGGGCGGTCGCGTACGACCCAGGGTGGCGCTTCGCTCTACCCTGGGCTATCTCATTTTGCCCCGTTGGGGCAAACGATCCGGTTACGGATCGGTGTTCAAAAAACTCGGGGACTGTCCCCGAGTTTTTTGGTTGTTTATCCTGCTCGGGCCCAAACGCAGCTTCCTGGCGGGCTTAGTCAAATCGCCCAACCGCTGGCGCTGGTTGGCTCACGACGCTGCCGATCTCGGTCGGCAACGGAGAAAGTCGGCTGTTTGCTTGACTTCGTCTAAGTAAGACAGTATCTTACTGTGGATGAACACACAATTATCTTCCAAAGGACAAATCGTCTTGCCGGTTGAACTGCGTGAGGCAGATCATTTGGTGCCGGGCCAGGTATTCGAGATTGAACGAATTTCGGAAGGTGAGTATTTGCTGAAAAAGATTCGCAAACCAGGGCAGCCAGGGTTGGTCCAGTGGCTTGCCCAGTGCCCTTCGCCTGATTGGTTTCAGCCGGTCGAATCGGAATCGACGGACTCCTTGTTATGAAGTTTCTGGTGGATGCGAACGTGCTCAGCGAAGCGACGAAGCTCAACCCTAACCCGAAAGTAGTCGGGTGGCTTGCGGCGCACGAGACACAATTAGCGATCAATCCGATTGTTCTTGGTGAGCTGCGATTTGGAATCCTCATGTTACCCAAAGGCAAGAGGCGTAGCGAGCTGCTCGCATGGCTTGAATCGGGTATTCGCTATTTGCAGATGCTGGATTTCGACGCGACGACTTCGGAGAATTGGGCACAACTCTTGGCAGACTTAAGAAAACAGGGGCGTGCCATGCCGGTCAAAGACAGTCTCATCGCCGCAACGGCTCGCCAGTTCCAATTGCCCATCGCAACGAGGAACGCCAAGGACTTTGCGTTTGCAGGCGTCAAAGTTGTCAACCCGTTCGATTGAGATCTTAGACAAAACGCGGGGACTGTCCCCGCGTTTTGTCAATTCACAGTTGATACCGGCCGGAGAGGCTATCCAACGAATCACAGGAGGCAACGGACATGGGACCGAAGTGGACGGCGCTGCTGGCGGATCTGAGCGTCTGCTTCGGGCGAGAGTTCGAAGCGATCTGCGAGCGGGTTCTGCGCCCGGCGTGGCCAGGCGTGCGACAAGTCCCGCCAATGTCACCGCTCGACAAAGCGGGCGTGGATCTCGTCAGCTTCGATCGGTTCGGAAACGTTGAACTAGCTTTTCAGTGCAAGACCACCCGTCGCATACCTGTTCCTATCGATTGGCTGGTCGGGCAAATGCGGGCCGATGTAGATAAACTCCTCCGGTCGGGCCTTGATCTGCGTACGTTCGTGTACGCCATAAATGCCACGGGGATCACCCCTGGTGACTGGGCGGAGCTGCGTCAGTTGCTAACCCCGCTCTCTGCGGGCCGACATGGACTGTCATATCATGTAGTGTCTCCCGCCGAACTTGTGGAACTTGCGTGGAATAAGACGAAGGAGCGAATCGATAAGGACATTCAGATTCAGACGGTCACGCAGCACATCGGAGCTTTACAAACGGTGTTCGCCGAAACCCAGGTCATTCCGCGCGTGCCGGCCCGCGTGACTACCATCGGTTTAGAGGATGCCGCAGGGGCGGTGACTCGTGACGAGAGGACGGACGAGTATTTCGACCTCCACGATTTGTCGGCACCCGAAGGCGAGGGTCGGGTGACGCTTTTGACCGGCATGTTCGGGGCGGGCAAATCGACCGCCGTCGGCTGCCTCGTTACCGGGTCACAAGGGTCGTGCTTTTCCCTGCCGTGCCGGGAGCTTCCGATGCGGTGGGCACACCCGCTGTCGGTCCACGATGTGCTGACATGGCTGTTGGTTTTTTTGGGACCCTCAAGTGTCGGCCCCGAAGAGGAACTCCAGTATGTTGTCGAAGCGATGGGTGACGTTCTCAAGGACAGAAATTGGCGCAAGACAATCATTTTTGACGGGCTTGACGAGCACCGGTTGTTCTGCACGCCGGACGGGTTCGCCGAGTTGGCCGGCGTTGCGGGGCGCCTCGGCTGCAACATCGTCTTCACGGTCCGCCGTGAGTTCGTTGATGCGGAACTGGGGCGTTACGAGTCTTCGATGAGGCGGTTGTGCGCCCAGATGAGTCTCCGTACCGTCACTAAGGTCGAACTCCAACCGTGGGGCATTCGACACCTTGTCGAGCTCATCGACATCAACTGTGAGCCCGCCCTCCCCTGGAAGAGTTCACCTGACCAGACCACCGTTGCCAGGTGGACAGAGTTGCGGTCGGCGCTACTCTCGGGAGAGGCCCGAGAACATTACGGGGACAGTCTGGACAACCCGCTCCTTTTCAAGTACCTCATGGAGGACGTGGCGGAAAACGGCATTCGGGACTTGAATCGGGCCGAAGTGCTCTTCGGGCACATCCGTCGCAAGGTGCTGCGCGACAGGGAGGTCGCGACGCGCAGCCTGCCGGGGTCCGATCTCGCCAGCCGGGAGTGGTGGGCACGAATGATGACTGCCCTAATGCTTTGCGCGCTGTGCATCGACGAGGCCCGCGTTGAAATAGGCAACTCAGCACCCGGCGATTCGAGGCGTGAAGAGTTCACCACTTTCAGCTGGAACGAGGCCAGGGGCTTTTTCTCCGTCGCATTCCCGGACGGTGCGACAAAGGATGACGTCAGAAGTTGCGGCCTTTTTGTCGCCTCTGTCAACACCATACTTGGGCAAGAGCGACTGTACTTCACGCACAAGGCGCTTCAGGATTTTCTCGTATCTCTCTCCCTCGAGTGTTACCGGCGGGACCACGAGGACGAGGTCATTCTCGGGTTGCGTGACGACATACAACGAGCTTGTCGCCTCCGGCAGAATAGCCACCTCGCCCAGTTTGTGGCCGCGCACGTGAGCCGGCTACCGTCGGGAACGGGGAGTCGATAGAAAGTCAATCGCCGGCCGGTGTTAGTTTCGATTGCGTGCGATCGGCGCAAGGATGCCTCCGAACCAAATCGCTGCAACTGACCTGGCCATCTGATCTGGTTCGCAGCCCTAGGATGCTGAAGTTGCATCGACTGACTGAGGTTATGACTTCACGTTCGATTTACGGGGTTGAATCGAACCCTGTTTTCGCTATACCTTCCCTCTTGAACTTGGCGAACTTTGCGCCTTGGCGGTGAGTTTGGCACGCTTGCGGACGGTCGGGCCGAGTTGCGCGACAGTGACCGCTTGCGAATCATTGGGAAACAGAATTCACCGCAAAGACGCTAAGGTCGCCAAGGTAAACCCAGTACGGGGTTGAATCGAACCCTGTTTTCGCTGTACCGTCCCTCTTGAACTTGGCGAACTTTGCGCCTTGGCGGTGAGTTTGGGGCGCTTAGGTGGTATTTTAGAGGCAGAGTATTTGCTTGCTAAATAAGATATTCTTTTAAATGCGAAGTATCTTAAATGGATGCTAGCGCCTCTTCGGAAAGCAGAGCGGTTGCGTTGTTGCCCGGGTCCGGTGGCTTACGCACACCGGCAGAGAAGTGCCGCCCTCTGGGCTAAAACCAAACAGCCAAGAGCAGGCAAAACCTTCATAAACCCGGGGACTGTCCCCGGGTTTTCTCTAGAGGATTTAGAGCGATGTTGACGAAATGGTCTTCTTCATCGTAGTGTTAGCCTCAGCAGGAAACAAATTTCCTATTGGTCTTTCGCCGTCCTCAAATACTTAGCTACTGAAAGCAACTGAATTAGTCCGCTTTTTAAAGCGCCTCTTCAGGAAGATAAACGCTGAGCTTAATCCGAAAATGGCCAACCCAGATGGTTCAGGAACTGCCCTAATGTCATCAGCATCCGCAAGATATCCATCCGACCTGAACTCGGTGATGTAATTGTTGGAAAGTGTGTCCCCGACCATAACAGTGGTCAACCAATTTTCGGGAAATACAGCGAAAAACTCACCTTGACCTAACAGTAAGAAACTCCATCCCTTTACCGTTTCCGGAAAGGTGCGGGTGCCTGGCCCCACAACGCTGGTGACGCTGGTTGTTGGCATCACTATCGAGTTAAAATTCGCCATTGTGTAGGTGAGATCTGAAGGAAAGGGAGCTAGATCCGTTCTGCGAGTCACTATGTTCGCGTTAGTCAAACCGTAATTGCTCCCGACGTTATTTACGAGTGATTGATCAAAAGTCAAAAAGGATCCGTCCAAAACCCCACTCCCGGCTAAAGCATTTTCAAATACCCCACAAAACTTGAGTGTGATGACTGCTGCGAAGCAATTTGCCGAACCGATAGTACAGAACGCTAAAGCGACAAACAATAATCTTTGCATGTGTTTACCTACCTACAAAAAGAAGCTACTGGAATCCGGAAGATCCTGACTCTCCCAATGAACAAGACGCTGGATGCAGAAAAGAGCGCATATTAAAAAGCAAAAAAAGTTAAAAACGCGAAAAGTTTCCATCAGCGATTTTCATTTTGGTCAATCGAACCCTGGGCGACAACTTTACTTTGACGGAAAAAAGTTGCTGTCCAATGATCACCAACATATGCAGAAGGTTAGCATCGCTAGTCACGTAGATGGTGCGACTTGGCGACGGTTCGGAGCATGGCGTTGAATCGCACGCGGAGGGCTTGCGGGTTCGTGCCCACCTGACGGCCGATTTCTGTCCAAGTGCAACCGTTGCGGCGCATTTGCCAGATAGGGAGTAATCGAGGAGTGATTTGCGATTCGATCGAAGCCAAAAGATCTTGCCGTTCGTCGTCGAACCTGCGCGAGACGGACCGATCCTCAAGCAAATCGATCGAGTTCCGCGAACGGGTGGCCGGCACGGGCGGTGCCTGTCGGCACATCAAATCGCGTCGAGCAATGCGAGCTTGATCCGCGATGGCGTTCGTGGTCATCCTCCTCAGCATGGCGGACCAGTTGGCGACTTCGGCGTGCTGCTCCGCATTGGTGACACGGCGACAGGCGCGAAAGACAACGACTTGCGCGATGTCGCTGTCGTCCATCCAGCGAGCCAACCGATTACCGTGAAGCCGTTCGCGCGCGATGAGTTTGGCGAGAATCATAGACAGGCGAGCAAAGCGATCCATGGCATGAGCATCGCCCAAGCAAGCTTGTTTCGCAAATTCGCGGAGTTGCTGTTCAAGACTCATGGCCACCAACTCTATCGAGAGGATGATGAAAATCGATGCTACGGACACCATGCGAACGATCAACGAAATTGTGTTCCACTCGCTCCAGATCAGGATAGCCACACCTAATCCTGGTTGGTCCAACGCACAGGGCAAACGAACGTCGGACCTATTCATTCTAGGTGTAGCGTGAGACTTCGAAAAAGCAACCTTTCCATTCGGAGGGAGTGGAGTTGCAAACCCTTTTCCCAATGGAGTTCGACCAAAGAAATCTCAGTCATTTGTATGTACTAAGCTCACTTTGAAGATATTACCGACCCGCGTTGAAATGGCGGAAACAACCACCCCAGATGGCGGGCCGAGTTGCGCGACAGTATCTTCTTGCGCATCGTTGGGAATTCGATTCACCGCAAAGGCGCTAAGGTCGCCAAGCTAAACCCAATGCGGAGTTGAACCGAACCTTGTTTTCGCTACGGCGCCCCTCTTAGCCTTGGCGAACTTTGCGCCTTGGCGGTGAGTTTGGCACGCTTGCGGACGGTCGGGCCGAGTTGTGCGACAGTATCTTCTTGAGAATCGTTGGGAATCGGATTTCACCGCAAAGACGCTAAGGTCGCCAAGTCCAAGAACCAGGCAAGAGGCTCCTGGTG
>JAJTEK010000100.1 GCA_021299695.1 Pirellula sp. | reverse complement strand
TCTTCAATGCTGGAGCCTTGACCTCTCCAGCGTCTGAGAGCGATTGACTTGCTCCAGTTTGGGGCTTGGAAACGCCAGCCGAATCGGCGATGCGTCCTGCACTCGAGCGAGCCGCCTCGCTCAGAGCGTCTTGCCCGAAGGCAAAAGTCGGCCCTACTCCACACAGAGAGGCCACGATCAAGGTCAGAGTGGATCGATTGATTTTCATATTATATTCTCGCTACGCGTTACCAAGCGCACCTTTCGAATCTTTGGATCGGCCGTTAGAGGCCTCAGCAAGGAAAAAAAACGGACATTAGGAACGATTTTCACAAAATACCTAGTCGTTACAAAATGCTATCTAATGCCCTTGAACTCCCCCTTCCTTACCCCAACCCCCGGAGAGACTTCCAGGAAAAGTCTCCAAAGTCCTAAACTGGGGCTAAATGCTCTCGTTTTGCTGGTTAAAATTGACTCCGTATGAATGACAAGCCGTCCTCCAATCCGGGAAAAGACATCCCGCTTCAACTCCCCTACCGACCCCACGTGGCCGCAGGCTGGAAAATCCCCGGCGTGGGGGCTTATAAGATCAATCAATGGCTCGAGCAGGCCCGAGCCGTCAACGGATGGGAAGAGCATCGCAAAGCGCTTAGCGACCCGCAGCTCCGCAAGGAATTCTTGTCCCTGATCTACCGCGCCAAGAGCGGCGAGTCGCTCGAGACCCTCTTGCCCGAATGCTATTCGCTGGTCCGCGAGGCGGGTCGGCGGAGGATGAACATGCGTCACTACGATGTTCAAATCTTCGGTGGGGTCTGCCTATACCACGGGTGTATCGCCGAGATGCAGACGGGCGAGGGCAAGACGCTCACGGCGACCCTTCCGCTAGTGCTCCACTCGATGCTCGGCAAAGGAGCTCACTTAGCGACCGTCAACGACTACCTAGCCCATCGCGATGCCGACTGGATGCGTCCATTGTTCGACGCGCTGGGACTTAAAGTCGGGATCGTCTTGACCGATCACAACCAGGACCAGCGGCGCCAAGCTTACGGTTCGGATATCACGTACGGTACAGCCAAGGAGTTCGGGTTTGATTTCTTGCGAGACCGATTGCTCATGCGTGCCCAGGGCCGCAACGTCAATGACTTTTTGGGAGCAGGGTCCAACGAGCGTTGGAGTTCGGCAGGTGAGCAACCGGTCCAACGCGGGATGCACTTTGCCTTGGTCGACGAAGCCGACAGCATTCTCATCGACGAAGCTCGAACGCCTCTGATCATCGGATCGCTAGGGGACGAGGCTCGCGAGGCGGTCATTGCCTCGTTCCGATGGGCCGCCGAGCACGTATCGGCATTTGTCTATCAAGAAGACTACACCCTTGAGGAGGACAGTCGCAAAGTCGAGCTGACCTCCAAAGGCCGACAGCACGTCCGAGCCCTTCCCCGACCCGACCAGATACGCACCGTGGCACTTGTGGATCTTTACGAATATATCGAGCGGGCTATCCGTGTTCTCCGCGACTACCATTTGGATCGCCAATATGTGGTCCGCGATGGTGAGATTGTCATCGTCGATGAATTCACCGGTCGGCTAGCCGAAGGTCGAAAGTGGCGAGACGGAATCCACCAAGCCGTCGAGGCCAGTGCGGGCGTCGAGGTCTCAGTCCCGACGGGCCAAGCGGCCCGCATCACGGTCCAAGACCTGTTTCTTCGCTACAAATACCTTGCGGGCATGACCGGTACGGCCGCGACCAGCGCCGGGGAGCTTCGTAAGATCTATCGCACCCCTGTGCTCCAAGTCCCGACGAATCGCCCCCCCCAACGCAAAAAACTTCCAGACATCGTCTGCAAAGACATGATGGAAAAATTCGAACGCATCGTTCAAGAAGTCCTCGAAGTGCATTCGATTGGACGCCCTGTGCTCATCGGCACGCGATCGATCGACAAATCGAACATCCTTGCAAGCATGTTGCGCCAGCAAGGCATGAAAGTTCAAATCCTCAACGCCAACGAAATCGAACGTGAGGCGGAAATCGTCGCACTCGCAGGGGAACAGGGGCAAATCACCGTCGCGACCAACATGGCAGGCCGAGGCACGGACGTCAAACTGCGCGATGAGGTCCGAGCCCTCGGAGGAATGATGGTCATCTGCACCGAGTTGCACGATGCGGCGCGCATCGACCGCCAGCTCATCGGACGATGCGGTCGCCAGGGGGACCCAGGCACATACCGTCAATACCTTGCCATGGACGACGAAATCCTTCGAAACGGCTTTGGCCTGAAACCCTCCGAGAAATACAAACTCATGGGCGAGCAAGGTCGATATAGCGACTCGATGGCATCCCTTTTTCGTAAAGCCCAACGAAAAGTCGAGCGCAAACACTTCCGAGATCGTATGGCGCTTCTTTATCACGAGAAAGAACGGACTAAAATCCAACGAGACATGGGCCAGGACCCTTATTTGGATACCGCCGAGTAATCGAACCGCTCAGTAAATCGAACCGATGCAGAGATGACCAAAACACAAGAATTCACTGCCATCGATTTAAACCGCGTGAGTCTCCGTCGAGGGGTCCAGCAGATCATCCCTCCCCCAGCATTGCTGCTCTCTCAGTTTTTTCTAGGGCCGGAGAATCAAGCCCTCGAGGAACTCTTTTCCGGACTCTCGATCGCCGGCTTGAGCTCCCTCTCGCCGGTGGTCCTCTTCGGCCCAAACGCAGCCGGCAAAACCACGCTGGCCCACGAACTCTTATGGAGATGGTCGCGCGATGGGAACCAACGCAAACTCACACTCACCAGCGGCACGGAATTCGGAAGGGCCTTGCAGCGTGGGATCAAGGCCGACGATATGGCTCGCTTCCGACTGATCCATCGCCAATGCGATGGACTTCTCATCGATAACCTCCACGAGTTGGCTACCAAGCCTGCGGCGCAAGCCGAACTGATCGCCATCCTTAAAGACGCCGAGGAGGCCTCGCGTTTGGTCGTCGTGACCTGCCCTGAGTTGCCTCGATTGCGTTCGGGGCTCCAACCCGGACTCCAAAGCCTGCTGGCCGCAGGGCTGAGCGTTCCGGTCCAATTGCCCGGACCGGCCGCACGCCGAGCCATCGCCGGCAACCTGCTGGCCGAAATCGCACCGGAAATATCCCAAGAGGACATCCGCAAGTTCTGCTCGCGGATCCAAGACCAGCCGACGGCCGTGCAGCTCAAAGGGCTCTTGCACCGTTGGGTCGTGCAGCTCCAAGCCGATTCGCTCGCCAAACTCCCACTGCTAAAAAACGCATCCCAAAAAACCGCGACCCCTCGGCAATCGGCCCTCAAGCAAATCGAGAAAATCGTCAGCGCAGGGGCCTCGAAAGTCACCTGCAAAGAGTTGCTCAAGCTCGTCGCAAAAGAGTTCCAGCTTTCGCTCGATGCCCTGACTGGGCCCTCCCGGAAATCCGGAGTCGTCCGCGCACGGGGCTTGGCCATGCTCATGATGCGACAACTGACCAACGAGTCCTTTGAGGCCATCGGCAACCACTTCTCCGGGCGCGATCACACAACCGTCATGCACTCGTGCAAAAAGACCGAAGGGGATCTTGCCATCGACTCAGAACTGAGCCGAATCTATGACCGTATCAAACAGCGGTACCCCTCCAACACGTCGCGCTGATCGAGCTACCATTCCTTACTACTTGCTTTCCACTTGAAAATTCTTCATGAAAACAAAGACCATGACACGATCGAGGCTATCGTTCCGCAAAGCTTTCTTTTGGGCTCTAGCAAGCTTTACTCTGGCCGGGGGGGCCGCGCCTGGCTCGAACAGAGCGTGCGGCCAGCAAAACGCGATGGACCCTGCTCGGTTCGAAAAGACAGTACTCGTCGATGGACTGACCCAACCCATGGAGATGGCGATCGCCCCAGACGGGACGATTTATCTGATCGAATTGGCAGGAAAGATCAAAGCGATTGAACCCAAGAGCCGGCAAATCCAAACCATCGGCTCGGTGAAAGTAACCACCGAGCAAGAGAACGGTTTGATCGGCATCGCGTTGGATCCCCGGTTTGCCCAAAACCGCTGGGTGTATCTGCAATACTCGCCCCCAGATTTTTCAGGCCAGCACATCAGCCGCTTTACACTCGCTGCCGATGGCTCGTTGGATCTCCAGAGCGAAAAGCTTCTTATGAAGTACCAAGAGCAGCGCCAAGAGTGTTGCCACCATGCCGGCTCTATGGAATTTGGTCCCGATGGCTGTCTGTACATCGGCACGGGGGACAACACCAACCCCTTTGGAGATTCCCAAGGCTTTGCACCGATCGACGAACGCCAGGAAAAAAGTGCATTTAACGCTCTGCGGACCAGTGCCAATACCAACAGTTACAACGGCAAAATCCTCCGGATTCGGCCCAACGACGACGGGACCTACAGTATCCCCGAGGGGAATCTGTTCCCCAAAGAAGGCTCGGCCGGCCATCCGGAGATCTACGTCATGGGATGCCGCAATCCATGGCGGTTGAACATCGACCAACGGACCGGATTTCTCTACTGGGGGGATGTCGGGCCCGACGCCGGCGGCGATGGTCCTCGTGGTCCACGCGGGTACGATGAATTCAATCAAGCTCGCAAAGCAGGCTTTTTCGGCTGGCCTCTTTTCATCGGCAACAACCGGCCTTATCTCCAAGTCGACTTCAGTTCCGGCGCGATCGGCAATGCATTCGATCCGTCCAAGCCGATCAACTTTTCGAAGTTCAACACTGGCCTCAAGGAACTCCCGCCCGCCCAACCAGCTTGGATCTACTACCCAGGGGGTGAGTCCAAGGAGTTCCCTGCACTGGGCACCGGAGGCCGCACGGCCTGCGCAGGTCCAACGTATGCCTACGATCCCGATTTGAAATCACCGACAAAATTCCCAGCTTCGATGGATAAGACCGTCTTTATCTATGAGTGGTCCCGGAATTGGATCGTGGCCGTCAAGCTCGATGCAGACTCGAACATCGAGTCGATGGAGCGTTTCATGCCCAACGAAAAGTTCATTCGACCCATCGATTTGCAATTCGACAAAAACGGTTCGCTCTACGTCATCGAATACGGCGAAACCTGGGGAGTCAATCCCGATGCAAAGCTCGTGCGGGTCGATTACCAAGCCGGCAATCGGACTCCGCAGGCAAGGATATCCCAAGCCGAAGGTCCAGCCGCAAATCGCGCTGGCAAAGAACCGCTGAGGGTTTCGTTTTCCGCCGAGTCATCGACCGATAAAGACCGCGACCCGTTGCTCTTTACCTGGACCAAAGTCAACTCGGCAGACGCAAACGATCGCGTGGCCATCGGGACCGGTCCGAACATCGAGCACGTTTTTCAAGAGCCTGGAGTCTACAACGTCGAGGTCAAAGTCGAAGACCCGCAGGGAGCTTCCACAACGGCGGTTGTACCCGTCATCGTCGGCAATTCCGTACCGACCATCGCATTTGTCAGTCCCCAAGACGGCGATTTTTTCGACGCAGGCCAAGAGCTTACCTATCAGGTCACCGTGACGGATCAAGAAGATGGCAGTTCCGACGAGAAGGTCCTGAACTCAACCGATCTAGATAATCTCGACCCCTCGGCGCCCGATCGCGTCAGCATCCAAGCCAACCTTTTGGCCGGCGGAACAACGACGCTCAACGAAGAGGCATCGCCCGTGGGCTTGAAGCTCATGCGATCGAGCGATTGTTTCAATTGCCACGCACTCGACCGAGCGATCGTCGGACCGTCCTTCTTGGACATCGCCAACAAATACCGAGGCCAAAGTGCAGCCATGGAGCTATCGATCGAAAGGGTGCTCAAAGGTTCGACCGGGGTATGGGGCAAGGTCGCGATGCTACCGCATGCTCAGCATACACGGGAGGAGGTCACGCAGATGGTCTCTTGGGTGTATGCCGCAGAACCCGATCCGACAAGCCAAACCATCCGTGGGATGCGTGGCCAAATCGAGCTTGCTCAAAAGCCCGAAAATCACGGCGCGGCGATTCGACTGACGGCTCGCTATGCGGACCTGGGAGCCCCCTCGCTCCCGTCGCTGACCGGTTACCAAACGATCGAGTTGAAGCCTCGGCTGCGAGAAGCCGAACGGGCCGACCAGATTGTCCGCATGAGCGAGCTCGCAGGAAACAAAGCAAGTCAGGGTAAGTTCCTCGGGGCAATCGACCACGGATCGTACTTTGTGATCAAGAACGTGCGGCTCGATCAGGTCCGCTCGCTTCAATTCCGCGTATGCTCAGCCGGCGCCGGAGGGGAGATTTGGGTCCATCAAGGATCGATCGACGGCCCGGTGATCGGCAAGATGCGCGTCGATGTCAACGGCGATTGGGATGGCTGGTACGAGCGTTCGATGGCGATCGAGCCGACGGTCGATCGAGCCGATTTGGTCTTCGAAGCGATCAATCCAGAAAATCGCGGCGGATTGATGAATATCGATTCGGTACGTTTTGACCGTTAGAAAAACATTCTTGGCCTCTCGTCGGGCTCGTCCCGACGGAGGCCAAGAGTAAGGCCCCGGCGGAGGCGGAACTTGCCGTTAGAGCTTCTCGATCAGCGAATGCAGGACTGCTCGAACTTCACTCGGCGCTTCTTCCATGACGTAATGACCGACATCTGGAAGCTCATGCGCGATGGCCTTGGGCCAAGCCTTCTGCAATCGCCGCAGGCACTCGGGCCGAAAACACCAGTCCTTCAACCCCCAGACGCAATGGATCGGCAAATTCCCCAGCCTTGGCAACTCCTGCTCGAGCTCAACGAGCACCTGGTAGGTCCGATGGGAACGACTCAGCGGGATATCCTTTACGAACGTATCGATTCCAACCCTATTGGAAGGCGAATCGTACGGGGCAAGCAATCCGGCTTGCACACTCGGATCGAGCCGAGGCAATCGATCGATCGCCATTCGAGTCGCAGCCAGGGCAAATGCATTGAGGTACCGCATGGCGAAGCTTCCTACGACGGGGATGCGGCAGGCTCGGATGCGCCAAGGCACATAAGGGGGTGGAAACGCCCCGGTGTTGAGGACGACGATCCCTGCGATTTTATCGATACGCTTCAGGGCCGCACCCAGGCCGATGGCACCTCCCCAATCGTGAACGACCAGGACGATCCGCTCTAGTTCCAACGCATCGAACCACCCGACCAAATTTGCAGTGTGCTGCTCTAAGCAATAGTCGTAACGCTGCGGTTTGTCGCTCAAGCCGCAGCCGATGTGGTCGACGGCCAGAACCCGGTGGGTTTTGGAAAAATGCTCAGCGATGGATCGGTAATAAAAGGACCAAGTCGGGTTGCCGTGGACAGCGACGATGCAGGGTTTCTCTTTGGCTTGGCCGTCGCGAGGAGCCGCATCAAGGTAGTGCATCCGAAGCGGCTTGGATCCTGCGAGTGGTTTTCGCAAGGGTGCAGCGAGTTGGTGGTAGTGTGGCTCGAACGCGTAGAGCCTTTTCCAGTCCGCATCGGCTAAAGACATCGAGGAGCTCACCGCGTAGGAGGATAGGTTGACGTTGGCCGAATCGGGATGCTCAGGAGATTCGTATGTCTTCGAATTCCCGCAGTTTATAAGGGAAACCCACATAGTCGAGAACTTTGCACAGACCGCGAAGGGCCACGCCAAAGCCGTCTGGGCCACTGAAGCCTCCGAATTGCCCACCCCCTTTGACGTGGGGTTCTAGGTCGATAAACAGGCCAGGGATACCCCGGGCGCCGAGTCGCTCGAGGAGTTCCGGATAGTCGGCCATCAGGTCGCGGAAGATCGCTTCGTGACCCGAATCGCCTAGATTGGCCGGCACAAAGGCCTTGAGGGACTCTTCGTCGACGTGGCTCGAGGCGCTGCTGGGCTTTTTGTAGTCTTTGATGTGGATCCAGCCCAAGCCAGGTTTCATGGCAAGGTATTCCTCGAAGACTTCGTCGGTCGACATGCCTTGGCACACGAGGTTCGCTCCGTCGAAGACCAGGACCAGTGCCGGATGAGCCACCGCGCTGTGGACCTTGGCAAGCAGTTTGCCGGTCTGACCGACCAAGTTGGCTTCGACCTCCAAGCCGTAGGTCAGGCCGTAGGAGTCGCACATGCTTGCGATTTGACCGATTTGGTCGATCGCTTGGGGCAGGTGCGCGTGCGGATCGGTTCCTTTGGGATGATAGAAGGAGAACCCGCGGATGAGTTTGCAATCGAATTGGTTTGCAAGATCGCAAGCGCGTCGGACATCCTTCTGAAGGTAATCCTGAAACGGAACGTATCGGTTGTTGGTCCCGTCGTCGACATCCAGAAGCTTGACCTTACCGATCGGCGAGCCGATGCTCGAGACGCTCAGGCCGTACTCTTTTTGCAAGTTCCGGACGTTCTCGATCCCTTGGGGTTCGAGTTGCATCACATTTTGGATCCCTGCCCCTGTACCGGCATCGATGAATCGAAGCGTGTAGTAGCGTAGCCCTAGTGCAGCAAAGGCGCAGAACTGCTGCATGGCCGTCTTTTGGTTGGCAGCTTCGTCTGCCAATCCACCCAGGAGCAGGGGAGCAAGGGTCTGGTGTTGCATGATTCGCGTCGGCCCGATTGGAGGAATGCCCGTTGGAGAAATGCCCGTTGATGACTAAACAGATTGCGTGTGCGAGACGGTGATCGTCGAGGTGATCCCGCCGCGTGCTCCCCAGCGACTTTCGAGGGTCGCGCTGCGAGGTTTGACGACCTCGAGGAAGTCATCGAAAATTCGGTTCGTGACGTTTTCGTAGAAAATCCCCTCGTTTCGGAACTTTTGCAGGTAGAGTTTGAGGCTTTTGAGCTCGACGCATTTTCTATCCGGAACGTACCGGAAAACGAGCGTACCGAAGTCCGGTTGGCCGGTTTTGGGACAGATCGAAGTGAACTCGGGGCAGAAGATTTCGATGGTATACTCTCGGTTTGGGTAAGAGTTATCGAAGCACTCGAGTTGGTCGGCAAAAGGTGTTCCTGGCACGGCGGTGAATTCTGGGGTAAAAACAGGATTGAATCTAGAATGAATTTGCAAAGGCCTCTGGCCAATAGGCTTTCGAGGCCTTGGAGTATCTTAGCAATCCCCCCAAAATACAACAGATCGAGCCGATTTAGCCTCGCGATTTTTTAGCCTTGCGCTTCGCCGAAAAAACGGCTGCGGACACGAAGCCCCCGAGTTTTTGATCCAAGCGTCGGTCGCCATTACGAGAAATGAGTTGTTGATTGATCAGGATTTCCGAGATTTTCCAGAGCGTTCAGGGAGAAGGGTTCCTTACCGGGACTCCGAGCATCTTCGTTCGCACTAGCGGCTGCAACCTCAGATGCTGGTTCTGCGATACCCGATACGCTTCCTGGGAACCCGAAGGGGACACTCATCCGGTCGAGGAAATACTGCGCAAGATCGATGCGTTTCGGGCCGAACATGTGGTGATCACCGGCGGTGAGCCGATGATCTTCGAAAACCTCGCGGAGCTCTGCAAGGAGCTCAAGGACCGAGGCAAGCACATCACGATCGAGACGGCTGGAACACTCGACGGCCATGTGGATTGCGACCTCTGGTCGATCAGTCCGAAATTGAGCAACTCGAGCCCCATCGATTACATTGGCGAGGCCTGGGTTCGCAAGCACGAAGCGGTCCGCTATGCACCTCAGGTCGTCGAGTCGCTGATGTCCAAGGGGGATTATCAGTTGAAATTTGTCGTCGGATCGATCCTCGACGCCGAGGAGGTCCTCGAGTACCTGTCGCATCTGCGAGGCTGGGACCGTCACCGGGTCTTGCTCATGCCCCGAGGGGTCCATACCGAGGAGCTCGATATCCAATTAAGCTGGCTGGCCGACTGGTGCAAAACGCATGACCTGAGGCTGTGCGATCGCCAGCACATCCGTTGGTTTGGCAATCGTCGAGGAACTTAATCGGTGTACCTAACTGGGAATACCTAACGGGAGAGTGTGACTTGGGTACGACACGCGCTTGGCTTTTTGTCCTGCTTTTGATGCCCGTGGCATTGCTGAACTACCTCGATCGCCAAATGATGGCGACGATGCGAGATTCGGTCATCGAGTCGATCCCCGAGTTCAGCAATTCTCAGAATCCACAAGAGATGTGGGGAATCATGCTCGGCCAGTTCAAGTGGGTCTATGCGTTTTTCTCTTTGGTCGGTGGTTCGATCGCCGATCGTTATTCGCGTCGCTGGACGATCTGCGCAAGCTTGTTCGCTTGGTCGGCGATCACTTGGTGGACAGGCCAAGTCCAATCGTATCAAGAATTGCTTTGGGCAAGATCGCTCATGGGGGTAAGCGAGGCGTTTTACATCCCCGCAGCCTTGGCATTGATTGCCGACTACCACTCCGAGGCGACGCGCTCGCGCGCCGTCGGGCTCCATCAGATGGCGATCTACCTGGGGGTCATCTGCGGGGGTTTTGGAGGGTATGCTGCGAGCCACTTCGGTTGGCGTTGGGCTTTTATCACCTGTGGTATCATCGGAATGCTCTATGCCCTGCCCTTGGCGATGCTTCTCCGCGATTCCCCAAGGCACTTAGATCTCGGCTCGGATCGCTTGCACTCGTATTCCAAGTCCTCTTGGAGATCGAGTTTCATGGAACTCCTGAGGAATCCCTCCTTTCTTTTGCTCGTCGCTTACTTCACTTTGCCGGCGATGGCAGGTTGGGTGGTCCGCGATTGGATGCCCTCGATCTTGAAGGAACGCTTCGGGCTAGGCCAAGGAGCCTCAGGGGTCACAGCGACGTTGTATTGGCAAGTCGCAGCGATCGTTGGAGCCAGCCTCGGCGGGATGCTCGCCGATCGCTCGATGCGGCGGACCGAGCGTGGCAGGATCTACGTCAGCGCACTTGGTATGGCGATGATCGTTCCTGCGATCTTCGGTGTGGGCAATGCACACGATGTGACGATGGCCACCTGTTTTCTGATCCTCTTTGGCCTTGGCTGGGGTTTTTTCGATTGCAACAACATGCCGATCCTATCGCAAATCGTCGGTGCGAATCACCGAGCAACCGGCTATGGGATCATGAATTTCGTCAGCATCAGTTTTGGAGGATTGGCCGACTGGGGATTCGGTCGACTCCAAGACGCCAAAGTTCCACTGAACGTGAGTTTCGGCTTGTTCGCATCGCTTGCGATCGTCTCGATAGGTTTGGTATTGAGCATCAAAGTTAGGTCTAGCGATAAGCAAGAGCACCCATCGTAATGAACCCCTTGAAGCTCCCTGGAAAAAGGCATTTTTGAACATGGAATTCCAACGTTTGCTCGGCCTTGTCGCCGCCGTCCATACTCCGATGCACAACGACGGGGCCATCGATCTTGAGGCGATCGAACGCCAAGCCGAGTTCATGATTTCCAGGGGGATTTCAGCGGTCTTCGTCGGTGGAAGCACCGGCGAGAGCCACTCGCTGAGCCTCGATGAACGCTTGGCGCTGGCCGATCGCTGGAGCCATGTTCGCCGAGGTAGCCCATTGAGATTGGTCGTTCATGTCGGATGCAATTGCTTGTCGGATGCCAAGCAGTTGACGGAGCATGCACAAGCCATCGGGGCCGATGCGGTGTCGGCTCTGTCTCCGAGTTACTTCAAGCCTCGGTCGATGGAACTGTTGATCGAGTGCTGCCGACAGATCGCAAACGCTGGGCCTCAATTGCCCTTTTACTTCTACGATATCCCGGTGCTCACCGGCGTGCATTTTTCGATGCCCGAGTTTTTGGCAAAAGCATCCGAGTCGATCCCGAACTTGGTAGGATTGAAATTCACCAACCCGGATCTGGCCAGCTACCTGCGTTGCTTGACGCTCCAAGAGGGACGCTGGGATGTACCTTGGGGGATCGATGAGCATCTGCTCGGAGCCTGGGCCACCGGAGCCCAAGGCGCCGTAGGAAGCAGCTACAACTTTGCCTCACCGATCTACCATAGAATGATCCGCGCACTGGAGGCCGGGGATTGGGAACAAGCCCGTCTGGAGCAACTGCAGAGTGTTCAACTGATCGAACTTCTAGCTAGCTACGGATACATCGCAGCAGCCAAAGCGACCATGGAATATCTCGGAGTTCCCGTCGGTCCCCCCAGATTGCCCAACGGGGCGTTGGGTCAAGAGAGCAAACGAGCCCTCTATGGGCAACTGGAATCGTACCGGCTGGTTTAAGGTTTAAATCCCGTGGACATAACCACGGGGTTGCAACTGCATAACGCCCCGTTTGTTTCGGGACCATAGTCCGGTTCGACTGACGAAAGTTCCGATCACAGTCAGTGGGACTCCGTCGACCTCGGAAGGCAACTCGGAGATCTTCGCAGGATCGACCGCCATGAGCAGTTCAAAGTCTTCACCATCGCCGATCGCGTGCTCCAATGGGCTCTGTCGACTGGTTTGTGCCGCTTCGATGGCCGCATCGCTGATCGGGATTCGGTCTAGGTCGACTTCGGCTCCGCATCGGCTAGCGACGGTGATGTTCAGCAGATCGACCCCAAGACCATCGCTGATGTCGGTGGCCGCTTGGACGATCCCCAACGGATAGAGCGCCTGGGCGATCTTCAGGCGAGGTGCAAAGTCTAGGTGCTTGCCAAGAAGGCTCCCTCCTAGATGGCCGCTGACGACGATTTTATCTCCGGGCCGAGCTCCGCTTCGGAGCCAACTCCCCTGGGCTCTGGCCGTTCCGACGGCCGTCATATGGACCACCAAAGGTCCATCCCACACGTTGGTGTCCCCTCCTCCGATCGCGACGTTGTGCTCCTGGCAGGCTTGGCAGACTCCTTCGTAGATTTCCGCTCCTAGGCGATCTGCATGGGTGCGAGGTAGGCACAAGGAAAGAAAGACCGCCACTGGTTCGGCGGCCATGCTGGCAAGGTCGCTGAGGTTCACGCCAACGAGTTTTCTCCCGACGGCCAGCGGACCGCATTCCTGGAGAATAAAGTGGGTCCCCTCGCAGAGCGAATCGGTCGTGACCACCCAATCGGACCCATCGGAAGCCATCAGGGCGCAGTCGTCGCCGATGCCGAGTTTGATTTTGGGTAATCGCAAAGCGCGCTGTTTGGCCCAAGCGATAAATCCGTGTTCCATGGGAGCTAAACCCCAGCCGTTTGTGAGTCGGCGAAGCGTTCGGCAAGGAGTCGGCAGGTGCTGGCGATCCCTGCCGGATCGATGCCGATTTCGGCGAGCAATTCGTTGCGATCCCCGTGCTAGATGAAGCGATCTGGAATTCCTAGGATCCTAAGGATTCGAGTGTCCCAACCGTTTTGGCATGCCGCTTCGAGGACTGCCGAACCGAAACCGCCAGCTAATGCCCCCTCTTCGACCGTCACAACAAATCGGGATTCTTCAAAGACTTTCGAAAGCATCGCCAGATCCAAAGGTCGAATGAAACGCGCATTGATCACGGTCACATCCAAGCCTTCGGCGCTGAGCAAATCGGCCGCCGTAAGGGCTTGTTGAAGCATCGCTCCGATGGCGATGATGGTTCCATCGCGACCCTTGCGGAGTGTCTCGGACTTACCCAACTCGATCGGTTGCACGGGGCGTTCAAAGGCCAGCGCGCTGGCCTTGGGATATCGGATCGACGTTGGACCGGGTTGCTTGAGCGCAAACTCAAGCATGGGCTCGACCTCGGTCGAGTCCCCGGGAGCCATCATCACGATGTTCGGGAAAACACGTGTATAGCCGATATCGAACAGACCGTGGTGGGTCGGACCGTCTGGGCCGGTCAAGCCGGCCCGGTCCATCATCAAAACAACGGGCAGGTTTTGCAACGCGACTTCTTGGAAGATCTGATCGTAGGATCGCTGCATGAAGGTGCTGTAGATCGCAACGATCGGACGTAGACCGACCTTGGCTTGTCCGGCCGCAAATGCCACTGCATGAGATTCGCAGATGCCGACATCGAAAAAGCGAGTCGGGAACTCGTCACGCACCGGTTCTAGTTTGTTCCCCTGGCACATCGCAGCCGTCATGATCGTCACGCGTGGGTCGTTTCGCATCTGGCTTGCGATTGCGTCTCGAGCGTAATTGGTGAAGGCGGGCTTCTCGCCAAGAGATAAAACGCGGGGAGATCCGTCCTCGTCCTCAAAGGCCGGAGGTGTATGAAAATAGACCGGATCGTCCTCGGCGGGTTTGTACCCCCTGCCCTTCTCCGTGACAACGTGCAAGAGCGTCGGCCCCGGCTGGTCCTTGACCATCTCGAGGTATTTTCGCAGGAGACGAATGTCGTGTCCATCGATAGGTCCGATGTACTTGAATCCGAATTCCTCAAAGAGCATGCCACCGACCATTCCCGCCTTGACCCCCTCTTTGACTTGGGCCAAGAGTTTCTCAGTCGGATCGCCGAGCACAGGTACCCTATTGAGGATCTTGGCGACTTCTTGCTTGAGCCCGGTATAGAAGGGGTTGGTGCGCAAGCGATCGAGGTAGTTTGC
>JAJTEK010000011.1 GCA_021299695.1 Pirellula sp. | reverse complement strand
CGTTGGGTGCCCAATAAAGGACTTCTTCGCCGAAAAGCGGGTCTATTCCAACTTTACGAAGTAGGTCTTGCCCCTCGCGCACGAGCAGTTGTTGTGCTTCGCCCAGCCCCTTTTCAAACAAGATATGGTGAGCGTGGGGATTGAGCATGTCCACCGGAGCCGCTCCCTTGATACCGGTGAGGTAGTCTTTCCAAGCGGTTCGGCCTCTATCAGATTGGAACTGGCCAACGACCAGTTGCTCAAGATCCCAATAATGCTTCCGATACATCGCTGGACCAACATCGGTTGCATCGACCAGTGTATCGAGGTGATTTCGTGCAGCCTTGGCAGCTTCGATTGGGTTGTCCGTGTCGCGGAACTTCTTGGCGAAGATCTCGAAAGCTTCGTCACACGGATTACCGGTGTTGTGGACCCAGACGCCGGACTCGCTCACGAAGTACGTGTGGTCGCCTTCGACCGCGAAATTATACGTTGTGAAAGTCTCGCCTTCGGCGGCGCTCTGCTCTTCAATGCTGATGATTGTTGCTTCGTTACCGTCTGCGAGAACCAGCGTGTCGCCGACTTCCAACCCATCAGCTGGAATGAAACTGCGGTGACGCAATTCATTAACAGCCACCTCTGGTTGGGTGAGTAAAGCAATTTCAGCGTCGAGATGTGCCTGTCCTGAACCGGTTTCGCGTGACAGTTCTTCTCGACCGGAAACAAAGAATGGGTGCTCGCCGGTGCATGTTACTGACTCTTCGACGCCCGTGACGTCATTGCGATAAGCAATGGTCAGCAGACGCGATGGACTTGTCTGGAACAGTTCCGTGACGCGACGATAGCGGTTTTCAGAAGTCGGGTTTTCCTCATCGCGAGTGAGTACCCAATCATCTCGCTGGATGTCTTCGATGTTCTTGAGGCCACTGAGTGTGTGGACTTTTGTCCCCGCCACGAAGCACATCGGATACTTGATCATCCAGACGACCATCTCGTTGAGTCGATCAATCGCCTTGGCTATCTTCGGGAAGTCCAGCAAGTCTGCCCTCTCACTCAATCGGTTCACTAGCTTCGAGAACGCTGCCGCTTTTGCGGCAACAATCGCGGCCGTTCCACCGGCCGTTGCCGGGGTTGCTCCGCCAGCGGTGCCCACAGTGGCTGCTGCCAAACCTGCTTCGATTGCGACCAGCACCGCCGTTTCAACCGCCTCGTAGGCAACGGTGCCGACGATGTAGCCAATTTGCTTAGGCTCCATTTGAACGATCGCATGGCCGATTTCGACCATCGCTAAGCGAACCAAGTGCATCGCTTCACGCGAGATCAACGATCCCTTGCTATCGAGCGAATCAAGAACGGCATCAAGCTTTTCGGTATCGCCCGTCATCAACGCTTCGAGCAGGACTTGCCCACCCTCATTGATCTGAGCCTGGACCTGCGTCAGCACCTGAGCGGCATAATCGAGGTTCTGCTTCGTCCAAACAGCAGCGCGAACAGCCGTGACGGCTGCCTTACCGGTAAACTCCCGTACGGCTTGCTCTTCGTTGGCTCCGATGTCATATCCCTTCCACCATGTACCGACGTATCGGACCGCCGGATGCAATTGCAAGCCATGGTAGACGGCACTCACTCCGGTCTTGGCAACATAGACACCCGCACCGATGGCATCACCTACGCCATCGGTAAAGACGTAGTAGACGCCATCGACCAGCATGCCTCCCAACCCGTTTTTCACGCCATCAACGAAACCATCCTTGACACCGACAAAGAAGTCGTCGACGTTCTGCCCGTTGACTCCACCTTGAAATAGCTTGTTGAACTTATCAAGTAGTTCTTTTTCCCGGGCATCGAGCTTCTCGTCCCGCGTGACGATTTCTGTACCGGCAGCTAATGCGGCGGTCACCGACGAGTCGTCGCGCGTGACCGTAAGCGATACACCACTTTGGGCCGCAGTTCGATCGGCTGGACCAAGCGAGCTTTCTGAACTGGAGGAATACGACGATGATGAGCTATGAAGCTCCGAACCCGTAAGCTCGGATGCCAAGTCGGCCAAGAACGCCGACGGACGGCGGTTGATGACCGTTTGCGTCACCGATCCTGCCAGTGTCCAGAGATCACCAAGCTCTTGACTGATGCCACTGAGAATTTTCATGACTTCATGGTTGCTCGAAGCAAATCCATCCGACACTTTTGCATTTACAGTTGGCAGTGAAATCGAACCGCCGTCTGCACCACCGAAACCACTATCACCTGCTCTACTTCCCACGCCACCTGCATCTCCATCACCGTCGTCTTCGGCAACACCACCAACTCTGGCAAAGATAGCCTGCTGGGGTATTACCAACTCCAGAACCTTTGCATCGCCATATCGGACTTCGATTGTACCATCTTGCATTTGATCAGCGATCTGGTCGGCATCGATCTGCCAGAAGGAATCCGGGAATTGCATCTGTGGCTCGGCAAGCGAGACACCTGCGGCCGAGGAGACTTGGCTGCCGTAGAGATAGCCACCGTAACCACCGTAACCACCGTAACCGCTGTACCAATAGCCGCTGCCGTAGTAGCCCCATGCGCCCCACCAATATCCACCCCACCATCCATAATAGTAGTTGGTACTCGACACCGAGGAGATCGATGCGCGGTAGGTGTTGCCCGGACCCGGAACCTTGTACTTGCCAGCCAAGTCGGTCGGATGCGAAACGGTGGGCAGTTGCAGATTGCTGCCCCCCATGGAGGAATAAATCAACGATTGCGCCGTGGCAAACCCAAGATTTGCGCTAGCGATGCCAGTGCTCGAAGCCAATGAACTGGCTGCCGTTGCGAACGAGTTTGCTTCGTATTGGTTTTTGGCTGAAGCTAGGTTTGTGGACCTCATCTTTGGGATTTTACACGAATCGCTCTCGGTCGGGGCGGACGACCAGGGATTCGAGCCCCACAGCAGCCATCGCTTCGAGCAGTGGTTGGATCCCGTTGGCTTTTTCGAACTCGCGTTCTTCGGTGTAGAGCGGAACGACGTGATAGAAGTGCGATAGCCCAGGACTGGCGGACACCATCGCAAGGGGTTGGCTCACCGACAGGCGGCTGCTGAATCCCGAAGGAACTATTTATGGGGCGAAGGATTCGTAAGGCGGTCTACTGGCAGGACGCACCCATTGTCCGAGAGCAGGGAACCACGGAACACACCGAACACACGGAAGCAAGGCATAACCGTGCGACGATTCCTTTCCGTGTGTTCCGTGTATTCCGTGGTTCAGAAAAACGGGATAGCGGCTCGAGCCCCAGGATCACTTGCCAAGCGGGGTTGACTTTCTCGACTCATGCCATGAACTCTGGTAACATGAGCACTGAGAGTTAGCCCATGTCGGTTGAATCGGTGAAAACACTATGACCGCACATCCATTGAACGCTGAAGGCGACTTCTATGTCGAGCACGGATGTTGCACTGCTTGCGACATGCCGATGCGTTCCGCACCGTCCTTGTTCGCATACGATGAGACATCGCACTGCTTCGTAAAACGTCAGCCGTCAACCCAAACTGAGTGCGACATGATGTTTGAGGCAATTCGAGGCGCAGAGTTGCGATGCATCCGCTATCGAGGGAGAGACATCGATTGGTATCGACGTCTGGTGTCATCGGGCGATTTCGACGTATGCGATTACCCACCAAATGAACCTGTCGAACCACGGATTCGCTCGATTGTCGAATGCGATACTAAATACGAATCCCTTGACGCTCTGGCTGATGCTTTTGAACAGTATCTAAAATCGACCGAAACGGATCATTTCTACTTCGACTTCAAGCGAAGCGAATCAAGCGATAGCCTCTTGCACTTTCATCGATGTTCGGTGACTGCCGGTTCCTATCGCCACGTCGGAGCATTCGAGGAGATTGCGATAAAGTTCGTTGACGACAAAAGAGTCCGGATTGTCCATCAGCACGATATGGCGCTTGGCCCGACTCCAATCATCGCGAAATGGATAATTTCAGATGATAAAATGCATTCGCCGATGTGGTTCACGCGCGAACGCGAAACTCGGCCCGATGTTCCGGGCTTTGACCATCCGTGGTAAAGCCGATTAGCCCGCACGGCAGAGAACCACCGAACACCCCGAACACACGAAAAGATGACATCACGGTGGGATTCCTTTCCGTGTGTTCGGTGTATTCTGTGGTTAAGAAAAACGGGATAGCGACCAATCTAGCAGTCGGTATCGGAACAACCGGCCGAGGCACATTTCCGCCCCCGGAGATTCAACCGGAGATTCAATCCGTGGGCAAACATCAAAAACACGCCCCCTAGGGGCGTCATCCAAGGCTGAAAGGATCCAATCCCTGCGAGTTGCATCGTTGGGCTCTGCCCGTGGTCGTGCCCGTGCTCATGCTCGTGCTCGTGCTCAAGTCCGTGCTCGTGCTCGTGTCCGTGTTCGTGCTCGTGTTCATGCTCGTGCTTCAAGGCGACTTGGACCTCTTTCTTGCAGCAACTTTCACTGCAACAATCAGCCGAATCGCCGGTCTCGGAGACACTTGCAGCGGATGCAAGGGCTAAAGGCTGGCCGCTTGGAAGTTCCTTCGAGCAGCACTCGTCAGGAAGCACGAACGCTGCGCTGAGGATAAGCCCTAGCCCCAAGCTCGAGAGGGACAGGATCCGGTAGTCGCGGAACTTGACAAACGATGGCCAAATCGCAACCGCGACGATACTGCAGCAAGCCACTGCGGCAAGCTGATGAAAAAGCGGGCTTGCCATCCACTCGGTGAATTTCAAAGCAGGAAGGGTCGCAAGCAGCACCGGTGTCGCAGCGCAGTGGACGGCACAAGTTGCCGAAGCGAAAATTCCCAATCGATCCTTCCAATTACCCATCGACCTTGGTCCAATGCACTCTAGGGGTATCTCTCGCGGTATTCTATGGCCTTCTCGATCCTTGGATCGACGTTTGGATTGTACACAAACCAGTTCTATTTGCAATCGGATTGCGGAAAGATCCTCTTCGAGGAACCAACATGGCCTTAAATCCGGACTTTGAGGAATCTTTAGACCCCGATCGCCTTGCAAAAAACCTGGAAATGGTTCGCCAGCAGATCGATCAGGCTTGCCAAAAAGCTGGCCGTGAGTCGACCGACGTGACGCTCGTGGCCGTGACCAAAACGGTCGGAGTCCAGACCTGCAACGAGCTGATTCGGCTCGGATGCTCGGATTTGGCCGAAAATCGACCACAGGTTATTTGGGAGAAATCTACCAAGGTCGCCCCTGGCGTGCGTTGGCACATGATCGGCCATCTGCAGCGGAACAAATCACCTCGGACAATCCCGTTGCTCTGGATGATGCACGCGATGGACTCCGAGCGGCTCGGCGAGCAGATGGCCAAGGATGTGGTTTTCGAATCCGAAGGGCAGGGCCAACGACTTCGGATCCTCCTGGAACTCAACGTGACCGAGGACAGCACCAAGACCGGTTTGAGCCCCGAGGAGGCTCAGCAGGTGTTGCACAAATACCTATCGACTCCGCTTTGGCAGCAGCGGCTGGATCTCTGCGGTCTTATGGGGATGAGTTCCCTGCAAGGAGACGTCGACCAGACGCATCGGGAGTTCGAGCGGCTGAGGCAACTGCGGGACCGTTGGCAGGTGGACTTTGGTGTTCCGTTGCCAGTTTTATCGATGGGGATGAGTGACGATTTTCAGATCGCCATCGAGCAGGGGTCGACGATAGTCCGAATCGGTTCGTTGCTCTACCGATGATGGGTTGTTTTGGGTCTCGAAACGGGTCATTCGTTTGAGCCGATCGGAGACTTGGTGGCTGGCCAGGGCATTGTTCGGCGCAAGCTCCAGCGCTTTTTGAGAGGCTCGATACGACTGCCTCAACGCTTCGATGGCCTCCGGATCGTCGTCGCGTCGCAGGGCATTTTTCCAAGCTTGCAAGTAAGCCTCGCTTCTGGCCAAGTAGAGACTTGGGTGGTCGGGGTAGAGATCCAAGCAGATATCGCAGACGGCTTGGTAGCCGCGTTGAATGCGTTCGGCTCTATCCAATTGATTCTTGAGTCGATGGTGGGTGCTGACCCCGGCGACGAAGCGGATCAGATCCTCTTGAAAGACCAGAGGGAGGATTGCATTGCCGCCCGGAACATCGGCAAGTCGATCGCTTAGGCCGACGATCCGTTTGCGAGGATCCTGTGGCGAGTCACCATGGAATTCGAAAACATGGCCCCCGAGCTCTGCGGCGATCAGCTCGCGTGTAAGCTTTGGAATGTCCTCGGCGAACACCCAGGCCCTCGTTGCGTCGCTGTGGCGAAGTTGTTCGAGAACTTGCGGTTCCTCTTCGGGAGCCATGGCCAGTCTCAGGCGTACCTGAAGGTCTTGAGCTTGAAGTGGCCTGTTCGACACGAGGAGCTTTTCGAGGAGTGCCACACAGATTTTCTCTGAGGTGACGACCAACTCCATACTGCTTGTTTGGCCTCCCCAACGAGCCGTCCGTCTGGAACCCCGCAATTCATCGAGGACCCGTGTGGACCAGAAGATTTGCTGAACAGGATCCTTTAATTCAGCCACCAGACGGCATGTTTCTTCAAGGGCTTCGAGACGACTTTGAAAGTACTCGTCGTAATGGGGAATGTCTTGGCTATGGTAACGCAAGAGTCCTGACGCATATCGTGTCGCGATCGACTCTTTGAGAAAACTGGAGTCCTCGGGATGGTGTGCTCGCAGAGAATCGAGCAATGAGATTGCATTCGAGAGCAGATCGCGTGCCAAGGGCATCCGCTGGGTGTCTAATTTACCTGCCATCCGTTCCGCGGCGGTGCGTTGCAGGACCGCATAGCGAAGGGCTTGCTCGGGCTCCTCAGAGACCATTCCGTTGGCGATAAACGTATTGGTCCAACGCGAGCTCGATTCGGTGAGTTCCACGGCAATCGAATCGGTGATCGCCTCAGGGGCCGTGTCGAGCGTCTCGAGCCAACGGACAAGCCCCATCGCTTTGGGGGTGCTTTTCGATTGCCCCAAAGGGATCCACTGGCTCAGCGAAATGAGCATCGTCATCAAGAGGAATGCCCACCCGATCGTCTGCAATACTGCAATCGGCTTGCGATGGTTTTTACTAGGCCGATCGAGCCAAGTTTCGATCGCCGCAATAAACTCGGCAGTCGACCCAAAGCGCCGTAGTGGATCGATTTCCAAGCAGCCCTCGCAGATCGCTTGCAAGCCATGCGGCGGGTCCGATTCGGGCTGTTGATCGAGCCATTGTTGAAGGATTCGGCCAAGTGCGAACAGATCGGCCTTGGGGGTCAGAAGTTCGGCCAGCCCGAGCGATTGCTCCGGGGCCATGTACCCAAGGGTTCCGAACCCGTGGAATTCCTCAGACTTCTGAGACTCAAGAGCGCTCGGACCTGCCTTCAATCGGATGGCCCTTGAGATCCCGAAATCGGAGATTTTCGGGACCCAGCTATCGGGCGAATCGCCGGCCGAACGGTCGATCAAGATATTCGAAGGTTTGAGGTCCAAGTGCAAAAAACCCATCGAGTGGATTTTGGAGAGCCCATGAGCGATCTGGACCATCAGTTTGGCGATTTCCTTGGGGTTGCAGTCCCATGAAAAAACACTCTGCAGGGTGCCACCGGCGATGTACTCGAAGACCAGGATGAAGGCATTTTGGCTCTCCTGAACGCTATAGAGTCGAACGAGATTGACGTGGTCCATCCGGGCAGCGACGAGAATCTCCCGGCGCCAGGCATCGACTTGAAAAGCCCCGTCGCAGGATGGCTTGGGGATGACCTTCAAAGCGACATGCCGTCGTGTCGATTGCTCAAGGGCTAGATAGACGCAAGCTTGGCCACCGCGACCGAGGAGCTTCAAGATTCGGTAACCGGGGATCGGTTCGACCAAAGACTTATCGAGCTGCTGCTGTTGGTCGGCCAAAATTTCCTCGAGTTGCCGTTGGCACGGTTGGCAAACTTCGACATGCTCTTCGATCGACTGAAGGTCGTGTCGATTGGAGATATCCTGGGGAAAAATCTCCAGGCTCTTAAGGATTTCAATCGAGGGGCAATTCATGGCCCAGCCCCAGAGTCGGTTCCAGTTTCAGCCACATCTTGGTTGGATTTCGACTGGCCAGATTCTGCGCGAAGCATTTTGTTGACGCGTGAGACGGCCGCAAAGACCGAGGCGTATCGCATCGAGTGCGCACGCGCGACATCTCCGACGGATTGGTTCTCGATCGTCACTTGCCAAAAAAGCTCCCATGTCTGTGCCGAGACCCGGTCCTGGACTCGGTTTTGAATCTCCAAAATTCGATCGATCGACAACTCGGTGGGATTGGATTGAGGCAACTTCGATCCATGGGAGTTCGGTGTCGGGGTCGCTGTTGGTGTCGATGTCGGTTTGGCAAACCCGATTGCGAACGATTCGGAAGCTTGTTCTGCGAAACGAACCAGGTGACTTCGATAGCGGCGCTGTTGCTTGAGGTAGTCGAGAACACGGCTTTTGTGCAAGGACTTCAGCCAAGCTCGAAAGGAACGTTTCGAGTCGTAGTTGAAACCTGGGAGGCGATGGACCAGTTCGCACCAAATGCGTTGAGATACCTCATCGACATCGACTCGGTTGCCGAAGTGGGCTCGGGTCCAGCGTTCGAGCATCGGGCTGTAGCGGTCTACCAGTTCGGACCAAGCCGCTTGGTCATCCCTGCGCTGCACGCGTCTCAAAAGGGTGCCGCTGGTCCGAGGTTCTCTTGCCGTCATGATGGCTGTGGGCTCCGCTCGGGTCGTTAGGATGCTTGTGGCTGTGTGTAGATATCCGTCGTATCGATCCTGGGAGGGAGAGACTTCCTCGGTATCGCCCCTGTGAGAATAAACCTTTTATGGATAGGACGCAACTTTTTTGTCGAAGGATAGCCAGCAAGAGGCATCTTGGAGAAAAGCTGGCCCAGTGCCCCGCTTAAGTTTGCACTGCTTAATTTTGCCCCGCTTAATTTTGCACTGCGCGGTGTTGGCGAAAAGCAGCCGGAATCGCATCGATCAGGTCGGTGCCCAGGGTGCTCGGGGTACCGAGTTGTCGATGCGCAATATCTCCTGCCAATCCATGAAGGTACACGCCCAGCACGGACGCATCGTAGGCCGTAAGTCCTTGGCAGACCAACGCGACGATCATCCCGGTAAGCACATCGCCGCTACCGCCGACGGCAAGACTTGGGTTGCCAGTGGTGTTGCGATATTGGCGTTGCCCGTCGGTCACAAGGGTTTGGTGTCCCTTCAAAACGACGATCGATTGAGATTTGTTGGCCAGCTCGACGGCCGCGCGGTGTTGCTCAACGGGCTCATCGGCCGGGATGTTCGACAGGCGAGCCCATTCGCCAGGGTGTGGAGTAAGGATCCGAGAGCCGGGGGGAGTCACAGTCGGGCGCCACCCGAGGGTGCTCGCGGAGATCGCATTGAGGGCATCGGCATCGAGAACAGCAGTTCCAGGCCAGCTCTTGAACAGTTCCAAGACCATTCGATCCTGGCTTGATTCACGCCCCAAGCCCGGACCGATGCCCAGGACGGTCCCTGGCGAATATTTGCCAAGCAATATTTTCGCTGAAGATTCGGCTAGGTATCCTTGGGAAACCTCCTCCAGGGGCATGGTCATGGCACAGGGGGTGGTCGTTTGAACGATTTGGCGTGTGTGAGAACGGGCAGCTACCGTGGTCCGTCCTGCGCCGCATCGCAGAGAGGCTAGGGTTGCAAGGCAGATCGCGCCGGACATTCCAGGCCCACCCCCGACGAGTAGGGCGTGGCCGAAGTCCCCTTTGTGGGCATGTGCCTGGCGAGGTGTCAGGCGGGGCAGGGGGGCGATCGAGGCTGTCATGCACGGCACTTGGGTACGGGGAAATGCAACGAATGTTTTCCAAGCTAATTGCGTTCACGGACCTGTTGACGAAGTTCGGCCGTGATCGCTTGCAACTGATCAAGCGATCGGTCTTGGAACGTCGATGCATCGCTCAGCGGTAACCCTAGAATCTCCTGCAGGGTTTGGATCAGTTGGATCTGGCCCTCCTTGAGTCCCTCCTGCTTGCCTTCCTGCTTGCCCTCTTGGCGACCTTTCTTCATATACTCATCAGCGATCGAACCTGGCTCGATTTGCGTTGGAAATATCTTTTGGATCGTCATCGCAAGGGTCTCCATGGGAATCGAAGGACTCACAGTCGTAATATAGACCAACACCGCATCCAAATGCTCTGTCTGCAACTCCACCGTGCCGATTTCAAGCAAACACCGCAAAATGAACTCAAGCTTATCCTCAAAGTCTCTTGTTCGACTGTATTTTAGCAGACCAAGCACACTTTGCAAAAAGGGGTCGGTCGCTAGCAATTCATCCGGGATCTGTCCGATATCCAAGATCTTAAAAGCCATTCGAACGCCATACTCAAAGAGTACACCCGGTCCACCGATCAACTCTTCGAGACCAACGGGTGCCGACCAAGCCTCCTGGCCATGATAGATCACAAGCGGGAACACAGGGCACAACGACTGGCCCTTGCGCAGTCGCTGCTCCCATATCCGGACGATGTAACGTAGCATCTGAAAACAGGTCATCGGATCCGACTGGCTCTTGTGCTCCAAAAGCAAATAAACCTGTCCCTCGATCGGCTCACCGTCCTGGCCCGAGAGCCGGCCCGAGAGCCGGATCGAATAGAGCATATCCGAGTAGCTATCCCGCAATTCGTCATCGATAAACGAATCTTTTTGAAGTTCAAGCGAATCAAGATCCAGGATCTGGACCAAATCGGCAGGCAGGTGCAATTCGATCAGATTCCTGGCCGCCGCAGGATGCGAAAGCGCATACTGGAAAAAATTGTTGTGCGGCGTGGGTAGCTTGGATTGGTCCATAACCCCCAATTTTAAGACCAAGCGGGATTTGCACCCGATTTTGGTCGGATTTTTTATTCAGGTGTCCTCTAGTGTTCCTCGTTCGGATCGTTCCAGAGATCGCTCTAAAGCCTTACAATACCGAAGACAGGTTCGGTTCCCGATGCCAAAATTTGTACCCCCAGAGACCAACTCGCTGTGTCTGACTCCTCGACCAAAGGTAAAATCGTACTCGTCGCCCTGACTTGGCTGGTCCTGCTTGCCTTAGGTGCCGGGATTTGGCGATGGATCATCGTTCCGAAAAAGAACCAGCAGCAGGAGCAAGCGACCAAGCAGCAGGCCGACCAGACCCTGGCGGCCACCTCGGGCACGAGCCGCTATCGCTACGAGCTAAACCTCGGACTCGACAATTTCTCGGGCTATGCGGTCCTTCGGTCCGATGAGTTCCGCAAGCAGCTTGCCGATCGAGGCATCCGGATCAACAACGTCGACGACGGTGCCAACTACAACCAGCGAGCCGCGGAACTCGAAAACGGCAAACTCCAACTCGCGGCCTTCCCGGCCGATGCGCTGTTAAAACAGTTCTCCGGCAAAGAATATCCAGCCGGAACGATCGTCGGAATCATCGATGAGACACGCGGTGCCGATGCGATGCTGGCTTACAAAACCAAATTTCCCGACGTCGATAAACTCAACCGGCCCGAGGTCCGTTTCGTCCTCGTCGGGGACTCTCCGAGTGAGACCCTCGCCCGCGTCGTGATGCAAGACTTTGGCCTCGATCAATCGAACACTACAAGCATTCAAAACGTGGCCTCACCCGAAGCCGTCTTGGCCAAGTACCGGGCAGCAACCCCTCAGACCGACGAGGTCTATGTGACCTGGGAACCTTACGTTTCCCAGATCCTGGCCAACGACCAACTCCACGTGCTGGTCGACTCGTCACGATTTACCGGTTACATCGTCGATACATTGGTCGTCAGTCGCGACTTCCTCCTGAAAAACGGCCCGGCCGTCGAGTCGATTCTCGAAGCCTACTTCACCGCGCTTTATACCTTCCGCGAAGAAGAGGCCATGATCAAGCTCCTGCTTAAGGATGCCAAAGAGACCAAACAGGAACTGACCGAGGCACAGGCCAAGCGGCTCGTTCAAGGGATCCAGTGGAAAAATACCCAGGAGAACCTCGCTCACTTTGGAAAACGCGCAGGGGCCCTTGTACACATCGAAGACATCCTCGGGCGAATCTCGAATGTACTGGTCAAAGCCGGTACGATCGACGAACCGAACAACGCCAACCGATTCACCAAGTACTTTTACGATCGCCCCCTGGAGAGCTTGCTCAACAAGAGCTTCCACCCAGGGCTTGCCAACGAGACGATCCGCGAAGAAAACAAACTCAATGCTCTTACGGATGCCCAATGGGGAAAACTAACCACCGTCGGAACCTTAAGCGTCCCGGAATTGGTTTTTGTACGGGGAAGCCCAAACCTGACCGATGCGAGCAAACGCACCTTGGATGATCTTGGCCAAAAACTGCAAGCTTGGCCGCAGTATTACCTGATCATCCGAGGCAATGCTTCCCAGGCCGGAGACATGCAAGCGAACCTCAAGCTAGCCGCTCAACGCGGCG
Organism: Pirellula sp.; assembly: GCA_021299695.1. GTDB lineage: Bacteria > Planctomycetota > Planctomycetia > Pirellulales > Pirellulaceae > JBKCUI01. The sequence continues at coordinate 36,225 of JAJTEK010000011.1, read as the reverse complement.
ATGCAGCCATGAAGTATCTGCTCGGACTCGGGATCCCAACCGAGAGAATGCAAGTCAGCACCGAGGGCATCACCGGCCAGACGCGCGTGACGTTCGTCGTAGGACAAGTCCCTTACTGAGATGCCGTGGAAGCGTTAAGAAAAAGAATTCTCCGTGAGATTTTCATCGCACCCTCGGTGGTATTGCCCGTCGTCGGCGGAGCGAGTGCTTGGCTACTGTCCTGGGCTGGCGGGGGGAACGATTGGCTCAATCTAGTGGGCCTTGTAGGGGTCCTAGGCGGAGTCGGCTGGTTTGCCACCCGATTCATCTTTCAGCTCGACGGAATTTCGGAAAAAGCGATGCAGGATCTGGCCGAGGAGGCCCTCCAAAAGGAGGAAAAACACCTCAACGAACTCCAGAAACGCTTGGCCAACGATCGAGACCCTCGAACCGAACAGTATTTGATTTTGCTCCGTGAAAACCGCACCGAACTCGAAAGGATCGCCCGAACCCCCGGAATCGAGCTTCGAAGCCTAGAGATTGTCAAACAAGCTCGACAGTTGTTCTGGGCAGCTAGCGACCAACTCGACCAATCGATGAAAATGTACGAGCTTGCCCAAAAGCTCAACGGGGTCGAAAAGCAGGGAGTTTTGGCCCAGCGAGAACGGTGCTTGGAAGAGGCCCGCGAAAGCTCCGAGCATCTGAGCGCTGCGATCGCAACATTCCGTCAGTTTGCCGACAAGACCCTCGAACGCGACATGGATACCCTCCAGCTCGAACTTGCAGAATCGATCCGGGCGGCCAAGCGGTCCGAGGAGCGAATGCGGGAACTGCAAAACCGACCCGACTACGAAAGATATTTCAATCCTGAAAGCTAAATTGGCCAACGCCAATTTAGCCAAAGTTTGTACACTGTACGCTGTGGCGAGATTCGCCTCAAATTTCACTATCGCTCAAACCTCTAACTTTTCCTTTCTTGTATCAGGAGCCACCCTGCGATGTTCAATGCCCTCAGCCGCCTATTCCGCGCTGTGAAATACCTCTTCACCGGCAAGGTAGACGCTGCCGCCGATTCCTTGAGCACCAACCCGACGGTCATCTCGGCCAACTACGATCGGATCGTCGAAGAGAAGCGCAAGCGGCTCAATCAGTACGTCGATGCCGTCGGTGCGATGATCGCTCAAGAGGAGAACAAGAAGGCCAAGCTCACGCAGTTGACCGAGGAGGTCCAGAAACTCGAAAAGCTTAAAGCCGGCGCCGCAGCGCGAGCCAAGCAACTCGTCGACAAGTACAACGGGGACGTCACCGCGGTCAAAAATGACCCCGAGTATTCCAAGTGCCAAGCGGCCTTCAAGGACTTCTCGAGCACCCTGGCTGAGAAGCAACAACGAGCACTAGAGCTCGAAGAAGATATGAAGCAGTTGGTCGGCAATGTTACGAATCACAAGAATCAGATCCAGTCGCTCATGCGGGAACTCGAGAAGCTCAAGGAAGAAAAGCACGATGCGGTTGCCGATGTGCTTTCTGCCAAAGAAGAAAAGCAGATCGCCGATATGGTCAACGGAATCACCAACGACAAGACCGCAGCCGATCTCCAACGCTTGAGAGAACTGCGACAAAAAGCAGCCGCAAGCGCCCGCGTCTCGCGCGAAGTGGCCGGCTTGGATTCCAAACGAGCCGAGTCAGAGTTCTTGGAGTACGCCCAACAAGTAGCCTCGGATGACGAATTCGATGCCTTGATCGGACTGTCCAAAGATCAAAAAGCCAACGATGCACCTGCTCGCGATACGAAGATTCCCGAGGCCTGATCCTAGCCATTGGCACTTGGCCTGACCCCTTCGCCCCTGTCCCCCCCACGGAAACAACTCCACGGAGCTTTGCCATGAAAATGCGGTTTGATTCACGGTTGCGATTTACCTCCTTGGTCTCCTCTTGCACGGTCAAATCTTGGACCGTAGCCCTTTGCACAGCGGCTTGGTTCGGAGCCTTCCAGGGCTGCACAGATTCCAAGCCCGCGTCCAGCACCGCAGCGGGCACAGCGGCCAGTCCGTCGGCAGTCAACAGCCCGGGGCCTGTCTCCGCGGGGAACTCGACCAGCAAACCGGCCACCTTCACGTTGGCCTGGAGCGAGTACCCTTCGTGGAGCATTTTCGGTGTGGCTGATGAAGTCGGCTTGATCGATGGCAAAGAAGGGCAGATGGGGTCGATCGAGAAGAAATACAACGTCGACATCAAGCTGGTTTTGGCCAGCTACGACAGTTGTATTACCCTCTACGGCAACTCCCAAGCCGACGGTGTGTGCATCACCAACATCGACATTCTCGGAGCTGCCGGTTCACGCAACTCCATCGCGATCCTACCGACCTCGACCAGCGCGGGTGCCGATGCATGCATCGTCGCCGGGGTCAACTCCATAGAGGAGCTCGCCGGTAAACCCACACGGGGATTGGAAAAGAGCGTCTCGCAGTTCTGCTTCGAACGCTGCTTGGAAAAACTCGGCAAAAACCCTGCCGACTTCCCATTCTCGCAGATGGATCCCGAGCAAGCCGCTCTGGCGTTCCAAGGCAAGAACGATGGGATCAACTCGATCATGGTTTGGAACCCGTTTGTTATGCAATCGATCCGTAGCCGATCGGATGCAAAAGTCCTCTTCAGTTCCGAAACCATTCCCGAAGAGATCATCGACATGGTCGTCGTCGGCAAAGACTCCCTTTCCAAACCCGGCGGAGATGCTTTCGCCAAAGCTCTCGTCGAGACCTTCTACACCATGACCCAACGGATGGCCGATCCGAAAACCTCCGACGAAACACTCATCGGGATCGGGGCTCGCTTTGCCAAACTTGAGCTCGAGGACATGAAAACGATCGTCCAACAGACAAAATTCTTCAGCGACCCCAACGATGCAAAGCGATTGTTTACCGACGAACGGTTTCAAAAAGAGACCATGCCCTTGGTCAGCAAGTTCTGCGTCAAGTATGGGCTAACAACGACCCCTGTGGAACTTTCCTACGGAGACGCCAAGGGACTCATGGACTTTAGCACCAAGTACATCTCGGGCTATGCCGAAAGCCAAACCAAATAGGGACTGGCCCCTGAAGATAGCCTCAAAAGACCCGAGCCAAGAACCTCGGTAACCGACTATGATTCGACGCGTCATTCCGACATGGCTCTTTTTTGCCCTGGCGATCGCCGGAGTGAGCGTCCTGCTTGTCAGCTACGAGTTCCTCTCGCAGCGGCAAACTCGTATCAACCCCAAGCAGACGACGATCCCGTCATTTGAAAAACTCGGGGAAGGTGTCAAGCGAATGTTTGCCAAACAAGGAACCCAAGAGAACCCCAAGCCGCCGATGTTTTGGAACGACATGAGAGCAACTCTCTGGAGGCTGTTTATCGGCATGGGGATCGGTGTTTTGGCTTCGGTGCTCGTCGGCGTCCTGATGGGAGCTTACCGCTGGATCGAAGCCCCCTTGAGTCCCATCGTGATGTTTCTATCGAAAATTCCTCCAACAGGGATGATGCCGATCTATTTCGCAATTGCGGGCACCGATCAACGCATGTTCACCTCCATGGTCGCCTTGGGCATCTTCTTTTCCATGACCCAATCGATCTACCAATCGGTCCGCGACAACGTCACCGATGAAGCCATCAACAAGGCTTATACACTTGGAGCGTCGGAATCCGAGGTCATTTTCGAGGTGATATGGAAGCAGATTTTGCCGAATGTCATCGATTGCATCCGGGCCCAGATCGGCCCTGCGATGATCTTTTTGATCGCCGCAGAGATGGTCGTCAGCGATGCGGGCTTGGGATATCAGATCCGCATGCAATCGCGAGTCTTGAACATGAACATCGTTTTTGTCTACCTGCTGGTTCTCGGGCTCATCGGCGTCGTCGCCGAGTATTCCTTGCTCTGGATCCGCCGCCGATTATGCCCGTGGTTCGAGGGAACCTGAGGCTCGTATCCCCTGGCTAACATTCTTTGGAGGTTCTTTTGAAAGCTACGATCGTCCTGCTCCCTGGAGATGGGATTGGACCTGAGGTCATCCGTTCGGCCCACCAGGTATTGGTACAAGTCGCCCAAAGCCATGGGCACACGCTTGATTTTCAGGAGCACACGATCGGAGGCATCGCAATCGATCGGTATGGGGATCCACTTCCAGATCAGACCACTCAAGCCTGCAAGCGATCCGATGCGGTCTTGCTCGGAGCCGTCGGTGGTCCAAAATGGGACGATCCAAACGCGAAAACAAGGCCCGAGGCCGGGTTGCTCAAGATCCGCAAGGAACTTGGACTCTTCGCCAATCTAAGGCCCATTGTCACGTTCCCCGAATTGCTCGATTCCTCGCCGCTGAAGCGATCGATCATCGAAGGCACCGACATCCTGTTCTTCCGCGAACTGACCGGTGGACTGTATTTTGGACCCTCGGGCTGTGAGACCCTTCCCGACGGCCAGCAAAGAGCATACAGCACCGCAGTGTACACCACCCATGAAGTCGAACGGATTGTCCGCATGGCCGCTGATGCGGCAAGAACGCGCCGCAAAAAGCTCACCATGGTCGACAAAGCCAATGTCTTGGAAGCGTCCCGATTGTGGCGTCGTGTCAGCGGCCAAATCATGCAGGAGCAGTACCCAGACCTAGACTACGAAGTCGTCTTGGTCGATTCGATGGCCATGCATCTGCTCAGCCGACCGACCTCATTCGATGTCGTCGTGACGAGCAACATGTTCGGTGATATTCTGACCGATGAAGCCTCGATGCTCCCAGGATCGCTTGGAATGCTCCCGAGCGCTTCGATCGGCAGTTCAGGTCCAGGCTTGTATGAACCGATCCACGGCTCGGCACCCGACATCGCAGGCAAGGGGATCGCCAATCCACTCGCGACAATCCTAGCAGCAGCGATGCTCTGCCGCCACTCGCTCGGGTTGCATGCCGAGGCAGATCAGATCGAACGGGCGGTTCGCAAGGTGTTGGCCCAAGGCCATCGAACAGCGGACTTAGTCCCCCGTGGCCAACCCTCGATCGGAACCGAAGCGATGACTCAGAAAGTGCTTGAGAACCTATAAGTTCCCACCAGTAAGGTCCATAGAGGCCATAGAGGTCCAACCCCGTGCCAATGATGGACGAGTCCAATCCAAAACCAAAGGTCTGCTCGTTCTGCTCCCTGGTGTGCGAGATACCGAATCTGGACAATCGTTCTGAGGATCCAATCGGTCTTGCCGATGGCGCTGTTGTTGCCCCTGGCGCTGTTGGAGCCGATGGACCTGAACATGAGCCATGGTGCAGCAAGCGATCGATCCAGCGCAAGCTCGTCCCGCTGAGACTCGCAAGCATGGCCAACGTCCAGAGCGCAGCAGTCACTTCCGACGCCGCAGTCACTTCCGACGCACAAGACTCCTTTTTAGAGTCCTCATTGCGAATCGTAAGCCAACAGCTTCGTCGCTCAAGCTCGATTTTGGTGACTGGCCGGATCCACTGCGTCGAGTCGGCACGGGGAGCCATCGAGCTAGCCCGGCGGTTTGACGCTGCAATCGATCCCTGGGATAGCGACCCGGCCTCCGATGCGATTTCGGCAATGCAGCGAGGGGGCGGGTATAGTGTCTCGTTGGGAGAAGCGCGAGATCGCGCCGATCTGTGGGTCGTCGTCGGCCAAGATTCCTTGCTAGAACAAACCCCCAGGCTAGCAAGTGCCATGAACCGAGGCGAATCGGTTCGATTGCTGCTCCTTGGACGCTGGAGCGATGCGAGCATTCAAAACTTCAAAAGCTCTGGATTCGATGTGATCTGCATCGAATGCGAACTTGAGGATCTGCCCAAGCGGCTCGGGCAATGCATGCGAGTCGGCCAGACGCACTCTGAGAGCCAAGTCGGACAATGGCTCTTGGAGGCTAAGTACACCGTGTTGCTTTATGCTCCATCGGCACTGGATTTTGAGGGTCGGGACCTATGGATCGAAGCGCTCGATCGATGGGTGCTCCAACGCAACGAAACCACCCGAGTTGCGACCCTTTCTTGGGGGACTTTGCAGTCTTCGTTCCATCAAACCTGCACGTGGCTGACGGGCTTTCCTGGCAGGATAAAATTCCATGGGGGTAAACCCCACTACGATCCGCATGGGTATCGCGCCAAGGACTGGGCGGATCGGCAATCGGCCAGTGCGCAAGCCAAGTCAAGATCGTTGCTCGTCTGGGTCGACGATTCACTCGAGGAGTTGCCCCGCGAACTGCTTGAACTCGATCTTCCCAAGTTGATCATCGGTCCGAACCAGGGCTCCTCGAACCATCAGGCGGATCGATGGTTGCCTGCGGGAATCGTCGGAGTGACCCATACGGTCAACATGTTTCGGGGCGATCAGACGGTTCTTGCAAACGTGCATTGCGATTGCCACCCGGGCACTCAGATGCCTTCGCAATGGCTCAAGAGGTTTATCTCATGAGGGTAACGCGTCTAAAGAACGTCCGGATTGTCGATGGGATCCACGCTTCTTCCAAGCCCACCGATTTGTATCTAGTCGGACCATCGCTTGCCAGGCAGTTGCCTCCCGAGACTCGCATCGATGCGACCTATGATCTTGAGGATCATATTGCGATGGCAGGTGGCATCGATATCCATACGCACATCGGGGGTGGCAAGGTGAACTTGGCCCGCTTGATGTGGCCCGAGAGGTCGACCAAAGAGGCCGACGAAAAGCCTTGGCTCGGTCCCTTGAGCGCTCCGGTCCCTGGGACCTGGGAGACCGGCCAACGCTACTTGCAGATGGGCTATACAACCTGTTTTGAGCCAGCGATGCTGCCGGCCAACGCAAGGCAATCGCACATGGAGATGCGCGATACACCCTGGTTGGATACAGGCGGATATGTCGTCTTGGGCAACGACCGGATGCTCTTGAACATGATCGCCTTGGGAGCCGGCCAAGAGGCCATCAACGACTATGTCGCTTGGATGGTCGCATCGAGCGCTGCGATGGCCATCAAGGTGGTCAATGCGGGTGGAATCGACGCATTCAAGTTCAATCAGAGGCAGTTGAATGTCGATGAGGTCCACCCGGCTTTACCGGTAAGACCTCGGGACATCCTATGGTCGCTTTCCACGGCGGCAGAGGAACTCGGATTGGCCCACCCACTGCACGTCCACTGCAGCAACTTGGGCACACCCGGAAACATCACCTCGACCCTCGCGACACTCGATGCAGTCGAGGGACGCCGGATCCACCTGACCCACGCCCAGTACCATTGCTACGGAAGCGATGGGCCCCATGGATTCAGTTCCGAAGCATCGAAACTCGCCGATCGGGTGAATCGGACCAACCATATCTCCATCGATGTCGGTCAGATCCTTTTCGGTCAGACGATCACCCTTTCGGCTGACACCATGCATCAATTCGCAAATCGAAAGTTCGCGAGTCCTCGCAAGGTGATTTTTCAGGACCTCGAATGCCAAGCGGGCTGTGGCTTGCTCCCCTTTCGATACAAAGAAAGCCAGTTTGTCCATGGACTCCAATGGTCGATCGGTTTGGAATTGTTCCTGCGAATCCAGGATCCAACGCGGGTTTTTCTGACCACCGACCATCCCAATGGAGGTCCCTTTACGGGCTATCCCCACTTGATTCGCTTGCTGATGGATTACGATTTCCGAATGTCGATCTTCGATCGATTGCATCCGGATGTTCGGTCCGTTTCAACCCTGCCGAGTCTCAAGCGGGAGTACCGGCTCGACGAGATTGCCTCGATCACGCGACTCGGACCGGCTCGGGCGCTGGGCCTGCAAAACCGAGGTAACTTGAACCCAGGTTCCATTGCCGATGTGGCGATCTACCGAAATGATGACAATCCAGAGACGATGTTTTCGAGTCCAACGATGGTTTTTCGATGCGGGGAATTGGTCCTGCGCGACGGGCGGATCCTTGGAGATTGCCAAAAAACAGTGCTCATCAGCGATTTTCAAACCCGTCAGGACGCATTGCGGTGGGGAGCACGGCCTGAGCACTCGGCGCGTTGGCAGAAGCTCTACGGATACTCCCCTTGGCTCACCGCTCTGAGAACCGATGAATTCGCCGAGGACGGCTTGCGAGTCGAACACGCCCATTGGCACCGGTGATTCGATTTCTATTTGCTAGTGTTTTGCGGTAGACTAACACAACAAAAACAGCGATTCGCACGAACGTCTCGACCCGGCTCCCTTACGATACGCATCGATTCTTTATGCTCCAAGCGACCCTACGAACAGACCAGGACCTCTCAGCCATCGATCCGCAGATGGCTTGGTCGGCCTGGGAGCCAACCCCCGAGGAACCTTGGGACGCAAAGCGAGTCAGGCACTTGATGCGCCGAGGAGGCTTTGGCGCAAAAGCCTCAGAGGTCAAGCAGTTGGTCGATGCCGGTCCATCCAAGGCCATCGATGTTCTGATGGGCAAGCAGAGCACTCAAGCCACCGAAGCTTTTGAGTTGGAGTCTGGGCAAATCGTATCGGCGGTCCGATCGAGCGGGAATGTCCAAAGCATCGCCGCTTGGTGGCTCCATCGCATGCTCCATTCTCCGAGCCCCTTGGTCGAAAAGATGACCCTGTTTTGGCACGGCCACTTTGCGACCGGAGCGGACAAAGTCAACGATACGGAGCTGATGGTCGAACAAAACCGGATGCTTCGCGAACATGCCTTGGGCGATTACCGTAGCCTGGTCCAGGCGGTCTCCAAGGACCCGGCGATGCTTTTGTACTTGGACTCCGCCACCAATCGCAAGACGCATCCGAACGAAAATTATGCACGCGAGTTGATGGAGCTGTTTTGTCTCGGGGAAGGCAACTACACCGAACAAGATGTCCAGCAGTTGGCACGGTGCTTTACCGGTTGGGAGATCCGGCGAAAAGCCTTCCGATTCAACCCCTATCAACATGATTCAGGGTTCAAGAAACTGTTTGATAACGACAAAATCGAATCGGGCGAGGAGGCCGTCGAAGCGGTTGTGACCCATCGGTCGATGCCGACGTTTATCGCCGGCAAACTGGTCCGTTTTTTTGTGTGCGATGAGCCGGACTGCCCACCCGAGTTTCTTGCCCCGTTGGCCGAAGAATTCCAAAAGAGGGAATTTGCGATCGAACCGCTCGTGCGAAAAATCCTCTCGAGCAAACTGCTGCTCTCGGATTGGAGTCGCGGTAAAAAGGTGCGTTCGCCCGTTGAGTTCATCGTCGAATCGATGCGATCTCTACAGATGACCACCAATTTTGATCGATTGGCCAAGGGGCTCGATGGGGTCGGTCAAGCCTTATTCAATCCACCGAACGTCAAAGGCTGGGATGGAGGTCGCGCGTGGATCAATTCATCGACACTCATAGGCAGATCGAATCTGCTTGTCGATCTGCTCAGGGAGCCTGCCACTCGCTTTGCTCAAGGTTCGCTCGACGCTTGGCTCAAATCCGAAAAAATCTCGAACCAGAGCCAATGGCTCGAGTGGCTCGAACGCTCCCTTGTATCGATTCCCTTAAGCCCATCGGATAAAGAGCGATTGCAAACCAACGTTGCAAAATCCGATGGAGGCTTCGACCCATGGCGAAAGATGCTCGTGGCTCTTTCCCTGAATCCGAAATTTCATTTATCTTGAAAATTCCATTTGTCTAAATAGCACACGGTCCCGGTCCATGAGCAATACGATGAAACGAAGAAGTTTTGGTCGACGGAGTCTAGGACTCTCAGCGGGTCTTGCGATCGGCTCGGTACAACCGGGCGGATGGTTGCAAGCTCTCGCAGGCCAACTGCATGAGCAAGAGGAGATGGCATCGGACTCCGAGCGCATCTTGGTGGTCATTCAGCTTTCGGGTGGAAATGACGGCCTGAATACCGTGATCCCTTATGGAGATGAAAACTATGCGAAAGCAAGACCTAAGCTTGCGATTCCTTCGAGCCAGCTCATCAAATTCAACGATCTCTTAGGGTTCCATCCATCTCTAAAGTCCCTTGAAACAAGCTGGTCGGCGAACCGTTTCTCGATCGTTCAAGGGGTAGGGTATGCCAAGCCCAACCGTTCCCATTTCGAATCGATGGACATCTGGCACACCTGCCATGAGAAAAAAAATCGAACGCAGTCGGGTTGGATAGGACGCTGGGTTTCTGGGGAATCGGAATCCGAATCGCGCGATTCGGCTGCGATCCACTTGGGGTCCGAACCTCTGCCATTGTCATGCCAGCACCGCGGTGTCCAGATCCCATCGCTCGCGTCGTTGGAGCAGATGCGGTTGAAGTCCAAGCTTCCGCAGGGGCCAACCGAGTCGATGGAACAGGCCGGCAGTCTGCTCGACTTTGTATCGACTAGCACTCAGGCAGCGTTGCAAGTCAGCGAACGGCTTGAGAACATACTGGCCAAACCCGATACCTCAGGTGACTTTCCCAAAACGTTGCTGGGCGAAAAACTTCGAGCCGTCTCGAGGCTCATTCTCGCTGGTGTCAAGACACGGGTCTACTACGTCACGCTCGATGGTTTCGATACCCACGCCAACCAACCCGACATCCATGCGAGCCTTCTTAGGCAATGGTCCGAGGCTCTCTCGGCGTTTCTTTCGCGGCTTGAGCAATCCGGCCATCAGGACCGAGTCCTGGTAATGACCTTCAGCGAATTCGGTCGCCGGGTAGCCGAGAATGCAAGCCAAGGGACCGATCACGGGGCCGCAGCACCGCTATTTTTAGCCGGCCCGCGACTCACAAAGCTCGTCCAAGGGCTTCATCCAGAACTCGATGATCTGGACGATGGAGATCTGCGTTTCGGGATCGACTTTCGAGCCGTCTATGCCGCAGTCTTGGACGGATGGCTCCAGGCCGACAGTCGCAAGTCGCTCGAAGGCGACTATCGATCCGCCGGAAGCGATTTGGGACTCTTCACTTAATACTAGGATTCATCGATGGATGAGGAATCAGCTCTGGCCTTTGCCCTTCGAGCGACGGCTTATCACGAAGCTGGCCATGCCGTCATGGCGATGTTTTTGGGCCGTGCAATTCAAAAGGTGACCATCGCCCCGGGGCAATCGCACTTGGGGACCCAACGCCTTGGTGCCTGCCATCTGCAAAAAGGAAAGCCCCGAGGATCCCACGACTACTTGGAGGACGAGATCATGATCTTCTTGGCAGGCATGGTCGCCGAATCCCAGATCACAGGTCGGTATTGCCATCAGGGAGCGGCTCAGGATCTGAGGTTTGTCCGCAGGATGCTTCAGAGCCGAAACGATGGCGAAAAGCAAATCGAAAGGCTCGAGAAACGACTGCTCTCCAAGACCGAACACCATTTGCTCGATGCCGAGCAATGGCAAGCCGTCGAATCGATTGCTGCGGAGTTGATTCGGACCGAGACAATCAGCGGTCGAGCAGCGAAACATCTCTACGAGCTAGCCCATCGAGACACCCCGCGATGAACGCTACGCAAGCCCGACACATTGTGATCTCCGCGAATCCAAAATCCGGGGCCAAGAGCGGGTTGGAAAAAGCGCAACGGCTCAAGGAACTCCTGGCCAACGAGGGTTGGCACGTCGACTTGACAACCGATTTGGACCAGATGCAACGAATCGTCGAAGGATCGGACCTGCGAGGCGAATTGAGAACCGTCATTTCCGCCGGGGGCGATGGGACCGCAACTGCGATCCTCAATCGTATTCCGAGCCGAGTCCCATTGACGATTTTCCCGCTGGGCTCCGAAAACCTCTTGGCTCAGGAACTCAAACTCCCCCGGGAGCCAAGCGGTGTTCTACCGATGGTCCAGCAGATGGCCACCCGGCAACTCGATTTGTTTCGGGCCAATGGTAGTTTGTTTTTGCTCATGGCCAGCGTCGGTTTCGATGCCCAGGTCGTGCGCATCGTCCATGAATCGCGACGCTCGCATATCACGCGCTGGGCCTACCGCTTTGCGATCCTCAAAGCGATCCAATCCTACCGTTGGCCGAGCCTGAGCATCGAGGGCAATCGACAAGGACGCTGGGAATCGCTCGGCACGTGCCATTGGCTCTTTGCTTTCAATATCCCAAAGTACGCTGCGGGAATTCACATCATCGACGATGCGCTTGGCGATGATGGATTGCTCGACGTCGGTATGCTCACAGGAGGCAACGCGATCGTCGGCTTGTGGAACTACCTAAGGGTCGCACTCGGAACCCACCGCACGAGCCCTCGCTGGAAGGAGTGTCGAGTCTCGGCATTGCGCGTCGTCAGTTCGCAAGGGCAGGGGGGGTATCAGCTCGATGGGGACTGGGGAGGCGATCTGCCTTTAGAAATCACCCACACGGGAGCCAAAGCGACGCTGGTCGTACCGGGTTGAAATTTCGCAAAAAACTTTCTGTCGCGATTCGTCGCTGCTGCGGTAGCGGTCGATAGATTAGCGGTTGACCCGCGAGAAAGGCTCAAGGCTCAAGCGAACCGTCGGCAGGTAGTCTTGAGTCTCGTCTTTGATTTCCTCGACCGTTTCGTTGAATCGGTCGAAGTCTTTCTCACTGAATTGGATTTCGGTCGATGGGTCTTTGAATTCGATCCGCGACATCAACTCGAAGGGAGACTTCGAAGTGCTCGACTTCGCTGCCCGCTGAAAGTACTCCACGATGAACGGAAAATAAGGTAGTTTGGTCGAACGACTGAGCGTCAAGCGAGCCTCGGTCGGCAGATTCGGCGATGGGCTACCGATGTCACTGTTCATGTTATCGATCGGAGCGTTGCCAGCGATTCTCGTCGGCTCGGTCCTAAGTCGCCCGACGAGTTGCCAAACGTCGGCCCCGCCGATCTTGCCGCTGACGGCCTTATACCAGTTGTATCGGTGATAAAGCCCTCGGAGCAGTTCCGCTTGCCCCCCGACGGCCAAGAGCAGATGGACTTCAGGACGCGTGTCGGGGTACTGCATACTGCTGGGAATGCTTTGAAGCACTTGGTCGAGGATGATACGTTTGGGGGGTGAGTTGGGGCTCGATTTAGTCCACATCATCCGACCATCGGAGACTTGGAGCAGGTCGAATGCGGTTTCTCCGACAGCGACCCGCGCGGTATATCGAAGTCGACGCATCGGGGAATTCGAGAGCGCCTCGGACTTAAGCTCGCCGATCAGCAGCGCGCGTTGGCCGTAGACATTGGTGGTTTGTTGGACTCGGCAGTAAATCGATGGACCCCAGACGGCTTGGCGAACGGCAGAGAGGACCAATTGGTTCGGATCGGTCGTCACCGGGGTGATGGCATCCGACGAACCGCCGGTTGAACCAACCAAGGGACTCGGACTCGGTAGGCGGTTCGATGGCTCGGCGGACAGAGGAGTTGGGGCGGATTGCTTGAGGGGCACTTGCGTTCCGGTAGCATCGGGGAAACTGACCGTAGGAAAGGTGAGGGCAGGGGAGGCCAAAAGTCGGTCGGAACGGTTCCACAGGATCCCTGCGGCGAGAAACAGTGCTAGCAGGAGGACCGGGGGCGATCCGGCCAGCTTGAAAATGCTAGCAAGTGAAAACCTGGTTTCCATGGTCGAGTCGTACCGATTTTATCAAAGAAAACGAAAGCGTAGTGCCGAACATAGATTCCAGACGCGCCTCGAATTCCGCTTTTGAGGCTCCTGACGGATCTGCAAGCCATAGCAACGTTGCGTGGGATTGTAGGTTTCAAGGAGGGTTCGCGTCCAGGTGGAAACAATCGGTCGTAACTGCCTAGCGCGAAGCTGGCTTGACCCAAGTCATTCCTAGGGGAATCGCATGAAAAAGATTAGGTTTTTAAGCGTGATAGCCGCGCTGGGTTTGGCTGCACCAAGCTTCGGGGGAGAACCCGCATTTCGACACAATATGCCGCCTGCTGCACGTCTGGCCGAGCCCGGACCGATGGTAGGCGGACCTGGTCCTGGTGTTTTGACACCGGAGACCATACCAGTACCTGGGTACGGAGCAGGGGTTCCAACTCCCACGACTCAGATTCTGTTCAATCAACCCCAGTCGATGAAGATCTCGTACGACGTCGTTGGCGATGGTTCCTTTACCAGCGATTGCTTGATCGTCCCAGGACGATTGGAATTCGCCCAAGGAGGCATCTATCGGCTCAAATTGACCGATGTCTCCGGACGTGAAGGTGTCGAGTTGTACCCTACTGTTGAGGTCGGTCACTCGAATCCTCGCACGGCAGCCTACCTTGCTCACAACGCGATCTCGATTCAGTTTACCGAGGAAGACCTCGATCAAGCTTTGTCCGGGAACTTCGTGACCAAGGTCATCTACTTACCCGACCCTGAGTTTCAGGGTGAGGTGATCTCGGGCATCGACACCTTGGTCAGCACACGTTTGGAGCCAGGATTGGATCCGATCATCGAAGCCGACCGCAGAGGTTCTATTTTGGCGATTGTTCGACTTGGTAACAAGGACATCGAGCTTACGGCTGCAGCCTACGCCAACGGCGGAGTACCTGGCATGATGGGTCCCGGTGGCATGGGTCCCGGTGGCATGGGTCCCGGTGGCTTCTGCGGCCCAGATGGCCGTCCGATCGATCCGATGAGCGTTCCACCAAACATGGTCGCCGGCGTGACGGCTCCACAGTACGGAATGACTTACTCAGGCACCCCGATTGGGTTACCTGGCCCTCCGCACATCCCATTGGGGCATCCAGCCGGTTTGCAACAGCATGTGATGAAGAACAAGACACACATGCACATTCCTGATCCTGTCGACAAGATGAAGATGACGGTTCGTCAGCAGCCTGGATATAGCTATCCAACGCCACCGAGCCACATCCGTATCCACGAGCAGAACATCCATCCTGGATATCCCTCGGGGCGGCCTGGATTCTACCATGCGAGTCGCCCGGTCCCGTCGAACCAATACGGTGGGGCTCAAGGTCCTGGCCCTGGCGGTGCGGGTGGAGTCGGTCCAAACGGCGAATACTGCCCACCAGGCAGTCCGCAACTTCGCTAATGCCGATTCGCTAGCGACTCGTTAGCGAATCCTTGGATGAACAATGATGAATAGTCCCGGGTCGTCTGGGACTATTTTTTTAACCGATGCGAACCGGTGGGATCCAGCATGTTCCGACACATTTCCTTTCCGACGATGGTACTAGGATGGGTCGCTCTGATCGTGATCTGTACCCTTGCGGTGCTCTTCAGCAATGTCGCTATGGGCCAGGCTCCTTACGCTGCCGTGTCGACGGCCAGATTGCCCAGCGGCTCGCGAGCGTTGATCGACGACGAAATGGTTCCCGGTGCGATCGGTTCGATCCAGTTGCAGCGTAAGCCGCAGTTGAGGGGAGCTTGGCAAGCCGTCGAGGTGCGAGGTCCCAAGGGTGTCCGGTTCAATTTGGCCGAAGCCGGTCAGTTCGCCCCGGATATTCCTTCTCCAGCACGCTTGGGTTTGCTCGTCGGAGCGGTCTATCGATTGCGACTCACCGGAATCGAGGGCGATCCGGATCTGGAACTCTTCCCGACGATCGAAGTGATCGACAAGACTTGTCCACCTGCCGAGCGAGAGCATCGTTTCCCGATTCCGATCGAGATCGACGAGAGCGACATCATGGATGCGGCTCGCGGTGAACTGGTCATGCGGGTGATCTACCTGGAAGACTCCGAAGTGGCCGAACCGGTCGATACGTCTGGAAAGCCCCAAAGGGTCCTCGATATACGACCGACCCAAAACGCACTTCGTACGGCCGACCAACTCGGACGCCCTGTCGCGATCCTTCGGATGGGCTCTAGAGTTCCCAATGTGACCCAGGGCCAAGATTGGTTGGAGTTTCTCTACCACTGCCCGCCATGGACGACCCTCAAGCCGATCCCGACCAAACAAATGCTCATCGATGAGGGCCGGTGGCCAATCATCGAGTACCCGAACGCTGTACCGAATGCTGCACCCAACGCAGCCCCAAACGCTACCTCGGGTTCGATCAGCGATTCAAGGTAGCCTTCGCCGATGACGAACACACGAGACGGCCTAGCCCCCGACAATCCGCATAGCCCCCAATGATCTGCCCCCAAATGATCTGCTCTGAATAAGGTCCGCTTCATGACACAACGGCCAAATGCATCGACACTCGCTATCCTGCTCCTGCTGTGCGTCGTGGGAGCCCTCGGATGTGCTACGGGCACGTCGATGCTCAAGCCGAAGTTCTTCACTTCGGAAATCGAGCAAGAGCGACGTTTACCCCGAGATATGGGGCTTGTCGCATCCGATCCGATACTCGCCCAGGCGACCAACACGGCGACCAACACGGCGACCGACTCAGCGACCGATTCTCGGGCGGCATCGGATGCGATGGTCGGAGTCGATCCAGCGTCCCACATCCGACCGATTCGACCATCGGCCGGGCGGCTTGAGAATTGCTCCGAGAGTTACTCGGTGGCTCGCGCTCCGTCGATGATAGGCCCTCAGTTTGTCGATCCATCGAGTCAAACGACTCACACCGAGGGTGCTTATTGCGGAAATGCACACGGACCTTACCGACCGATGTTTCCAAACCGAATTGGGGGGCGATTGATGGCCTGCAAGGGGGGCTGTCAGGTACCTCATGCGGGACCCTGTCCCCAAGTCCCTTGCGAACCGCAGTGCGAGGAACAATCCCGCTGCATGGATCCCCAGGAATACATCTACGACGGTGGGGATCGCGATCCACCGGTTCGGCTCCGAGAAGATCTCTCTCAGGTGGGCTTGGACCCCGAGGACACCGTAATCCAGTACACGACCAAGACCGGCGTGACCGAAGTGCAAGCGGGTTGCCGAGTTGCGATCTACGCGCCGAGGTTCGGCAGCGTCAGGAAGCGAACTGGGGTGCTCGAATCAGAACTTGCACTGCGACCTCAAACGGCCGACGTGCCTGCCGGTCCAGGGATGATCAAAGAGAAGTTACCACCGATCCAAGTTTCGGCACCGTTGAAGGCCAATACCAAAGATACCGTGCGTGTGGTCGAAGCGTTCTTGGATCGCCAACGCCCGATGCCTGCCGAGTTGGTCTTGCCCATGGGCGAAATCAGCGATGCGTTCAAACCTTACGAGGACCTGGACATCATTCGAAATGGGAACGTCAAGAACACCGACCCGGCCAAGCTGGCGATTGCCGCGGCCGCAGCCAGGATCTGGTCAAACATCGACGCGCTTATGGTCTTGATCGACGGACAAGAAGCAGCGGTGATTGTCGATCAAAAGCAAGCTCGCGAGTTTACCTTGTACGAGTACAAAGGAGCTCGGGTACGGATCTGTAAGGTGGCATCCGAGCAGATCGCCAATCCTGGGGACATCGTCTCCTTTACGATCCGCTACGACAACATCGGCGAGCAGCCTGTCTCGAATTTGGTTGTGACCGATTCGTTGGCTCCGCGGCTAGAGTACATCGAGTCCTCGCAGCAGTCGAGCATCGAAGCCCGTTTCTCGACGAGCCCCAACGACGCCGGCTCATCGGTCTTGCGATGGGAGATCGACAAGGAGCTCAAGCCAGGCGAGGGTGGATTCGTCCGCTTCGACGCCAAAGTCCGCTAGTCGATCCGCGTTGGAACACAACGCGTCGGATTCATGTGTAGATGCCTGTCGTATTGACCAAGGCGGGGGGAAGTCCCCCCGAATTGGTTATCCCGACATTCTGTCGATCCGTCGGCAAAAGGAATCTACTTGTATGAAAATCGCTGCTTTCTGTATGCCATTATC
This sequence comes from Pirellula sp., assembly GCA_021299695.1. GTDB lineage: Bacteria > Planctomycetota > Planctomycetia > Pirellulales > Pirellulaceae > JBKCUI01. Next base: position 18,637 of record JAJTEK010000011.1, on the reverse strand, counting down.
AACCGTCTCGGTTTGGAGGACCGTTCTTACTCTGTGTGCCATGTTGGCCTCGGGAGTGATTTTCGAGCGACCGGTTCGAGCCACAGTCATCACACTGGATTTCGCTCAAAACCCGACGTTGCCTACAGCCCAGGGGATGAGTTTCTACACGGAAACCGGTCGACCTGAGAGCGACTTCGCATCGATCCTCGATAACAACCGCCTGCGACTCGACTCCTTCACGACACTTACATCCGACAGGATGGCTTACTACTACAAGGACAATGTTTTTGACCACACCACCGACCTGGAAATGGAAGTCCGGATGAAGGTCACCGACTCGAGCCCTTTCGGATTTGGCCTTGCTGTATTCAACGCCAATGCAGCTTCTCACTTTATCATCAACAAGACAGGGTATCAGATCTATCAGGTAACCAGTGGCAGCGGATACGATTTTTCGAGTGGATTCAACACGTTCAAATACAAAGGATTTGGTGCCACGAACACCTACGAGTTTTTTGTCAACGGAACCATGGTAGCTTCGGGGGCTCGTCCTGGAGGTTACGCAAACAGCAATCAATTCTATTTTGGCGATGGTACACCAACAGGAGGCAACGTTCGAGCAGAAGTCCAGTACCTTCGCTATAGCAACGTGAATCTCTCGAGTGGAGGTGGCGAGGTTCCCGAACCGATTTCGCTAGCGACTTGGTCGCTTCTAGCTGGCATCGTCGGTTTGCGCAGAGCCAGAAAACGCCAGCTCGGCTAACGCCTCAAGGCGATCGATTGGGGACAATCGATCTACAATAAAGCGATCATTTTTTACGCACCAAAATCGGGACACAAACCGCACATGTTGCTACATTGCGGTTGCCGACGAAAAGCCACCGTCGGCCGTATTTGATTTTTCTAGAATGCACACGGACATGTATGGTTTTCCAAGATTTTCGGTGATTTCACCCGAGGAGCCCGGTGCATGCTGGCAAAACTCAAAACGTACAGCCTCGTAGGAATCGATGCCGTTCCCGTCGATGTCGAAGTCGATCTATCTGCCTCCGCTTTGCCCAAAACCGTTCTTGTCGGCCTACCCGAACAAGCCGTCCGCGAGAGCACCCATCGCGTCGAACGAGCGCTGGTCAACGCCGGTTTCTTGCGCCCCCACGACCGGATCGTCATCAACCTAGCACCGGCGGAGCTCCCCAAACAAGCAGCCAGCTTCGATTTACCGATATCCCTGGGAATGCTCGTCGGCAGCAACCAAGTCCAATCGGATCGGCTCAACGACTATGCAGTCGTCGGCGAACTGTCCCTCGAAGGCCATACGCGAGGTGTCAAAGGGGCCTTATCGATGGCCATCGCCGCGGCCAAACAAGACGGAATCAAAGGGCTTCTGGTCCCCTCCTCGAACGCACAAGAAGCTGCCGTCGTCGAGGATATCGAAGTGATTCCCGTGGCCAATCTTTGCGAAGCTGCAGCCTTCATGGCCGGCACCTTGGAAATCGATCCGGTCCCAAGCCGACTCGAAGAGATCTACCACAGCTACTCCCAGTACGATTTGGATTTCGTCGATGTCCGAGGCCAAGAGATGGCCAAACGCGCCTTGACGATCGCCGCTGCGGGCAACCATAACCTCCTGATGATCGGTCCGCCAGGCTCGGGCAAGACGATGTTGGCCAAGCGCCTTTCATCGATCCTGCCGACGCTCTCTCCGAGCGAATCGATCGAGACGACCAGAATCTACTCGGCCCTAGGTCGGTTGCAAAGCGGCCAGCCGCTGATGGTACAAAGACCCTTTCGCTCGCCTCACCACACCATCAGCGACGCTGGACTCGTCGGTGGCGGCAGCCCTCCCTCGCCAGGCGAAGTCTCCATGGCAAACAACGGGGTGCTTTTCCTAGACGAACTTCCGGAATTCAACCGCAAAACGCTCGAGGTGATGCGTCAGCCGCTCGAAGACCGAGTGGTGACGATCTCGCGCGCCATGCGCAGCACGACCTTCCCAGCCAACTTTATGCTCGTCGCGGCGTTGAACCCATGCCCATGCGGCTATCGAACCGATCCTCGCCGCAGTTGCAATTGCAATCCCAACCAGGTCGAGCGCTACATGAGCCGAATTTCCGGCCCACTGCTCGATCGGGTCGATATCCATATCGAGGTCCCAGCGGTCCCCTTCGATGAACTAGCTCACGGGGCAGCAGGCACCACCAGCGCGATGATGCGAGATCAGGTCACGGCGGCTCGTGCGCTGCAGAACCAACGCTTTGCATCCTCGCGCACACTGACCAACGCTCAAATGTCTAGCCGCGAACTCAGGCAGTACTGCCCACTCGGGAAAATCCAAACCCAACGCATGAGAACGGCCGTCTCAGAACTCGGGCTCAGCGCAAGAGCTCACGACAAGGTCATCCGCGTGGCTCGCACCATCGCCGACATGGAGTCAGAAGCCAAAATCGAACCGCAACACATCGAGGAAGCCATCCAATACCGAATGCTCGACCGCGATGTGTTCAATTAGACTTCACTCGTTAAACAGTCTATCGCAAATTTGACGGTATCTTTGCGAGCGGGGTCCACCTTGGGAATGTTGGGTTGACCTGCCTTGGCGGTAGCTACTTGCCAAACGATTTTGGACTCGGGAGAAGGCGAATGGATCAATGCCATAAAGACCCAAAACTAGCAAAATAAACCTCGCTAGGATGAGTACATGTACTCATACTAGCAGCATATCGATTGGGAAACAAGGGGGAGGCTCAAAAAATGGGGCGAAAAAACGGCCTTTTGGAGGGATTTCGAAAAAGTGCGAAGTTTCCAGCTTGATATAGCAGTGACATGTAGTATATATACTACATGTCACCGATCATTAATCAACAATAAACCAAGCCCAAAGGGTTGTTTGCCCGATGGTTTGAGCAGTTCAGCGCCAGAACGAGCCAGGGAAACAACCGGGATAACGGATCGTAATGGCATTCGATCGTAATGGCATTCGATACCTTGTATATACTGATGAAAACAGCTATTTCGAAGCGGCAATGACCAATGGCACCAAGAACGAGATTGAGCATCGCAAAAGCGGATATCCTCGCCGCACTTGCCCAAACACAAAGGAAGGCTTTTTCCAAAAGTGAACTCGACGAGCTTCTTTCAAAGAACCGAGATTTTTGGCGGCTTGCCAAGAAAACTACAGTCATCCAATTCATCCAGTTCCTCGAAAAGAACGCCAACCTCCAGTCTCATCGTTTCGGATTTCCAAGGCCAATAACGCGATACTCCTTGGGAGATACCGGTCTCTTTGAACTTGTTCAATCAATCGATGAGAAAGGGTACTTTAGTCACTATACGGCGATAAGTTTTCATGGGCTGACCGAACAAATCCCCAAGGCAATCTACTTCAACATCGAACAAAGCCTTCGGCCCGGTGGCGGAGAACTTACTCAGGCAGGTATCAATCGCTCATTCGCTACCGAATGCAGGACAACGAATAACGTTGCAACATTTTCGGAGTATACAATCCACTTGCTTAATGGCGGTAATACAGATCAACTCGGAGTAATCGAAAAGACCATCGGTGGCAACTCAACCATTGGAACAACAAATCTTTCAACCATTCGAACAACAAATCTTGAACGGACGCTAATTGATATTGCAGTGCGTGCTGTCTATTCAGGCGGTATTGCTGAAGTTGCAAAAGCGTTTTCCGAAGCGGCAGGTCGATTTTCCATCAATCGCTTATGTGCTTACCTTCGGCAAATAGGTTACACCTACCCCTATCATCAATCCATTGGCTACTACCTAGAGCGAAGTGGGAAATACACGCCGTCCCAAATGCGCCAGCTTGAGGAATTTAAGATCGAGTTTGACTTTAAACTCGACTACAAGATGAAGGAGACTGAGTACATTAAGAAATGGCGGCTACACGTTCCAAAAGGCTTCTAGCTTCCTGACGAGCTCAAGAGTGTACTGAAAGTAAAAGCCAAAATCTTCTAGATTGCTTGAATTCGCTACGGTCGCTTTTACGGCAACAAAGTCCGACTCGTGATGCTCGCGTTCTCCCTCGATTCGTTCCAGCAAGTTCAAAGGAACCTCTTTAGCATCGAAAACCTTGGCTAGAGTTGACTTAAAAGAATCTTCCAACGGGTTTATTTTCCAAGCCTCGCAAATCTGATAAATATCGAGAAAGTCACGAGCCCTCTTCGCTTTGTGTTTTTTGACCTTTTCTCGATACGTGTCAATCTGTTGGCAGATCGCCCGCAATTTCTCGCACGCGATCATTGCAGGCGAGTAAACATAGATCTTGTATCCGTGGAAAATAAGATCGCGCTTTTCCGCTGTGTACTCATGTTTGCTTATGTCGATCTCGAACTTTCGAGTACCGCTTCCCCCGACTGAAAGACTGTTCTTGCTCAGCCATTCCGAATCGTTTTTGTGTTCCTGAAACTTGGCCTTCTCAATAAGCTTGAAGATGATCTTGTAACCGCCCCAAAAATTCGCAAGATCCTCGGTTACTTCCGGAGGCGTTTCGTTCATGGAAAAGTCAAACACAATCAACGAAAGCTGATCAAAACTCCGCTGCATTTCCCTCTGGATCTGAGAATCAACGTCTTTTAGGTTTTCAAAGTCACCGGAAATCGAAAGGTCGATATCCAGTGAGGCACGCGTTGAAATCCCATAGACAAGGGAGAGTGCGTTACCTCCTTTTAGTACAAACTTGTCAAAAAGGTCGTCGCATGAGAATAGCCCTAAAACGATGGTCTTTTTGATGTCTTCAAAGCTAGGGTGCGTCGTGGTGGGTTTCTTCTTCGCCATGGTGCGACTACCTGTCGTGTGTTTTAGAAGCTAGCTCTCAGAGAACCCCCAGAAATGCTTTCCTTGGTAGCTCTCGATGATACATCATCTCTTAAGCTAAAGACATCGGGGTAGGCACCCTGGCCGCTCACGACAAAGTCATCCGCGTGGCTCGCACCATCGCCGACATGGAGTCAGAGGCCAAAATCGAACCTCAACACATCGAGGAAGCCATCCAATACCGCATGCTCGACCGCGATGTGTTCAATTAAACCTTACGCCTTACACCTTAGGCCTTAACGGTCCAAGTGTCGCCACTCGAAAGAAGCTTCTGCAAATCACCGCGACCCCGTTGCTCGACGGCTTGGTCGATCTGCCCACGCACGGCTTGCTCGAAAGTCCCGTGCTCGACGTTCCTGAAAACCCCAATGGGTTCAGGAAACTGTGGGTGACGCATGCGCGATAGCAGGTACACCAAAGCCGGGTCGGCTTGCTCGTCATGGAACAACAAATCATCCTCTTTGACTTTGCCCTCGGCCAAGTCGACAACTTCCAAGGAGAATCCTTTCAATCGGATTCCCTTGTCTTTGTTCTTGCCAAAGATCATCGGCTTGCCATGCTCGAGTTCGACCGTCGCATCATCGCGAGTCGCCTTGTCTTGCGCGTAACTAAAGGCCCCATCGTTGAACACGTTGCAGTTCTGATAGACTTCGACAAAGCTCGTGCCTCGATGCTCCGCGGCCCGCTTTAGAACGGCTCCTAAGTGCTTGATGTTGCTATCGACCGATCGTGCGATGAAGGTCGCTTCGGCACCGATGGCAATGCTGATCGGATTGAGGGGATGGTCGACGACCCCCATCGGTGTACTCTTGGTGATCTGCCCCTCGACACTCGTCGGTGAATATTGACCTTTGGTCAAACCGTAGATTCGGTTGTTGAAAAGGACAATGTTCAAATCGACGTTGCGGCGAAGCAAGTGAATGAAGTGATTGCCACCGATGCTCAAAGCGTCCCCGTCGCCGGTGATGACCCAGACGCTCAGTTCAGGCCGTGCCAATTTCAGTCCAGTCGCCACCGCAGGGGCGCGACCATGGATCGAGTGGACTCCGTACGTGTTTACGTAGTATGGGAACCGGCTGCTGCAACCGATCCCAGAGATAAAGACGGTCTGTTCGGGTGGAATCCCGATTTCAGGTAGTACTTTCTTCATTTGGGCTAGGATCGAATAATCGCCGCAACCCGGGCACCAACGGATGTCCTGATCGCTTGCAAAGTCGTCTGCCTTGAGAACCTTGAGTGCTGTATTCATTTCGTTCTTGCTATTTTTAAATCGATGGATGTGTTTTGGAATCGCGAGCCAGGGGTTAGCCGGATTACTTGGCGTGCTCGGAGATCTTTTCGACCAGTTCCGTAACGGTAAACGGTTTGCCTTTGATTTTGTTAAAGCCGATCGCGTCGACGAGGTATCGGCTGCGAACGAGCATCCGCAGTTGCCCCATGTTGAGCTCCGGTATGAGCACCTTCTTGTATCGCGCTAGGATTTCTCCAAGGTTGCTTGGGAACGGATTGATGTATCTCAGGTGAGCATGGGCGACGCTCAGGCCGGCCGATTGGGCTTGTTGGACTGCGGTCAAGCAGGCTCCATAAGTCCCACCCCAGCTCAAGACGAGCAGGTCGCCCGATGCAGGACCCTCGACGCTCTGTGGCGGGAGCAGTTTGGCGGCATTGGCGACTTTCTGTGCCCGGATATGGACCATCTTTTGATGGTTTTCCGGATCGTAGCTGATGTTGCCCGTCCCGTCTTCCTTCTCGATACCACCGACGCGGTGCATCAGTTCCGGTGTGCCTGGTATCGCCCACGGTCTTGCCAGCAGTTCGTTGCGCAGATAAGGCTTGAATGGACCGTCAGGGTTGTTGTTTTCCTGTGGATGAGACACGGGGATGGGTGCGAGTTTCGAGACGTCTGGGATCTTCCAGGGTTCGGCCCCGTTGGCGATGTAACCGTCGGACAGTACGATCACCGGCAACATCAACTGCGTGGCGAGCATCCAAGCTTCTTGGACAATTTCAAAGCAATCCCCCGGACTGCGGGCCGCCAGGACCGGAAGAGGCGACTCGCCGTTTCGCCCGAACATGACTTGCAAAAGGTCGGCTTGCTCGGTTTTTGTCGGAAGACCCGTGCTTGGGCCACCCCGCTGAACGTCGATGACCAACAAGGGCAACTCGAGCATCAGGGCCAAACCCATCGCCTCGGCCTTCAGAGCAATGCCCGGTCCGCTCGAGGTCGTCACTCCCATCTGTCCGCCGTACGAAGCACCGATCGCTGCGCACACGGCTGCGATTTCGTCCTCGGCCTGGAAGGTACATACGCCAAAGTTCTTGTAGCGGGCCAGTTCGTGGAGGATATCGCTCGCCGGAGTAATTGGATACGAGCCGTAAAAGAGCTCTTTGCCCGAGCGTTGCGCAGCGGCCAAAAGCCCCCATGCCAAAGCTTGATTGCCCATGATGTTTCGGTAAGTCCCAGCCGTCAGCTTGGCAGGCTGGACACTGTACGAATGTCCCAAAGCTTCGATCGTCTCTCCATAAGCCCAACCGGCGCGAAGTGCTTTTTCGTTAGCCGCAGCGATGGTCGATTTGCCCGCAGAGAACTTGCCGTGGATGAACCGTAGCGTCGCATCCATGTTCCGCCCATAGAGCCAGTAAACAAGACCCATCGCGAAAAAGTTCTTGCAGCGGTCGGCCTCCTTGGTGCTTAGTCCGAATTCACTTACCGCCTCTTTCGTAAGCCGGGTCATCGAGACCTTGATCAATCGATAGTTCTCCATCGAGGGATCTTCCAAAGGGCTCGTATTGAGCTTGGCTAGCTTGAGGTCCTTTTCCTCAAAGCTATCGTCGTTGACGATCAAAAGCCCCCCTTTGTTCAGATCCGCAAGGTTGGTCACCAATGCGGCCGGATTCATCGCCACTAGAGCATCGAGCGTATCGCCAGGAGTGTGGACTTCGTGAGAAGCAAACTGAACTTGGAAACCCGAGACCCCTGCCCGAGTGCCCCGTGGAGCTCGGATTTCGGCGGGGAAGTCCGGGAATGTGGCGACGTCGTTGCCCAAGAGGGCCGAGGTGTTCGTCAATTGCTGGCCAAGGAGTTGCATTCCGTCGCCGGAGTCTCCAACCAGACGGACGGTAATTCCGCTGACATGCTCGACAGGTTTTTCGATCGCAGAAGGTGCTTGGGTTGACATATTTCAATGGCTATTGGTGCTCGAGGCCACAGGATGGACAATGCGGGTTGTATCGATTATTCAGGCGAAAAGAGTGCAGCTATTTTGGCAAAACAACCGAGGGTTGAGTATGGCAAATCACCGCAAATCCACCCTGGGCTTCCTAGGTTTCCTCTGTTTCCCAGGTTCCCTGGTCGGCAATGAAAGATTTCTCAGAAAAAACCGAAAAATTCGTCGCTACTCGCCGAACGATTCGTCCGCTTGCTTGCTCGTTTGCCCGCCCGCTAATTTTTCTAATTTGCCTGCTACTTTTCAGATTTGCCCGCTACTTTTCGGATTTAGAGGTGACGACACTCAGCAAGCTATCTTGCTGATTTTGAAGCAATTGGCCGATGAGTTCCATCAAGCGACCATAGAGCCACCAAGCTAAACCGATCAAGACGGGCATGCTTAACAGTGCGATCGGAATCGGTACCAAGTCAGGTCTGGCCGTTTGCAGCCCCCATTCGATGCCCCAAGGGATCGAACAGAAGCACAAAATCAAAGGCATTAGCGAACTCAGGGCCATGTTCAAAACCAAGGACTTCCACGAAAAGTCCTTGGCGCTCTGAAAGCCTTGAACCGGAACAGGGAAGGGAGCCAGGATCGCAATGACGTTCGAGAGAGCAAGGTACAGCGGGAGATACGCCAGAAATGCAGCCACCGACTCGACGACTCGAAGCCACGAGTACTTCCAGAGGACATTGGTGAAGATCAATAGGACCAACGCGATAACCGTAAGCATCGCGCCGAACATCCAGTTCCTGCCCTTTAATATGTCGGATCTAGGGATCGACGAAAGCATCCAGAATCGAAATCCCGATCGATCGAATCCAAAAATATTGCTCGCAAACGACGAACCTAAATACGTGGAAAAAACAGTGATCGCAAACAGATAAAAGCCTTGGTACTGAGTCCCTTTCCAAACCGTCGGTTCGGGGCTGGCCTCCGACTCAACGACCGCCGATGCCGGTGCTTCCGACCGAGGGCTTAGAGTTGGCTTTTGCTGGAAAACAAGCAGCAAAAAAAATGGTTGCAGCATCGGTAGCAGCATTGCAAGCTTCATCTGCGGGGATCGCCAAAAGAGTGTCCATGTCATCGCGGCGATCGCACTGGCCGGCTGGCTAAGTCCCGGAAAGGAACGTTCCATCCATGGTGCCGACCCGCTGGAAAGTCCCTGTGACTCTTGAACCTTTGTGCCGCTTGGCTCGGATTTGCGAGTCGGCTTTGCAGTCGACACACGATCGAAGCCATGCTGATAGTAGCTTTTGGTCATCCGGTAGTTGGCTCGCAACGACCAAGCCGCAATGAGCCACATGCACGGTATCCAGACCCAGGATAGCGAACCGATCATCGAGCGCCCCGAGAGTGTATCGGCCAGCCAGAAAAGAGGGCAAAACGCATCGAGAATCTGAATCCAAAATAGCGTATTCCCCCCAACGCTCAATCGCCGGATAACGAAAGAGGACATCGAGAAGCCTAGGCCAAGGACCATAAAGAACAACGGAATGGCCGTCATGAGCATCGACCGGGTTTTCGGGTTTTGCAAGAGGACCTGAAGTTTGCCCTGCAGATGCGATGTCAACGCCGTGAGCATCAGCGCGTAGGACAGCACCGGAACCAATTTCCAAAGCCCAACGAAACCTTCGATCAAGCAACCACCGAGGACGAGCCCCAGCCCGGACGCAAGAAAAAATACAATCGGAAGGTTGATCCAGGTCAGTAGAAAATTCAATGCAAAGACACTAGCCGGGGACATCGGCAAGTGCATTAGCTTCTCGAGCGACAACGAGTCTCCGCGCGTCGCATCGTTGGCTATACCGGCAAGCCAAAGGAATAGAAAACCGCCGCACAAAGCGTTCCAGGCGCCCATGGCAGCATAGGCTTTTCCATCGGCAATCGACTTCGCTAGTACGTATCCGCCACCGAAGAGCACTCCGAACCAAACCAAAACCGTAACGACCAGCAGGACAAGAAAGATCGACTGGATCGCCCGGCTAATGACCGAATCGCTCACCCATCGATTCAGCTTGCTCCTCCAGTAGGCTTGGACCAAAGCAGACCATTGTTCGAAATGATTGGCCTTTGGAAGAGGGTTCTTGTGCAACCCTGGCAGCTCACTGGTACTCAAGCCATCGGAACCGGAGGATTGACTCATGGGCCTTGCTCCGAAGTCAGCCAATCAAGCTTGGCCGACACTTCCTCGAGCAATTCCGCACCTGTCGCTTTGATGAAGGCCGTTTCGAGACGTCCTCCCGCGACGAGGTCTTCAAGAGATGACTGAGCGACCAATCGCCCAGATACGATGATCCCCACATGCGTGCAAAGCCTTTCGACCACCTCGAGCACATGGGATGTCAGAAAAACCGTTCCGCCACTGGCGGTAAACTGCAAGAGCAGCTCGCGAATCGTCCGCGACGCGACCGCATCGACCCCCTCGAAAGGCTCGTCGAGAAAAAGCAACGAGGGTCGGTGAATCAACGCAGCGGCCAACGAAAGCTTCTTACGCATTCCATGAGAAAAATCGTTCGATACCTTTTTCGGATCATCCTCTAAATCCAACAAATCAAGCATCTCGCAAGACCTCTGCCGGATCGTATCGCGGTCCAAACCGTGAATCCTACCCACAAAGGTCAAATACTCCATCGCCGTAAGGTAGTCAAAGAGAGCTAGGTTCTCAGGGATCACCCCAATCGATCGCTTGACCTCCATACTCGCAGCAGGATCGAGCATGTTGCGACCCAATACCTCCATGTTGCCCGAGGAAGGCTGCAAGAGCCCAGTGAGCATCTTGATCGTGGTCGACTTCCCCGCTCCGTTGGGGCCGAGAAACCCATAAAATGTTCCTGGCATGACCTCCAAATTGACTTGGTCCACGGCCGTCTTGCCACCAAATTGCCGACTGAGTTTCTCGGTCCGGATCGCCGGCACCATAAAATTCGCCTTTATCCTAGTGTCCTAGCCTTCTATGCCATCCAAGGGCCACGCATCCAAAAAACACGATCGCAAGGATCGCAACTCAGCGGATCCAATTCTCGGATTGCTCGCGAATGATCTTGATCCAATCGACGGCCGTGTGAGGTAACTCATGCATATGAGAATAACCGAAATGCTCCATGATCGCTTCGTCATGATAGGCAACAACCGATAAAACACCCAGAAGCACATACGTTGTGACATTGGCAAGCCGCGATTCACCAAGGAACTTCAATGCCGTCCCAAACGAATGCTTAAACACATACTTACCCCTGCGGTACTCGACCGACCAGAGCTCGTCGAGCAAGATATGCGACATAAAACCCACAAAGACGGCCAATGTCTTGAAAAGCCGTAAATGAACATTCTCCGATGCAGATACCAAAAACACAAAAAGGGCCGCGATGATCGCCGCAGGCAAACTATGCCACATCCCACGATGGACCGTGTAGCGACGGAACAACTCGGCAATTCCGAACCTCAAGAAAAAGTAAATCGCGCCCGTAACGACCAACATCATCTCATGCGAAAGCCCCACACGCTCAAGCCGATCGAGCATGAGCATCGGTACAAACGCGGCAGCAAAACCCACCGCCTCACGCAACGGAATCCCCGAATCACTGTCCAAATCCGGTAACATGCCACTGACCGAACATAACCCACCGGCAATCAAACAGCTCTCCCAAGGCATCCCCGATTGGTAGCCGCCAAGCCCCAGCAGAAGACCCGATAGGGTACTGACCGAAATATGGGTTTTAAAATCTGCCATAGCGAACAACAAAGCAGGGTAGGAGAGTCAACGCGATTGGCGACCGACTCCTCGACGGGTATAAGTACTACATCCGATACAAACGGATTAGCATTTCCAAAGCTTTCCTGCAAGAGAGCTCCTAGCCCGAGAGCCAATTCGATCCCCCAAGTTTAGGTGTCTAGGATGAATTGCTAGCAAAAACTGCCCTTTTGTTGACCTGCGTCGAATTGCTACGAGAATTCTCTCTGCCCAATCCGGATTTCAAATGCTTCCAAGCAACGGTCTTACCACGATGCAAACGTACGATATTCTCATGCTGATCATCCTGGCCTCGGCCGCGATCTTCGGTGCGATCAAGGGCTTCGCTTGGCAAGTCGCCTCCTTGGCCTCAATCGTCGTAAGCTACTTCGTAGCCAATTACTTTCGCTACGATGTGGCTAAACACATCAATGCGCAACCACCATGGAACGTCTTTCTTGCCATGCTGCTGCTGTTCTTCGGGACGAGCCTTGCGATCTGGCTTATCTTTCGAATGGTCAGCTCCTCGATCGACAAGATTCGGCTCAAAGAATTCGATCGGCAACTCGGTGCGGGTTTCGGTCTGATCAAAGGGGCTGCCATGTGCTGCGTAGTGACGATGTTCGCAATGACCCTTTTAGGCCCTAATCAAAAAACCGCCATCGCACGATCTCGAAGCGGTCAGTACATCTCCCAAGCCCTAACGCATGCCGGCTCGATCATGCCGCCTGAAGTCAAAGAAGTCATCGGGCCTTATATCGCCAACGTCGAACGCGAGCTCGAACAAGGCCGTGCGCCCGAGGGATTTCCCGTCCCTGTCGAGTTCCAAGGAGCCAACGGAACCAACTTGGGCAACGACCTGATGCGCGGCATCGGACTTCAAGGTGCAAACGGCCAAAATGGAAATGCCCAAGCCACCTCGGCAGGCGGAATTCTCGATCGATTTTTAGGAACCAATCCTAGGTCTGCTCAGGCTCCACAAAGTGCGCCGCAAAATGGTAATCCCACGGGACCTCAGAGAAGCAACTATCCTCCAGCGACAGGCACTCCCGGTGGGCAACTGCCACCACCAGGGGGTAGCAACACTTGGTACGGCAACGATATCCTCCCCTCAGCACCCCTTCCTGGTGCGCCCCGACCGATCCCCAACCAACCTGCACCGAGCGTCCCGAGCAACATCCCCGTTTTACCTCCGCTCCCTTTCTAAAAACATCGAGCCTCGATTTCCAGCTATTCTCTAGCCACCTATCTCCGTAGCCACCTATCTCCGTAGCCACCTGTCGCCAGACGGTGGAAGCGTCACTCTCGCGGCACCACCGCTTGGCAGCGGATGGCTACTAGAAGCGTAGCCACCTGTCGCCAGACGGTGGAAGCGTTACTCGCGCGGCCGTCCACCGCTTGGCAGCGGATGGCTACGACTTGGCAAGGCGAAGCCCACGTAACGATGGCCAAGGAAACAAAGCTTCTGGACAAACCGCTTGAACAAACTATTATCAACCAATCACTTGGCATCTGCTTAAGATGCCCGTCGAGGAAAATCCCCCCGCACCGCCTACTCCAGGAGTCCCTCCTTATGCTTACACGACTCAGCATGCGTTTTGGTCTGATCGCTCTGTGCACCCTAGTGGTGAGCCCCTGGAGTTATGGCGACGAGCGCGAGGAACTCAAGCTACGGATTGTCGAGCTCAAGAAACACGCAGCTCAGTTGATGGAAGAAGGGCGCAAAGACAAGGCCGAAGGCTTGATCCGCGAGCAGCAGGAACTCATGGAGAAGCTCGCTCGCATGAACTCCGAAGGCCCATCGAAAGGCCAGATGCCAAGTCCCGAGCAGATGGAGAAATTCGCCAGGTCCATGCAGCAGGTTCAGCATCTGCGGATCGCTTCGGAGCATCTCAAACTTGCCGGCATGCATGATATGGCGATGGATCTAATACGGCGAGCCGAGGACATCGAGCAAGATTTGAGGAACGCCAAAGAGAAGATGGCAAAGCAAATGCGTGGTCCCAAGGATCAACCTCAGCGCGATCAGCCACAACGCGAGCGACCCGAAGCACGCGGCAATAGCGTCGAAGCCCAACTCGAACAACTTCGCAACGAAAACCGAGAACTCCGCAAGACGGTCGAAAGGATCGCTCAGGAACTCCGCAAAGAACGCGATTGATCTTGTCGATTCTGGTTCCCCAACCGTAGCCACCTGTCGCCGTAGCCACCTGTCGCCAGACGGTGGAAGCGTTACTCGCGCGGCACCACCGCTTGGCAGCGGATGGCTACGACTTGGCAACAAACGATTCTGGTTCCCCAACCGTAGCCACCTGTCGCCAGACGGTGGAAGCATCCGCCCCATGTTGGTTCTATAAACTCTTGTAGTTGAGGACCGTCTTTAAAGTATCTCTTGTGGCTACCAAATCGCACTGGGCCTGCATGACATCGCTCAGCCTTCGGTAGGCCGCAGGGGATTCGTCCAAGAGTCGATCGGCATGCTCCTTGCGAAAAACAATCGAACCCATCCTCGCCTTGAAATGCTTGATCTGGAGGTTTTCGAAAGACTCAGAGCGACTCATCGTTCTGCCAGCTCCATGCGACGAGGAATTCAAGGACTCAGGATGGCCACGCCCGACAACAATCCGACTACCTCCGGACATAGACCCTGGGATGATCCCCACCTCCCCCAAACGAGCGGAATTCGTGCTCTTGCGATGCACAATCAACTGCCGTCCAAAATGACCCTCTATTCTTGCGAAATTGTGCGGTGAGTCGATATAGCTCGACTCGATCAATCCAGCCTTTAAGCCTTCTTCGACTAGGTCCGCCGTGCGATTAAGCATGAGCAAACGATTTTCGCTCGCGTAGCGTATCGCCCACTGCATGTCGCCTAGATAAACTTGCCCACCGTCGCTGTAAAGTTCTAAGTAGTCGATCGCACTTTTCTGGCTGTTTCTCAGATGCCAGTCGGTGATCGCCTGACCCATGCTGCGTGAACCTGAGTGGACAAGAACCCACAAATAGCCAACTTGATCCAACTCGAGTTCGATGAAATGGTTTCCGCGTCCAAGGGTCCCGAGTTGCAACAATCCATCTCGATTGGCCTGTCGCACCAGGCTCGGGTCGCTTAGTTGCTCTGCACGGCAAGAGTCCGGCAACGTTCTCGCGGCTAAGTGTTTCGGTTGCTTCAGGCTTGGTACCAAGCGTTCCAGTTTAGCGAGTATGGAGGCTAGAACCGATTGCGGGATTGTGTCGCTTTGGATATCGAAGCAGATCGCCGAGAGCCCGCAACCGATATCCCTGCCAATCGCCTCGGGGTAGATCCGCTCGCATGTGGCAAGCACACATCCATTGGGTACCCGTTGGCCTAGGTGTACATCAGGCATCAGAGCAACTCGGAACGTGTCTTCGAGCCGAGCCAGTCGCTGAGCTTGTTGGATCACTGTCTTCGAGAGTCGATCGCAAGTCCACGCGTAGATTTTTTCGTCGATAATCTCAATAAGATAGTTCTCTCTCAGCGGCTTGACTCTTGTGGATTAGGCGGGATTGTGCAAGGCAGTACGCGAAAGATCAGGTTCGGAACCTGCTTGCGAGTGATCGAACTTGCGATTTCGCTCCGCAGTTGGCCGCGTCGATCGTTGGCTACCTGAAGAACCTCGGTTTCGTCGTAGGCAATGTCTGGCAGAATCGGTCCGAGGGTGACAAGAAAGTGATTTCCTTTGGCAGGTTCTACTCCGACGACATCGAAGTTGGCCAAAGGGCCATCGCCAAGGCTCCCTCGGATGCATTTGGCGATTTGACCAGCAAGCCGCAGGGAGGCGTGATTGGGTTTGCTCTTGAGACGTGCGTGTTGATTTTTTCGATGTTCCAAACGAGGGTCGATCCCGTCACCTTCACGCAGTTGGGTGACTAGAGCCTCGGGGTTTTTGATCCGTCGAAACGCCGGATTCTCTGAGCCTTGGGGCATTCGTTGATCCAAATCGGGGGCCTTAATCGTAGAAAGGGTACAGCTCCATCGAGCTCGGTACTTGCTAGAGACTCCCAACGGCTATTCGGTTCGGGGTGTATTGCAGGCTGTCGTGTATTTTCTTGCTTTGAGCACCGACTTACTTAGCCCCATACACCAAGATCTCGGCAATCTTGGGCCGCGCTTGATGGCTCTCAAACTGGTGCCCCAGGCACATGACGAACGAAATGACTATTTTCGGTCTCACGTCGCTGATTCGTTTCCAAAAGCGAACTTCAGATGGTCATTGGTAGCAGACGGTACCCATCGATCGCTCGAAGGAGTTGATAGGGGTTAGCGATGTGAACGAATGCGGATTTGGCAAACGCAAGGGCAGTGATCGCCGTGCTGGTCAACAGGACAGAGGCCGCCCAGAATGAGTGCCATTCGTGCAGTGCCATTCGTGCCAGGCACCGGTTGACGACGCTCATAAGCAGCGACTTTGTAAACCTACCGAAACTCAAGCAGCGTCAGGCTTGCAGCGCGCGGCCCTTAGCTTGCCCAGCCTCACGTCTTTAAGTTGGCAAACGAAGTCTCCATTCGGCATGTTCTCGTTGTATCTCTGACCGATGAGTGAAGTGCAGACGAACGGAGAGACTGATCTGGGTAGCTTATCGCGATAAACCACGCGCTCCCCTCCTGTCATATCATGTGAGCCGACTGCAATTACATGATCGACTGCAACATTTGAATCTAGATCAGGAACATCACCCGTATGGCAGTCAACGCCTGGCAGGAAAAGCTGCTCAGCATTCATCGGCTTGTACCACCATAGCAGCGGGTTTGCGAGCTTCGCTTTGCGATTGCTGAAGCAACAGAGCGCTATTGTCCAATTCGGATACCATTGCGCGTAGGCATCAAAAAGCGCTGGGTTTAGAACTGGTCTTTTGGAACGCGGCACCTGGCTCAATGCAGAAGGAATATCCCGAGGATCTTGTGCCAGAACGACTGTGTAAATCCCGGCCGCTCCAAATACTTGAATCGGCGGTGGCGAGGAAGCAAGACTCCATGAAACTCCGGAACGCGAACGAATTGCTCGATTATAGGGAGGAGGAGCTACGGCATTTGCCATATCTTGCAGAATGTCGCGGCAGTTTATCGTGTCTAAAACGTTGGCTTGCGTCATTGTCTTCGGTTGGGCAGGAAAGGGTAAAATCATTGCGTTGCCAGACAGGCCAAAGGGCAGCCGATCTAACGCTAGCGATAATCTCCTTCTACTCCCCTGTACCTTGTTCTGATATCCCAGGACGTGAACCGGTTCGCCCGCCTCACCAATCACCTCAGCGGCGTATAGCACAGTATCGGAGAAGTGGACCGGAACGCCTGGGGAGACTGAGCAGCACATTTATAAATTCTCCGATTGCATCGACGAATGGATAACAATCTATTCCAACTGGAGCGAAGCGGGACAAAGAAATGATTTGTGCGTTGGGCTAAGTCGCTTCGCCGTGTCTGATCTGTGCGGATTCGACTTAACCCGCGTCGTCAGATATATAGTCTATCGGACTCGACAGCCGAATGGCAACCCTGGGGTGGTAACTGGCCTCTCATCTCCCGATAGCGGGTTGAATCATCTCAGCCAGAGCCAGCATATACTCGCCACTGTCTTGGCTGTTATTCGCCAAAGTGTCCGGTTGCCACCCGGTGCCAGGCACCTTTGCGATCCCCGGATCGGAATGCTGGCAAATCTCGGCCCCGCACCCGGTGCCAGGCACCTTTGCGATCGCCAATCGGAATGCTGGCAAATCTCGTCCCCGCACCCGGTGCCAGGCACCGGGTGACGCGCTGGAAATTTTTCGAAGTTTTCCAGGCCCCGTGACACAAGGAGGTGCTCCATGCCCCGTCCACTTCGTGATGAAGTCCTTCCACCCGATGAGAGCTGTTTCGCTCACCTCTATAACCGCTGTGTCCAAGGCACCTACCTCTGCGGAATCGACCCCGCCACAGGCAAAGATTACTCCCACCGAAAAAAATGGATCGTTGAACGTCTCGAACAACTCGCCTCCGTCTTTTTGATCGATATCCTGGCCTTTGCCGTGCTCGATAACCATTTGCATGTGGTCGTCAGAACCTTACCCGACGAAGTCAAAAAACTCACAGATCGCCAGGTAGCCATCCGGTGGCTCTCGCTCCACCCGGGGTGGTTGCTCGATGAGTTCGTCTGCGTCGAGCCGACCGAAGCCCAAATCAAAGAACTCCTTGCCGATCCTGAAAAAATCGAGCAAATCCGTCGGAATCTCTCGTCCCCTTCGACCTTCATGAAGGATCTATGCGAACCGATCTCGAAGCGTGCAAACAAGGAAGATGGTCGCAAAGGGCACTTCTGGGAAGATCGATTTCAAGCCCAGCGACTCATGGATATCCTGGCGATCCTTGTCTGTGTCGCTTACGTGGACCTAAACCTCATTCGAGCAGCGATGGCGTCGAGTCTTGTGGGCTCGAACTTCACTTCGATTCAAGCCAGGATACTCGGAAGCCAAAACCAGATGGCTCCTAGTCTTGCGCTAGGCAAGGTGTCGATTTGCGATGCTCAAGGGACCGAGAATATCGAGGATCTCTCGAAGGCTGAGATACGCAAACGCATCGAAGCGGCCCGCAAGCAAGCCGAGCCGACGATGGTCCTCAAGGACGCTTGGATTGCAAAGTTGACGATCGACGCAAACCAATCGGTCAATCCAAACGATTCGCATTTGAGCAAGAGCGGGCTTCGAGCCAGCGACAGAGGATTCCTGGACATGTCGCTTGAGCAATACATCAAGATCCTCTACGAGTCTCTGCGATACCGACCAGGGAATGCCTCGTTGCAGGAGCCTTCGGAGGAACTGACGGAAGTCTCCAAGACCCTCGGGGTAGCCCCGGAGAACATCCGCTGGATGATTTCCGACTACA
>JAJTEK010000099.1 GCA_021299695.1 Pirellula sp. | reverse complement strand
GGATCCTGTGCGGGCTGCGGTGGCCGAGAAGCAGCACTGCGATCGGATTTTTTGGGTAGTCGGGCCGATGATGCTCCTCGAAGGCGTCTTGGCCGGTTGGCTGCTGGTCGTCGGCATTACGACCGGCGCGTGGCTATTGCCGAGTCTCGGGATGCTGCTTTTGGGTGTGATTTGGGTAAGTACCGCGAGGGTTCAGATGCCTTTGCACGACCGGTTGCTACGAGGTCCGGACCCTCAAGCGCAACGAGAACTCGTAAGGACCAATTGGATACGAGCCATTGCATGGACGATGCGGGGACTGGTCGCTTTGGCCATGGCTTTAAGTTAGCTTCGGGGTAGATGTCCTGACCTCTTAGACTCACCGGGCAGCTTGCGCTGCTCCGCTTTTATTGGCCGTTGGGCACTCACCGGGCAGATTGGCCTGCTCCGCTTTTATCGGCCTTATGGGTTGCCCAGGCAGTAGAGGACTTCTTGACGCTTGCCATCTTGCATTTCGGTGCATCGGTAGAAGATTTTGCTATCGCAAATGACCGGTGTGGACAGACTCTCTTCGCCAAGTTGGTTTTTGCCGAGCAGTTCGAAGCTGTCGGGTTTGGCTCGAAATACGAAGCATTCACCGGCTTCGTTCCAGGCGTAGATCTTGGAGCCGACGAGAACGGGCGAGGCGGAGAAGGTGCCCCCGAGTCGGTTTCGCCAAAGTTCTTTGCCGCTCGAGGCGTCCCAAGCAGCGGCGATACCCGCATCGAGCACGCCGTAGAGGATTCCTTGATGAATCAAAAGGGAGGGAACATAGACACGAGCATCGTTTTCCCAAACGATTTTTCCCGAGCCGTCGGCTTGGACTGCTGAGATGTGGTTGCGTGGATAGCCGCCGCTGGTGTAGACGTGTTTTCCGTCGCTGGGAGTCGATGTGACGCATTCGGTCGTTGCCCCTGCGACTTCCCAGAAGAGCTCCCCGGAGAGTGGATTGAGGCTTGTTATCAAATCGCAGCCGGTCATGATCAACTGGTCCTTGCCGAACAAGTGCACAAGGACAGGCGATGGGTAGTTTGGTAGTTTGGGTCTTTCGCGACGCCAAACGATTTGGCCTGAGCGGCGATCTAGGCCTGCTATTGCTCCGCCGGCTTTGGTGTCGGCGGCGATGATCACTAGAGATTGGTAGAGGGCTGGCGATGCGCCGTAGCCTTGGTGCTCGATGTAGTCGGAGACTTTCGTCTGCCAAATCAACTTGCCATCGAGGTCAACGGCGCTGGCCATCAATCGGCCTTCGTTGGGGAAGTTGATGTAGATGCGTTGGCCATCGCAAGCTGGGGTTGAGGAAGCGGCCGTCGACTTTTCGTTCTTGCGCATCCCACCTTTTTCGTGGATGGTCGTCGACCAGATCATCGAGCCGGTATTTCGGTCTAGGCAAATGAGCGACTGCGAACCGGTCGCTTCGTCGGCGCTGACGAGATAGACTCGATCGGCGACCAAGCACATCGAACCGTAGCCTCTCCCTGGGATGGGTGTTTTCCAGAGGACATGAGAGTTAGCGTCCCATTGGATCGG
The DNA here is from genome assembly GCA_021299695.1 of Pirellula sp. GTDB lineage: Bacteria > Planctomycetota > Planctomycetia > Pirellulales > Pirellulaceae > JBKCUI01. The sequence continues at coordinate 13,198 of JAJTEK010000099.1, read as the reverse complement.
GGGGGACTGTTGGCTTGCAGCGGCCCCATTGCGCATTGGTCCTCTCCACCAAGGCCAATCGGTTGCAGGAACTTTGAAGCCATCGTTGATTGGCTGGGGTTCTTGGGCCAATGCGATTCCACTGGTTATACCCAAAAAAACTCCGAGAGCCCATGCACGGGGTTCTCGGAGGAACGAGGTTCTATGAGCCATCGAATTGCCTTATTCGTCACCATCCAATTTGAGGATCAACCGGTTAGATCAGCCGTCGCGATCAGCCGTCGCGATCAGAGACCATAGCATACTGCATGACGTAGTAGACGAGGTTCATGACGGAGCTGAAGGTTCCGGCGACGTAGGTCATGGCGGCTGCAGTCAGGACCGAGCTGACGTTGGGCAGTTCGCTGTTGCTGACGATTCCATGGGTGATCAATTGATCTTTTGCTCGTGAGCTTGCGTTGAATTCCACCGGTAGATTGACCAGTTGGAATACGACCACAGCGGAAAAAAGGATTACGCCGAGGAGCATTGCCCAGCTTGCGAATTTGAACATTCCGCCGATCATCAGGAAAAAGCCGATGCTCATGATGATTGAGGCAAAGGACCCGCCGAAGTTGGCGACGGGGACAGCAAGGTTCCGAACCACCAGGGGAGCGTATTGCCTTGCGTCTTGGATCGCATGGCCAACTTCGTGTGCGGCGATACCGACGGCTGACATGGAGTGTCCGTAGTAGACATCATGGCTCAGCCGGACGACTTTGGAGCTCGGGTCGTAGTGATCGGACATGACTCCTGGGGACGATTCGATGGGCACATCGTAAAGTCCGTTGGCGTCGAGGATTCGTCGCGCTGCGTCGTGACCGCTCATGCGAGCGGGAACTTGACTCATTTTGTTGTAAGCCGACTTGACCCAAAATTGGGCTAGCATTGCTAGGATGAGTGCTGGTCCGATGAGGATGAGGTAAATGAGGAACGAGCTGGCGTTGTAGAACATCTGGGTATTTTCTCCGTATTCTTGTTGTTTTTCTTGGTACTTCGGCTGCAAGCCCGCAAGCGGACTTCGGGACCGCAGGCAAAGGCTGCTGACTGCCAAAATGGACTTCGGACGGCGCCATCGGATGGCAGCTATGGATATACTACGCAAGTACCATACCAAAAGACCGCTGATTCACGACAGGATTCACGACAGGATTCAACTTGGGAATGCACTCTTTGTTTTTCGACCGTACTGAGCCAGTTTTGTGCAGTCCTTCTCTGGCGGGAGCTTGCGCAGATGCTTTCTACGAGGAAAGGGCCATGAGCGTTCTGTCGATTGGGCATAGGGGGGAGAAATATCGTTGGATGGACATTTTCCGTCCAGGGCTTTGGATATTTCTTGTGTTTTTTGGGGTCCAGGACGCAATCGCACAGGTCCCAACCGAGGAGGGTCAGGACAAGCAGTTTGCCGAGACATTTGCAAAGGCCCTTGAGGCCCTGCGCACGGAGCACAATCTTCCGGGGCTGATCGCTGGTCAGTTTGACACTCAGAGACTTCTTCAGGTCCAAGCCGTGGGGTTTCGACGTTCGGGATCGCGGGATCCTTTGTTGGCCGAGCATCCGATGCATCTCGGATCCTGTACCAAGAGTATGACTGCAACGTTGGTGGCGATGGCCATCGACGAAGGCCTCCTAACTTGGGATACGACGCTTGGTGAGGTTTTTGCGTCCGATGCCAAGGTGACCGGTTCGGATTGGGCGAATGTGACGATCCGGCAGATGATGCATCACACCAGCGGCGCGCCTGCCAATCCGCCTTGGTCGCAGTTTGCTGATCCTTCAAGGCCGATCCGTGAGCATCGCCGAGGCGCGATCCATTGGTGGATGGATCAACCTCGGGAGACGAAGCGTGCCGAGGGCGATGGGTCTGGGTTTCTTTACTCGAATTTGGGGTATATGGCCCTCGGAGGGGTGCTCGAGCAGCTTCGCGACGAGGATTGGGAGGAGCAGATCCGGGAGCGTCTTTTTTCGCCCTTGGGGATGGGATCGGCGGGATTCGGGATTCCATCGAAAGTGCTTGGAGATAAGGTACCGTGGGGACATATCCGCCCTGGGGGTATTCTCGTGGCTCTCGAGAGGGACAATCCCCGAGCCTTAGGACCTGCTGGCACCGTGTATGCGAGTATGGAGGATTGGGTCCGTTACCTCCAAGTCCATTTGCGGCGAAAAAGCAGCGATACACCGGTGCTGAAGCTTTCTGCGGAATCGTTTGATCGTTTGCATCAACCTGAACCGGGCCAGATGTACGCGGGGGGTTGGAATGTGATCCGGCGGGGCTGGTCGGCCGGTCCGATCTATACTCACAACGGATCGAACACGGTTTGGTACTGTGTCGTTTTTTTGGCTCCTGCCGAGGGGCGAGGCATTTTTGCGGCTAGCAACTTTGGGCTCGATGCGGCCGGAGCTTGCGATGAAGCACTACAATGGATGCTCAAGAATCTTCCGTTTGGAACCGAATCTAAATCACCTTAAATACATAGCCATGAAGACTCTTTGCCGAGCGCTCTGTTTGCTGGTCTTGGTTTTTTGTTCTGTCGGCACCGGCCAGGAGGTGTCACCCAAGGATGTAATCCGGGGGGAGAATCTCAATGCTGGAAGTCGAGACTGGCAATTGACCCGTGTGCGAGTCGACGCGAGTCGCTATCGTTCGCCGTGGATTGAGGGTTATTGTTCGCGACAGAGCGTACGTTCAGGAGAATCACTCGACATTTATGTTTCGACGCAACCGGCACGGCCGTTTCAACTCGAAATTTTCCGGACTGGGTATTACGGTGGCGCGGGGGCACGGTTGATGTCCAAGGTCGGTCCGATCGAGGGCAAGACACAGGCGACACCGGAGCTCGGTGAAAAAAATCTCAACGAATGCCGGTGGGAATCGAGTCACCGTCTGACGATACCCAACGATTGGGTATCGGGTGTGTATCTTGGACGTTTGACTACGATTCCCGAATCGGACCAGGAGCCTTATTGGCAAAGCTATGTGATCTTTGTCGTGACTGACGATCGGCCTTGCGATGTTCTGTTTCAATGTTCGGACAATACTTGGCAGGCTTACAATACCTGGCCGAGCAAGTACTCGGTCTACACCCATCCGAAGGGGAATCAAGGGCCGTGGGCTGACGTGAGCTTTGATCGCCCTTATGGACGCGAGGCGCAGTTTGATAGTGTGGTCAACGATCCGCTGACGCAAGGCTCGGGGGAGTATTTACCGCTTGAGTTTCCGCTGGCGTTTTGGCTTGAGCAGCACGGCTATGATGTTTCGTACTGTTGCAACAGCGATATGCTGACACCGGACCGGGGGCTCAAGGCGAAAGCCTTTATCAGTGTAGGGCATGACGAGTACTGGGATATTCGCCAATTCCGATCGGTCCAGACGATGCGGGATCAGGGGGTCAGCTTGCTGTTTCTCTCTGGCAACAGTGTTTGTTGGGTGTCGCCGTTTCGCGACGGTTTTGATGGGCGTCGAAACCGCATTTTCTATCGGGGTGGGCCATATGGGGCCGACCGACCGATCGCCGAGGCGCGGGCCAAGGAGCACGGTCCGTTTCCTGAGCGAGGGCCAGACGAGGGTTTTTTGATGGGAGCTAGGAATGTCGAGCCGGTCAACGGTGGTGGGGATTGGATATGTACGATGCCTGAACATTGGATTTTTCGCGGGACCGGGATCCAGCAAGGCGAGTCGATTCCGGGATTGATCGGTTGGGAGTATCACGGGGACCCGGCCGAAATTCCGGGGCTTGCGGTCGTCGGGACCGGAAAGGCTTGGGTTTCAGGCCAGACGCCTCAAACCTGGACCGCTACGGTGTATGAGGGTCCCAAGGGGAACGTCGTGTTCAATGCATCGAGTATCTTTTGGGCTCAGGGACTTTCGGATCCACCGGGCCATACGTTGCCATGGTCCCATTGGAGCAGGCCACACGGCCCGGATGCCCGTGTTCAGGGGATTACCAAGAACGTGCTCGAGCGAGCGATTGGGGAACGTTAGGGACGGCCGCTAGGATCGGCCGACTTGCGCCATAGAGATTTGTTGGGCATTTCTCAGTTGACTCAGAGTTTCCAGATTCGCTAATCTACCAACGCTTCGCTTGGCTTAGGACGAGAAATGGATTTTCGTCTGAGGAATTCGCCTGACAATCTATCCTTAATTGCACTTATGTCAAAGGATTCGACATGACCGCTTTTGGGCAATCGTTTATTGGCACCGTCGGCTCGGTCGCCTCGTATGTAATCGCCGATACCATGACGCTTTTGCGTCAGTCGTTTCCGAAAACTGTTCGGATTGAAACGACCAACCACTGCCAGGCTGACTGTGTGTTTTGCCCCCGATCGACGATCGGCCGTGCGAAGGCCAACATGAAGCAGGATGTTTTCGAAGCGGTCGTCAAGCAGTGTGTTGAGGGTGGCACACGTTTGGTTCATTTGCACGGTTATGGCGAGCCTCTGATCGATAAGCAATTGGCTGATCGGATCAAGTACTGCAAGGATCAAGGGATCCCGCGTGTGAAGATTTTCACCAATGGGGATTTGCTCAAGGGGGATCTTGCCAAGCGGATCCTTCACAGTGGGCTCGATGAGGTCAAAATCAGCATCGACGGGTCGGACTCCCAGGAGTTCAACAAGCTCCGTATCGGATTGGACCACTCGAAGGTTGTCGAGAACGTCAAAGCCTTTCGCAAACTTCGGGATGAGGCCAAGATGAAGACTCCGATTATAGTCGCTGCAACGTGCCAAACCTCGAATCGCAAACAGACCGAGGAGATGCTCGACGGAGTGGTCGATCACATCGACTTTACCCATATCCACAATTGGGGCGGCGCACTGGGCGATGCCGAGCAACAACGGGTTCGCAAGCCATGCGATCGCCTATGGCGCACGATGACGGTTTTGGTCAATGGCGATGTGGCCTTGTGCTGCTTGGACTACAGCGCCAAAGAGGTTCTTGGAAACGTCATGGACGCACCTATGCTCGATATCTGGAACAACGCTCGCTACAACGAACTACGCAAGCTCCATCGCGAGAGCCGTCAAAGCGAGATTCCATTGTGCAGCAATTGCACGAAGTGCTTTTTTTAATCTGCGAATTGACTCAACAGCCGATGATGGCCAATCCAAAAGCCGGTCCTTTATTGAAAAAGCCGTCAATGAACAATCGATCCGATCCCGAGCGAATCCTGATTGTCCGGCTCTCGGCCGTCGGGGATACGATCCTAACGCTGCCGGTCCTGTGCGCGCTCCGAGACCGTTTCCCGGCATCGAAGATCGCTTGGGTGGTTGGAAAAGGAGCCTCCGATTTGCTTCGGGGGCATCAGGACCTCGACGAGCTGTTTGTTTTATCCAAGGATCAGACGGCATCGCCGAGGGCTTATTGGAAGTTCCTTCAATCGATCCGTCGGTGGAAGCCCGACACGGTGATCGAAGCGCAGGGGTTGACCAAGAGCGCCTTGATTGCAAGGTACTCGGGAGCTGCCTGTAGGATTGGATTGAGCTGCTCAGAATTCGAGGGCCGAGAGTTCAGCACTTGGCTCAACAATCATTTGGTCAAGCCCGAGCATGACCAGGTGGTTCTCCGAGGGCTCGAACTACTCAAGCCCTTGGGCATCGACGCTCCGGCGGTCGAGTACCGAGTTCCCAGAGATATTCAGGCCATCGCGACTGTCGATGCACAATTCCGTGAGCTAGGCGTTGCGGAGCATTGGGGGATGATCAATGTCGGTGCGGGGTGGCCGTCGAAGATTTGGCCGGCCGAGCGGTACGCAGCGGTCGCTAGGCATCTTGGGGAACGTTGGGGATTGCAATCCTGGATCGCTTGGGGAGGCCAGGAGGAAGGCAAGATCGCTCAAGCGGTCGTCGCGGCATCGGATTCCTGGGCTAGGATGATGCCCCCGACGAACCTGCTGGAGTTGGCCGAGTGGATCCGCCGCGCGAGGATTTTTGTTGGATCCGACACCGGACCGATGCATTTGTCGGTGGCCTTAAACACCCCGACCGTTGCGCTCATTGGCCCGATGCCCGTCGAGCGGGTCGGACCTTTGGGGGCTTTGCATCGGAGCGTTCAGAGAGACAGGCTCAGCGAGCAAGAGCGTTCGAATCGCAAATCGGACCATCGCCCCATGCTCTCGATCCAAGTCGACGACGTGACGGAGGCTTGCGATAGCTTAGCGAGCCAGGGTGCGGTTGCGGATCGATCGGCCTACTGCGGCGGTCCGCACCGGGCCGGTCCGCTCCGGGCCGATCCGCACCGGTTGCGTGCTGCTTAGTGCAGTCGCGTTGTCTGTCGGTTACAATTCGGTTTTGGCGTCCATCTGCTGGACCCACTCGATTCGGTTCTGTTCTAGTGAATCTACCCCTGGAAATTGTCTTATGAAACGTCGATTTGCTTTGGTTCTCGTTGCGCTGAGCCTGAGTCCCTTGGGTGCTTTGTCGGCCAACGATTGGGTTCAATGGCGAGGCCCGAATCGCGATGGGATCGCCAAGGAGTCGGGGTTGATGGATCAATGGCCCGAGCAGGGTCCAGCGGTTGCTTACAGGACCAAGGGATTGGGGTCGGGGATGGCAAGTCTTGCAATTCATGCGGGGCTGCTCTACACGATCGGCAACATCGATGGGAAAACCAATTTGATCTGTCGCAATGCGGGGGATGGAGCCGAAGTTTGGGCGACCCCGTTTACCGATGACAAGGGAGCGGCCAATGGAACGCCGACGATCGATCCAGAGACTGGTTTGGTTTATGCCATGAGCTTCGATGGCGTCATGGTCTGCTGCGATGCCAAGACCGGCAAGGTAGCTTGGAAGAAGAGTTTCACAGGAGACTTCGGGGGCAAGATGGAGTCGGGTTGGGGGTACAGCGAATCCCCGTTGATCGATGGAGACAAACTGCTCTGCACGCCGGGGGCGTCCAAGGCGATGGTCGTAGCGTTGAGGAAGAAGACCGGAGATTTGATTTGGGCAGGCAAAGCGCCCGAGGGCAAATTGCGGGGCAACGACGGCGCGGGTTATTCCTCGATTGTGATCTCCAACGCTGCGGGGCGCAAGCAGTATGTTCAACTCGTTGGGCATGGGATCGTCAGCTACGATGCCGAGACAGGCGATTTGCTTTGGAACTACGATCGGGTGGCCAATACGACTGCCAACATTCCAACCCCGCTTGTCAGTGGAAACTATGTCTTTTGCTCGACCGGTTATGGAGATGGAGGTACGGCCCTGCTGGAGATTTCGCCCAAGGCGAATCGATCTTTGGGTGTCAAAGAGGTTTACTATAAGTCCTCCAAGGAGTTGCAGAACCACCATGGTGGGATGATCATGATCGGCGATCATGTGTACATGGGTCACGGTCATAACAACGGCTTTCCGGCTTGTGTCGAGTGGAAGACCGGTAAGGATCTTTGGGACAAAGGACGCGGAGCCGGGGGCGGTTCGGCTGCGATCGTCGCTGCCGACAAGAAGCTTTTTTTTAGGTATCAAGATGGCATAATGGCCATGATCGACACCGATACCAATGCGTACAAGTTGCTGGGTAAGTTTAAGCTTGCGACACACAATGGCGAGAGTTGGCCGCATCCGGTGATCGTCGATGGCAACCTTTACATTCGAGACCAAGATGAGTTGATCGTCTACAAGATCAGCAAGTAGGATTTCAGTCCCCGGTGGCTTACGCACGATCGGCAGAGAAGTGTCGCCCTGTGGGCTGAAGACCGATGCTGCCGCATCGGGAATGTGTGAGCTGAAGACGAATAAAGGCCTTGGCCAAAAGGCTTTTAAAACAACTGAAGAACCGTTTTTACGGGGCGATACGCAGCCAAAGGTGGGGTTGTTTGGTGCTAGCTGCGTTTGCCAATTGCTTTTCGTTGCGGCCCTGAGTCTCGACTTCGATCCAGACAGGGCCGGCCCAAGCCGCAGCGGCTGAGCCATCGGCTTTGGGAGTTGCGGTCACTTTCAAGACGACTTTTTTTTCGCTCTCTTCTTTTGCTTTGGAGATTGCAGGTTCGCAGGTGTATTCGGGTCCAAGTCCGACCAGCCGCACCGTGGCTTCGTCGATGCAGCCGTGTGTCCGCTCTAGGGTCACTTCGATTTCCGTTGGCTTGTCGGGTTTGCCTTGGATGATGTCATTGGCAAGCGAACCTAGGACCAAGGGAGCCTCGTTTTCGAGTTCCAGGCGGTATCGATACGTGGGGCCAAAGCGACCGTGCAGATCCCGCAGAGCGATTCGATAGACGCCGGCGGTTTTCATTTGGCCAACAAGGACCGGGTCCTTAATCTCGCCTGATTCACCTTGTTTGCCAAGGGACTTGTTGGCTCCGTCGAGAACCTCGATCACTGGATCGAGTGGCGAGCCTAGCGATTCGGCCATGGCTGAGATTTTCCAGAACCCCGGTGTTGTGGTTTCGATTTGCAGGACGTCTTCGTCGCGTGGCGATTCGAGGGTTCCGTAAAACAAGTAGCTGCGTTGGTTTTCCACCAGGGGCACCGCAGTGGGCATGTCGCGTTGGCTCGGTTCGCCGATGGGGGTGGCTTGGGATTGGAAGCCTAGTGCTAAATCATCGACATCGCCGATGAGGCATTCGATGCGGTAGAGGTATTTGTCACCACCAGCGTATCCGATGGTGCTGTCGGGGGCTTCAGGGAAAGCGTAGATGCGGATCGAGAAGAGACCATCGCGGGGTGCGATGAAGACAATTCGAGGGTCGAGCCCGAGGGAATCGAGGTTTTGAGCGAGAATATTCCCTCGCTGGTCGACGATCTCGAGGCAAGCATCCATTGGGGATTTGAGTGATCGATTCGCGTCGACGCTTGCGACGAGCCGTTGGCCTTTGTTCAGTTTGACTTGATAGTGATCGACGTCTCCGGATTTCTGGAGTAGCCCGTAGATATCCACCGGTAGCGCATCGATCGTTTGGGGTTTTGCAAACGCGTCGTTGGGTTCGGTTTCAAGGACACCGGGTAGATCGCTCACAAGAAATCGCATCAGAGGCGAGACGCTTTCGGGGGAGTGCAAGCGGACCCAATGGAGTCCGAGTTTTGCATCGGCAGGGATGTTTGCGGTAATCTTTCCGGGGGTTTCACTGGCTGCCCACTGGATCGGTGGCGTTTGAGTCGGTTCGGTCCAGATCGCCACGGGCCATTTCTCGAACTTACCGGGCAGTTCGATGGTGACCGTTGAGTTGCGTTGCGAGCCGCTCGGGAGCAGTCGAGCCGTGTCGAGGTTTTGCGCGAGGGCTTGGGCGTCGAGGCCGGATCCGACGGCCAGGAGACAGAGCAGCTTGGTACCGATCCATGGACCAACACCGATCCTAGAGTGGTGGGGTTGGTGGTAGGGCATCGGCTACATGAGTTCTTTGATAGGGGTCGGATCGCTGACCAAGTGCGTCGGTCGTCCGGAGGGGGTGTAATAGACTTTATCTGGGTCGATGCCCATTTTGAGATAGACCGTCGAGACAAAGTTTTCTGGGGAGAGGATCCGTTCGCATGCCGAGTGGCCTTGGCGATCGGTCGCGCCGATGACTTGTCCACCTGGTGTACCTCCGCCGGCAAAGAGGATCGACATGGCGTTGGCCCAGTGGTCCCGTCCCGCTTTGGCTTGTCCTGGCAGCGTGCTTATTTTTGGGGTGCGACCGAATTCCCCTAGGGCGATGACCATGGTGGTTTCGAGCAGTCCGCGTTGATCGAGGTCGTTGATCAGAGCAGCGACGGTTTGATCCCAGGACGGCAGGCGTGTTTTCAGAGCGCCAAAGAGGTCCGAGTGGTGATCCCATCCACCGTCGTATAGGGTGACGAAAGGCACGCCTGCCTCGACGAGTCGTCGGGCGAGCAGAGCGCGTTGTCCGAAGCTGTTTCGGCCGTAGGCATCGCGAGTCGCATCGGACTCGGTTTGGATATCGAACGCTTTTTGGGCTTCTGGCGTTGTGATCAGTTCGATTCCTTGTTGAAAGAACTCATCGACGGCCACGACCGGGTCGGCTGTTGCAGGATCGCTGAAGCGTGGGAGTCGATCGACAAGGTGGCGTAGGTCTCGTCGGGCCCCGAAGCGATCGTCGGTAATCCCGCTAGGGAGTTCGACATCACGGACGCGGAAGTGTTTGTTGTTGGGATCCCCGCCGACGACAAACGGGGCGTATTTTGCGCCTAAGAAATTGGGGCCACCCGAGCGGGACATGCTCGGCATGGAAAAGTAGGGGGGCAACCCGTGGGGAGCTGGGCGTTCTTTGGCAGCGACCGAACCGAGGCTTGGGTGAAAGCTGACAAAAGCGCCGCAACCGACTGGGATTCGCGGAGGTGCACCGGTCATCATGTAGTGGTTGCCTGCACCGTGGTTGCCTTGGTTGTGGCAGACGGAGCGTACGATGGCGTATTTGTTGGCGATGCTTGCGAGTTGTGGCAAGTGTTCGCAGATTTGGATGCCTGAGACGTTGGTTTGGATGGGTTGGAATTCACCGCGAATTTCGACGGGAGCTTCGGGCTTTGGGTCGAAGGTTTCGAAGTGGGTTGGCCCACCATCCATCCAAATCAAGATACAGCTTGATGGCTTTTTGTTCGCAGGGAGGCTCGCGGCGCAGGTTTCTCGCAGTTGCAAGAGGTTCGCGAAGCTACCGCCAGCGAGTCCCGCGACACCCAATTGGAGCCAATGACGTCGGAGCATGATTCAATCCTTGTGAGTGAATTCCGGAGAGTTGAGCATCGACCAGAGGATATCTTCGACCAGTTTTCTTCGATCATTGTTGGGTTTTCCGAATTCGCTTGCTAGATCGGAGAGTTCGGAAGCTTCGGGAAAACGGGAAAAGATTGCCAAATAGAGTTCTTCGAGGATTTTCTCAGGGGGCATTTCGGAGCTGGCTAGACGTTTGGCACGGCCGTTTTCGTCGGCGATTTTCGAGGCGATCGCAGGAGCGTTCATCAGATGGAGGGCTTGGACGACGGTCGATTCGGGGATCCGTTCGCAGGGTGGATCTTGGTTAGGGTCAGGACGGCCGAAAGCATCGAGAAGTTCCGATTCGGTGCGAACGGTCCAGAGTTGCATCGCGCGGGTACCGTTAGGCGAGCCGGAGTAAGGTTGGGTTGTTTCGGTGATATCGCAGATCGCATCGGCGAGGACTTCGGCGCGAAGTCTTTGGCGGTAGTGGCGCGAGAAGTTTCGGTGATCGCCACGGTTCGTTTCGTTCGGTTCTGAGGCGAGCGCATAGGTATGGGACTGAAGGATCGTCTTGAGGAGTTCTTTTTGGTTGAAACCGATGCTGCGAAAATGCGTGGCGAGCTGATCTAGGAGTTGAGGGTTGCTCGGAGGGTTGGTCGCACGGAGATCATCGACAGGGTCGACGATACCCACACCGAAAAGTTCCGCCCAAACGCGATTGACAGCGACGTGCGCGAACGTGGGATTGGATTCGCTGACCATCCAGTCGACGAGTTTTTCCCGGGGGTCATCCCCTTCGGAAATGGGAACTTCAGAGCCGCGTAGGATTTTTGGGGTAAGGGCTTTGCCTGTCAGGGGGTGTTTGACATCGCCGCTGGATTTCACCAGGACGGTTTCTTCTCCGCCGGATATGGGGGGAGACAGGCCGGTGCCCTTGAATCCGACTCGGGAAAAGAATGCTGCAAAGGAGTAGAAGTCATGTTGGCCATAGACTTCAAAGGGATGTTGGTGGCATTTGGCGCAATCCAGACGGATACCAAGGAACAGTTGGCTGGCCATCGTTACGATTTCATCCGGTTCGCGACGATCTCGAAAGATCGTAACAGCACCGTTTTTCCAGTTGCTGCCTCGTGCCGTGAGGATTCCTCGAACGAATTGATCGTAGGGTAAATTTTGTCGGAACGCGTCGCGGATCCATGTATCGAGGCTCAGGACGGCTTTGATACCGACGCGGTAGGGGTTAGGTCGGAGCAAGTCGGCCCATTTGTTAGCCCAGTTGTCCGCGTATTCGGGTCGTTCGAGCAGTGCATCGATCAGAGCGATACGTTTCTCGGGGTTGGGGTCTTGAAGGAAATCGCGAGCTTCATCGCTGGTGGGTTGTCGACCGATGACATCGATGTAGGCGCGGCGTAGGAACTGCGAATCCGATGCGGGTTTGCTAGGAACGATATTCAAGTGTGCTAAGCGTTGGTAGACCAGTTCATCGATGAAGTTCTTTCGGGGGAGTTGGGTATAGGTGTTCGGGTCGACCGGATCGGGTCTGGGGATGGCCGAGGACCAAGTCGCTATGTTTCCCATGTAGCGCGCCATGATGGTTGCTTCGCCAGGAAGGGAGCCAGCGCGGATTGATCCGTCGGGCTTGACTGCAAGGACGGCAGGTTCGTTCGATTGGTAGGCGCTCGTTTGCGTCACATCGCGGGTCGAACCATCGCTGTAGGAGGCAGTGACACGAAGGTTCAGTTCTTCGCCTGGGGCCAGGGGTTTGGGGGCCGGGCTGATCGCGACTTGCGTCAGGGTCGGATCGGACTCGCTGATACGGGGGAAACCCGATTCGATCCAAAGGAGAAGGGTTTGGTAGTCGGGCGAATCCGGTTGAATTTTTTTGCCGCCTCCGTGGGGGAGTTGGGCGGTTGCTTTGAGGAGCAGGAGGCTATCGGCCGGGGTTGCTGGGGCGACGCGGCGACCTCGGGCATCGGTGACGATCGAGCGGTAGTCCATCTCCGAGTCGAAGCCCAGCAGGGAGAGGGCAAATCCGTTTTGGCCTCGGGATTTACCGTGGCAGGGACCGGAGTTGCAACCTCGGGCTGTGAGGATCGGTTGGATATCGAGTTCGAATTTCGCTTTCAAGGCCGGCGAAGGCATCAGTGATTCTGATGCTGTCGCGGGGGCTTGGGCTTGGGCGCGGGCTTGCTTGGGCCCAAAAGTCGTCATGAATGCTAGCAAAAAACAAAAAATAGCAGTGGCAGACCTCGCGTAACCCGGTGCCTGGCACCGGGTGGAGGCGGCCGGGATTGCTAGCAAATCGAGGTCGGCGGGGGAGCCGAGAGGTGCCTGGCACCGGGTGGAGGCGGCCGGGATTGCTAGCAAATCGAGGTCGGCGGGGGAGCCTAAAGGTGCCTGGCACCGGGTGGAGGCGGCGGGGATTGCTAGCAAATCGAGGTCGGCAGGGGTGCCGAAAGGTGCCTGGCACCGGGTGGAGGCGGCCGGGATTGCTAGCAAATCGAGGTCGGCAGGGGTGCCGAAAGGTGCCTGGCACCGGGTGGAGGCGGCCGGGATTGC
>JAJTEK010000226.1 GCA_021299695.1 Pirellula sp. | reverse complement strand
TTGGACCGCCAGGAGGGCTTGCCAACTGGCGATTACGCCGACGGCCGGTCCTAATACTCCGACGGTATCGCACGAACCGGCGGTATTCGGATCGGGAGTTTCAGGCAGCAAGCAACGGAAGCATGCGGTGTGCTCGGGTTCGATCAGCATGGCTTGTCCGGCCGCACCGACAATCCCGCCATGGACCCATGGCAATCCGAGTGCGACACACGCGTCGTTGATCAGGTAGCGGACTTCAAAGTTATCGGTACCGTCGAGGACGATATCGATCCCTTCGAGCAGTTGGCGAATGTTCTTGTGGGTCACATCGGCCACGATGGGATCGAGGTGGGTGGTCGGATCGATCGCCGAGAGATGTCCGGCTGCTGCCATCGATTTGGTTGCGTGGTATTCCGCATCGTGGAGGGTGTAGAGGGCTTGGCGCGGCAAGTTATCGAGTTCGACCCAATCGCGATCGATTAACCGTAGGGTTCCGACGCCGCAACGGACGAGGCGTTCGGCGATGGTGGAACCTAGGGCGCCGAGACCGATCACAGCGACGCGTGCATCCGAGAGCATGCGTTGGCCATCCTCACCGACCGGTTTAAAGGCGATTTGCCGACGAAACCGATCTTGTGAGTAGGTCATGATTTGGCTTTGGATTCGAGGGTTTTATTTCTTGCGGCGTAAAGCTTCGGCAACGGCAGCACCCATATCGGCCGGTGAGGGTGCAACGACGATCCCGGCGGCTTCGAGGGCTTTGACCTTTTCCGCTGCGGTACCTTTGCCGCCGGTGATGATCGCTCCGGCGTGTCCCATGCGTTTGCCTGGGGGGGCGGTTCGTCCGGCGATGAATGCGGCGACGGGTTTGGTCACGTGGGCTTTGACGTATTCGGCAGCTTTCTCTTCGGCATCCCCTCCGATTTCACCGATCATCAAAATGACTTCGGTTTGGGGATCTTTTTCGAAGCGTTCGAACAATTCGATGTAAGAGGTCCCGACGATGGGGTCGCCTCCGAGACCGATGCAGCTTGATTGTCCGAGCTTGAGGTTGCTGGTTTGCCAGACGGCTTCGTAGGTCAGCGTACCGCTTCGGGACATGATACCGACTTTGCCTGGTTGGTGGATGTATCCGGGCATAATGCCGATTTTGCATTCGCCTGGAGTGATGACCCCGGGGCAGTTTGGTCCGATCAACACGGACTTGCTCCGTTTGACGGCAGCATAGACGTGGACCATGTCCAAAACGGGCACCCCTTCGGTGATCGCGCAGATGACTTCGATGCCTGCATCGACGGCTTCGAGGATCGCATCGGCGGTAAATGGAGGTGGAACAAAAATCATCGTAGCGTTGGCACCGGTCTGCAGGACGGCTTCTTCGACCGTATCGAAGACAGGCAATCCTTCGACGGTCTCACCGGACTTGCCGGGGGTGACCCCACCGACCATTTTGGTCCCGTACTCTTTGCAGCCTTTGGTATGAAAGGCTCCCGATTTGCCGGTGATTCCTTGGCAGATAACCCGGGTATTTTTGTTGACAAGAATGCTCATGAGTGTCTATTTCGCTGATTGCTTGGATTTTGATTTCGGGTGGGTTTTACTTGCCGACGGAGGCGACGACCTTCTTGGCTGCATCGGTCAGATCGTCTGCCGAGATGATGGCAAGCCCGCTCTCGCGGAGCATCTTTTTACCTTCTTCGACTTCGGTGCCTTCGAGTCGAACGACCAAAGGAACCTTGAACCCTACTTCCTTGGACGCATCGATAATGGCTTGTGCGATGGTCGTGCATCGCGCGATTCCGCCGAAGATGTTTACGAGGATGGCTTCGACATTCGCATCCGAGAGAATGATCCGGAACGCTTCGGTGACTTGTTGGGTGTTGGCCCCTCCGCCGACGTCGAGGAAATTTGCGGGAGCCCCGCCGTGGTACTTGATGATGTCCATGGTGGCCATGGCGAGTCCTGCACCATTGACCAAGCAACCGATGTTGCCTTCGAGTTTGACGAAGCTCAGGCCGCTATTGGAGGCTCTGAGTTCTGCCGGTTCTTCCTCGGCCACGTCGCGCAGTTCCTTGATGTCAGGATGGCGATACAGCGCGTTGTCATCGAAGGTGATTTTCCCATCGAGGGCGATCATCTTATCGTCTTTGGTGATCACCAGCGGGTTGATCTCGGCCATCGAGCAATCGAGTTTGACAAAGAAGTCGCAAAGTTTCCTGAAGAAAATGTCTGCGTTTTTGGCCGCTGGGCCTGAGATGTTCAGTTTCTTGCACAGCTTGCGGACTTGGAAGGGCATCAGACCGTGAGCCGGATCAAAGTGTTCTCGAAGGATCTTTTCGGGGGTCTCTTCGGCAACCTTCTCAATGTCGACTCCACCTTCGCTGCTGACCATCAACAGAGGCTTCATGGCCGCTCGGTCCAGGACCACCGCAGCGTAAAGCTCTCGGGCGATTTGGCAGCCTTGTTCAAGGAACACTTGATGGACCGGTGAGCCCGAAGGACCGGTCTGGATCGTTACGAGACGATTGCCGATCATGTTCTTGGCCGCTTCGGCGGCTTCTTTGCCGCTGCGAACCAATTGAACCCCACGCTGGGCTGGAACTTCTATAAAGGTTCCCTTGCCTCGGCCACCGGCATGGACCTGGGCTTTGATCACCGCAAGCGATCCGCCGAGCTGGTCGAATGCTGCCTGAGCCTCCTCGGGAGTCTTGGCAACATGTCCCTGAAGAATGGGGACCTGGAAGGCGCGAAACAGCTCTTTCGCTTGATACTCGTGGATTTTCATCGAGTGGTACTCAGTGGGGGCTTGTAGGTGAAGTCCGGTGTGGAGAAGGGCTTTGCCCGCAGGATCCGGGCTTTTGCAACATGAGGGGTCGATTATCGGAGCGACCTGCGAGTCGGTCAAGGCGTACTCAGGGTTCTTGGAAATCTAACCATCGATGGTGGGTTGCGCGGCAAAGCCCGCTTCACCCACCCTACGGAAAACCTCCAAACCGCTTGGCTCCCCCTCGCCCCCAGGGCTTTGGCCGGGGGAGTAGGGGGCGGGGGGGGTGAGGGGGAAGACCGCGCGTAAGGCTGTTTGGGTAAGTAGATCTCGCGCAGAGTTACCGGCTGTTGGAAGAAAGGAACGCAAAGACGCAAAGGTAGCGGATCTCGCGGAGATCAAAAAGGTGTCAGGCGATTTCCCATGCTCGATGGTGGGTTGCGCGGCAAAGCCCGCTTCACCCACCCTACGGAAAACCTCCAAACCGCTTGGCTCCCCCTCGCCCCCAGGGCTTTGGCCGATGGTGGGTTGCGCGGCAAAGCCCGCTTCACCCACCCTACGGAAAACCTCCAAACCGCTTGGCCCCCCCTCGCCCCCAGGGCTTTGGCTGGGGGAGTAGGGGGCGGGGGGGGTGAGGGGGAAGACCGCGCGTAAGGCTGTTTGGGTAAGAAGATCTCGCGCAGAGTTACCGGCTGTTGGCAGAATGGAACGCAAAGGCGCAAAGACGCAAAGGGAGTGGATCTCGCGAAGATCAAAAAGGTGTCAGGCGATTTCCCATGCTCGATGGTGGGTTGCGCGGCAAAGCCCGCTTCACCCACCCTACGGAAAACATGATTGCAAAAACGCACCCCTCACCTGCTGGAGCCCAAACGCAGCGTCCTGGCGGGCTTGGTCAAGTTCCTCGCCGTTGGCTGCGGGTTCAACGAATTTTCGCCTTCTGCGAATATAGAGTCCAACATCTTGGCTGACTCGATGGCTACTTACCTCAAGCCTCAAGCCTCACACCTCAAGCCTGCTCCCCCGACTCCGTCGCCCGATGAGCAGAACTCAGGAGGCGGAAGCCCAGGGTGCTGTGCCGACGGCCCGGGACGAACCTGAGCCGATAAGCCGAACGCAGAGACCGCGCGGGGGAGCTCCAACTCCCACCGCGTATCACGCGCGTCGTGCCCTCCGTAGGCCCACTAGGATCGACGACGCGCTCGGCTGGATACTCCCCGTTCCGATCCTGACACCACTCCCATACATTCCCATGCATATCATACAACCCCCAAGCGTTCGGCGATTTTTGTGCCACTTTGCGAGTGCCCCCCCTCTTTTCCTCGGGTTGAAGATCTTTTAACCATGTCATTTCCACACTCTTCTCCAGATCGTACGCGTGCCCTGAATTCCCTCCGTACCAAGCGATCGAATCAAGTACTTCAGCTTTGGTTTGATCTCTAGATTTTACATCCAAACCCCCCACATACGTATCACCCGTCGTTCCTGCCCTACATGCATACTCCCACTCTGCCTCCGTAGGCAAGCGAAACTGCAAACGCTCCCAGCCATCGATTAGCCCCTTACCAATCGATGGGTAATCTTTTGCGAATCGCTCATTGAGCTTCTTCGAAAACCCGACCGCATCTACCCAAGGAACTTGCTCCACCGGTCGCTCGGGATCCAGAAAGTAACTCGGGTTCTCGCCCATCAGCGCTGTCCATAACCCTTGCGTACAAGGTGTTTCGAACATCCAGTACCCATGGGTAATGATCACCTCATGCTGTGGTCCCTCGTTGCCCAGTTCATAATTCTTGCCCGCCGGCGATCCCATGAAAAATCGCCCAGGTGGGATCCAACGCATCCGCTGACGCACAGGCTTGACCTCAAACGTCGCATAGAGCCCATACGAATCGCTTCCGAAATCCACGGCCCAAGTCGGCTTTGCAAGCCGATCGAACTGGTACCCTTCCTGG
>JAJTEK010000010.1 GCA_021299695.1 Pirellula sp. | reverse complement strand
TTGTTGTTGTTGAGGTGGAGTGACTGAAGGTTGGTGAGGTTCTCGGCGATGGCCCTAGCGCCGGCTTCGCCGACGTTGTTGGAGCCTAAGTGGAGCGTTTGGAGTTTGGTGAGCTTCTCGGCGATGGACCTGGCTCCGGCGTCGCCCACGTTGTTGTTAAAAATGTAGAGCGTGTGGAGTTTGGTGAGGTTTTCGGCGATGGACCTGGCGCCGGTAGTTCCGACATTGTTGCTGAAAAGTCCGAGCGTGTGGAGGTTGGTGAGGTTTTCGGCGATGGCTCTTGCGCCGGCATCGCCGACGTTGTTTCCGCTGAGGTCGAGCGATTGGATTTTGGTGAGGCTTTCGGCGATAGCCCTAGCGCCGGCTTCGCCGACGTTGTTGAGACCGAGGTTGAGCGTATGGAGTTTGGTGAGGTTCTCAGCGATGGACCTGGCACCAGCGTCGCTAACGTCGTTGAAGGTAAGGTCGAGCGATTGGAGGTTGGTGAGGTTCTCGGCGATGGACCTGGCACCTGCCTCGCCCACTTTGTTGGAGCCGAGATCGAGCGATTGGAGGTTCGTGAGCTTCTCGGCGATGGCCTGGGTACCTGCCTCGCCGACGTTGTTGGAGCTGAGGTTGAGCGACTGGAGGTTGGTGAGGTTTTCGGCGATGGCCCGAGCACCGGCATCGCCGAGATTCACATGCTGCAAGGCAAGTCGGCGAAGACTTGTGCATGCGACGATAGACACGAGGTCGTCCCATGAAACGGAATCGTCGCGGGTGAAGATTTCCTCCAACTCCCAGCCATTTTCCACATACCAATCGACGCGATATTGGCGGGGTAACAGTGCTAGGCCGCTGCGATTTCCACGCTGCCATTGGGCGAGCAATTGTGGCAATTCAACCCTGCTAATCGTTCGGACTTCGTGATTGCGACTGGGCATACCAAGGGCCTATTCTTCAAATGGCGTTAATCAAAGTGGCAACGTGATAGAGCCCTACCACAGTCGCCGAGAAATCTCAACGATCTCCTAACTACCCTGAACTTGGAACTAACAACCTCCGCAACCGGCCCGAGGCTGTCTTGGAACTCGTCGGCCTTGACGTCCACACGCTGCCGCATCATGAGCAGCAGGTTGCGGAGGCGCACGGTGCTGTTCACGTGTCGCGAGCGATAGGGTGACAATGAGCGCGAAGGTGTGCTTCATTGCGATTATTATTCTACTAGGTCCGGCATAAACTCGGGGACTGTCCCCGGTTTTTCTTAAATCGTCCAACCGCTCGCTGATTAGCTCACCGGCAGTCGGCTACACCTTGTAAGCCGCATGGGCGCAAGCCGCGGGCTATTGCTATAAGCCACACACCGAATGGATGGTGCTACACCGCCGGGTTCTTCCTTTGCGTCCTTGCACCTTTGCGTCTTTGCGTTCATTTCTCCTAAACAACCAAACAGCCTTACGCGCGGTCACCCCTCATCCCCCCCGCCCCTTACTCCCCCGGCCAAAGCCCCGGTGGAGAAGGGGAGCCAAGCGGTTATGGGTATTCTCGATAGCTGAAAACTTGGGGACTGTCCCCGGGTTTTGTCTCACCTGCTGGCGCCCAAACGCAGCGTCCTGGCGGGCTTAATCAAATCGCCCAACCGCTTGCGCTGGTTGGCTCACAGGTAGGTGATTTACCTTGTAAGCCGCACACCGAATGGATGGTGCTACACCGCCGGGTTCTTCCTTTGCGTCCTTGCACCTTTGCGTCTTTGCGTTCATTTCTCCTAAACAACCAAACAGCCTTACGCGCGGTCGCCCCTCATCCCCCCCGCCCCTTACTCCCCCGGCCAAAGCCCCGGGGGCGAAGGGGAGCCAAGCGGTTTGTATAGCACAAGGTATCGCCGAGTACCGAGTTGCGAGCTGGTGGGCGATTGAGCTTGCGGATACTACTGGGCGAGGTAATTGAGCGTGTAGTACGCGTCAGCATGGAGCAGCGGACGGGAGCCTTCGGCCGATCGGACCCCCTTGGAGGTCAAGTGATGCACATGGCCGCGTTGCAAGCCCTCGACAATCAATTCGACGCGTAGGCCGTCGTCGGAGACACTGGCCGATCGGACCGTAGGAGTCGTCGCATCGACCTCGGGGCTCCCATAGGCTCCCTGGTAGATGTAAGTGAATGTCTTGAGTTCGTAAGAGCCTACGTCTTGTGCGGTTTTCTTGTCGACCGGTTTGGTGAATACCAATTCGAACCCTTGTTTGCGGGCTTTCATTTCCTGGATTTCAAGTGGCGTTTGGCCGGTCCAATCCAAGCGTTGCACACAATAGGACTTTGTCCCTCGCGATCCCCACCCACGGTTGGTCCCACCGACGAACATCATTCCGTTGGGTTGCATCTCCAATCCGACAACTCCGCAATCGAGTCCTTCGCGGAACGGGAAACATGCTCCTTGGTAGTGGCCTTGGACTTTCTCCAGATAGCAGCGCATTACGGTGCTGAAGGTTTGGTCCCCGACGAAGACTTGGTTTTTGAAAGGTCCGAATTTTCCATCGGTCGTATCGCAGGTGATCCCGGCGGCCGACTGCCCCATTTTGCCATAGGGAAACAGAATCGCGGGTGGTTCGTACTCAGGAATTTTATCGGCTTCGACGACAAAGCGACTTCCGTCTTTGGGCTCCTGCGGTTTCTTACCCATGAACTCCTGGGCTTGTTCGTACCATTTGAAGCCCCCCGGATGACCGACGAATTTCTTGGGGCTCAAGTGCTTGAGGGCACAGGTTCCGTTCCAAGGCCCTTGGTTGTCGGTGTAGAAAATATCGCCTGACGCATTCGTTCCGATCCCGCCCGGAGAACGGATACCGCTGGTCGTCGGGATGGTCTTTCCGTCGGGTGTCGCACGCACGGCCCAACCGCGATAGAGCGCATCGCTGCCGAAGGATCCGGTCAAGCATAGGACGACCCAGATGTTTCCTTCTCTATCGAACTTGGACCCAAATGCGTACTCGTGGTAATCGCCGGTGATTTGCCAACCGTCGGCGACGACCTCGAACTCATCGGCCTTGCCGTCGGCATCGGTATCTTTCAAACGCGAAACGTCCGGACGTTGGGTGACATAGAGCCACCCATCGCGGTAATCCATCCCGATCGGCTCATGCAATCCGTGCGCGAACCTCATGAATTGATCGGCGGAGAAATCATCGCCAAGCGGATTTTCGATCATCCATACCTCACCGCGCCTTGAGGCGACGGCCATTTTTCCGTCGGGCATTCGCTGGAACGATGTCGCTTCGAGTTCGACTCCCGGTGGGATCTCAAAGGATCGAATGGCGTAGTAATCGGATTCCTTCAATTCCTTCGAGCCGCTCGATTCGTTCTTCTTGGCCTGAGCCTGTGCCTGAGGCTGATCCTGAGAACAGGCGGTCGAAATCCACATGGTCGGCAATGCCAACAAGGCGAGAAGAAAGGTCGGCTTGGTGATTCGCATGTTTAGTTTTCAGCGGCGATGGGGTTGGTAGGTAGCGGTGGTTAGGAGTCGCAGGGATCACTCTAGCAATCGGTAGGGATCACCAGCGAAGGTAGTATTCAAGTTCGGCGTTTGCGGTAATGTTTGCTGTGCTGTTGGCTGTTGGGAGAAGCACCGGCAGGAGCAACTCCTTTTGGTTGGCCGAATCTCGCACTTTGGCGTTCGATGCGACTGCTTCGGCCACGGTGATCTGATACTTATCGTCGACCGTCCAAGTATTCTTGCCGTCTTGAACGATCTTGCTGCCTTCGGCCAACCGGACGTAGAGTTTCGCATTCGTCGCGCTCTTGGGGACTTGGAACGAGAGCGTCCGTTTGAGTCCTGGCGCATCCTTCGGTCCGACACTCAGTTCGGCTCGATCGCCGACCGTCGTGTCGGCCCCGATCCTCGTATCGCTGAGCTTGTAGCGGAAAGTCGGGTGACCGGACTTGTCGGTTTTGTATCCGAGGAACTTGTAGTTTTTGGTGACTGCGTTCGCCTCAGGCCAAGCTTCTGCGGGGTCGTTGAGCCAAGCGACAGCGGGGCGCGATTCGTAGTTTAGGACCAGGTCCCCGAGAGGTTTTTGACGTCCGACTCCGCGATCGCGCCAGTGCATCGAAGCGTCAATGAACTGACCTTGCCAGAGTTTTGCCAAGTTCATGGATTGGGCATCCCAGGCGATATTCAGTCCGCCTGGATACCCCACAGCGATGCCGCGTGCGGAAAGTCCATCGAGAAAGTTTCGATAGAGGATGGGTTGGTCCTGGGGTTCCAGAACGATCTGATCGCGTTGGAGACCTTCGGGAATCGCCGCTTGAGTCCCTTGGGAAAGGTACTTCCAAAGGGCAGCGATCTGATGATCCGCATGTCCATCATAGACCGACTTCAGGACGCTTGTCCCATCGGGAAAGCTTGCGGGCATCCGAGTTCCCGGCCGGTACTTGGTCGGTTCGAGCATGTACCTTCGGAACCACTCTGGGCGAAGTCGCTCGGTCATCGTGAGCATATTGATGGCTTGGATTCCCGTGGCGCGTTGGTTGCCGAAGGTATGGCACTGTGCGCAGGAGAGTCCTTTGTTTCCGGCCAAGAGTCTTCCAGAGGCGAGCGTTCGGATTTCCGCTTCGTCGGGAGCTTGGGCCACGGAGTCTTGTGCGGGTCGATCGGCCTGCTTCCAGTGCTCAGCGAGCCCTTGGGTGGCCGAACCGTATTTGGGCATACGGACGAGCATGTAGGGACGATGGCGAGCCCCTTCGGAGAGGACTCGGTTCAAATAGTCGTCGGTGAGTTTATCACCCACACCGGTCAAACGCGGTGGCAGTCTTCCTTCGTCTCCCATTTCCGGGATGGTGGAGGTGAATCGATCGAGCTTATCAGATTCTGGGCCTCCCCAATCGTTGCGTTGATGGCAAGCGATGCAATTGAGTTTCGCGAGCGTGTGCTTTGAGTTGGCTTCTGCAGAAATCTCCCCTTGGGGATCGACCGCAAGGGCCGCGATGATGGCTTCTTTCTGAAGAGCGGTCAGTCGATAGTTGGGAAGGCCGCTGGGCAGTTGGCTTGCCAAGCATCCTGCATCGGTCTTGAGTGCATCGATCGATGGGGCTTTGGCCAGTGCCGATGCGGCTTTGTCGGTATCCTTCATCGCATGGCACTGCACGCAACCGACCGATTGAAACAGGGCTTTTCCTTCTGCGATCCAAGCCGGGTTGGATTCTTCTTCGGTGGCGGTTTTTCGAGGTTGATCGGGTCCGAGTTGGAGCCATCCATCGATCGGTTGTTTGACAAACAGAGGGCTTTCCCACTGAAGATCGACGGTCCATTCGCCACCTCCTTGGAAGTACTCGACGACCACTAGATGAGGCCCGGCAGCCAGTTGTATCTCTTCGGATTTGGTTTGATGGGGATGGACTCCGTCGACATCGACAACTTTTTTGCCGTCGACGAGCAATCGGCTTCCGTCATCGGACCCCAGGTGAAAGCGAACTTTGGTGGGTTGTTCGAGCACGAAGTAGGATTCGAACCTCGCTGCGAAGTTATTGGTTCGGCCCGCGACGGACAGATCGAAGCCCTCGCAGGTCCCCGAAGCGATCGGTTGGAGTGTTTTGAAATCGGGGAGCTTATTCCAGTTGCCTTCGTAAACGGAAAACTTGGTGTTGGGCTGTGCATCGGACGGATCGATCGCCCCGAGGAGAAAGTGCGTCAGATCGCGAGCTTCGTTGTCATCCAGATGCATGTTGGGCATACGTCCGGAGGGTCGCACGTCATGGGGTTGTTTGAGGAACAGCGCTAGGCCATCGAAGGAATACTTCTTGGCGAGGTTCGGCAGTGGTACCGACGTGGCGCTCAGTCCAGAACCATCGGCGTCGGCATGGCACACGGCGCAGCCGATCTTTTCGTAGAGTTGCTTGCCCCGAGCGACGGCTTGGGCGTCGGATCGGGAGTGCTTTCGGCTCTTTCCCGTGGATTCCAAATAAGCCGCTAGGGACTTTGCTGCTTGGGCCCGTTGTTGTTCGTTCATGCCATGGAGCAAGTCGGGCATGGTCGTCCCGAGTTTATTGCCGTGGACATCGCTGAGCATCGAGGCGATGTACCCTGCTTTCAGTCGGCTACCAACTTGCTCGAGCACCGGCGCACTTTTTTGTTCGAAGACATTGCCGAATTTCCCTGGGGCATGGCAACTGATGCAACCGAGTTCGCCGATGAGGAGTCGCCCGCTGAGTTGTTGATCGGCAAGCGTGCTGCTGGTGGCCGCAAGGCGTTCGTAACCGGCGACTCGCGGTCGTCGTGCGACTTGGTCGGCATCCAAGGGAACGAGCCAGATATTTCGATAGCCGACCGGATTGCCGTGGTCTTGGAGATACAGCGGTCCGTCGCTGGGGGTTTCATTGACGGGGGCTGCCGTTGTGGAACCTGGAACGTTTTGGTTGCGGTGGACTGGGAAACCGTTGAGCCATACGCTCAATTTCGCATCGGAGATTTTCTTCCCGTCGCTATCCCAGCGTGCTGCGGTGAATTCGACGTCGTAGGTCTGCCATTGCAATGGGGGCAAGCATGCGTTGAATTCGGCGGGTTTTACGCCGTAGATCGCGCCGCAAGTGTTTCCCTCATTGTCGAACCCGAAGGAATCGAGGACTTGGGTTTCGTATCGCCCTTGGTGATACACACCGCTGTTGCCGCGTCCTTGGCCTAGGGCTTTGGGAACAAACGGGGTTCTGAATTCCAGGTGGAGTCGGTAGTCACGAAAATTGTTTTTGGTGGTGCAACCGGCCAGGAGCAAATCCCCCTCGATGAGTTTCGCACCGCTTGCCCAGTGCTTGTCGATGCTGGCTTGGGTTCCGTCGAAAAGGACGATCGCCGCACTGGGCGGCTTGGCACCGAGCGTTGGGCTTGTACGTTTGACGGCACTGGCTCCCTCGAGGATATCCTTGAGTTCGTCTTGGTCGACCTCGACGACTTGGACCGGACCTTTGTCCCATCCTTCGCCTGGTAAGCCGCCTTGGTAGGTCGTCACGCGAAAGACATTTTTGTCCAACGCTGCAACTTGGATCCCACGAGTGTTCTTGAGGTACTCACCTTGAAGTTCGATTGGCTCGTCGGCTTGGGTCCACCCCGCAGCGCTGAGAGTTCCCAGGGAAAAGATCGCCAAGACCGCAGCGCGAAAACCAAGGGTGCTGAGCATTTGAGTCGGTTCGAGTCGTTGAGGAAAAATGAGGCTGACGGCAAGGCCAGCGCGGTGACAGGCTCGGGGATGAGCACAAAGTTGAGCATGAGTCAGACGAACTATAGCATAATCGATTTTTAAGCAGAAAAAACCAGGGAGCTCAGGAGTTCCCCGACGACTCGGGTTCTTGATGATTCATTCCGAGTTGCTTCATTTTGCGGTAAAGATTCGATCGCTGCATGCCCATGCGTTCGGCCGCAAGGGTCATGTTTCGCTTGCACGCCTTGAGTTGCTGTTCGATGTACCTGGATTGGAAGTCGTCGGTCGCTTGGGCCAAGGGCTTCGAAAGATCGATTCGCTCAGAGTCGCCTTCTCCATCGGCTCTAGGGGAACTTACGAAGTCGATCTCGGAATCCTCGATGACCTCGTCGGTCGTCAGGTAAGCGATCCGTTCGATGATGTTTCTCAATTCGCGGACGTTGCCGGGCCATTGATGGCTGGTGAGACGCTTTTTGGCCGATGCGTTCAGGGTCGGTTTACTGCGACCGATCTTGGCACAGAACGTCGTCAGGAAGAAGTCTGCCAATTGCAAGACGTCGTCGGCTCGGTGTCTCAGGGGTGGCAGGTTCAAGGTCACGACCGTAAGGCGGAAGTAGAGGTCTTCGCGGAATTTCTTCTGGCGTACAAGGTCGACAAGGTTTTGGTTCGTCGCGGCGATGACGCGCACGTTGACGGGTATCGCGGTGGACCCTCCGACCCGCACGACCACTTTCTCTTCGAGCACCCGAAGCAGTTTTGCTTGGCCCCCTAAACTCATGTCTCCGATTTCGTCGAGAAATAGGGTTCCTCCGGAGGCCAATTCAAATTTGCCAGATCTAGTTTCATGGGCGTCGGTGAAGGCCCCTTTTTCGTGTCCGAAAAGTTCGCTCTCTAGCAGCGTCTCGGTGATCGCAGCGCAGTTGACTGCGATGAAGGGTTCATAGCGCCGCTTGCTCTGATAGTGGATCTGACGCGAGACGACCTCTTTGCCGGTTCCGTTTTCACCGAGCAGCAGGACAGCAAGGTCCGTATCGCCGACGCGAGCGATGGTAGATTTGAGATTGAGCATCTCTTGCGAGGAGCCGATGAGTTGCACTTGATGCACTGCGTCTTGCGTTAAGCGGTCGCGGGTTTGGATCAAACGCTGCATGGTTTGGGTGTTGGACAAGGCCGCTGAGGCATGCCTAGCCAACTCGATCAACTCGTCTTCGTCCTGCTGATCAAAACGGCCATCGATGTGATTGATGACTTCGAAAACACCCATGGGTTTTCCTCGCAAGTCGTTCAGAGGAACTGCCAGCAGCGAGTCGGTTCGATACCCACTGCTGGTATCGACGCGGCGATCGACCTCGTCGGTCAGATCCGATCGGTCCCACCGGCGGGGTTGTTGACTCTTGAGGACCGCTCCTGCGACCCCCTTGTCGTCGGCGATGCGAAGGAGTTTACCCTCCATCCCCAACGCTGGGTGGCCGACGAGTTCCCGCGACTGTTTGTCCCAAAGAAAGATACTTGCCCGATCGCTCCGCAAAAGACCGGTGGCCGCCTGCGCGATGTCCTGCAAGAGCCGATCGAGATCTTGATGCGCATGCCAATTGGCGGCGACCTCAAGGATCTGACTTAAACGGACAACATCCCTTGATTTGCGCAGTTGTTGATGCCACAGATCGATCGCTTGGGACAGCAATCCGAGTTGCTCCTTGAGGGATTCCTGGGACAGCGGTTCCAAGGCTTGTGGATTGGGATTTGCAAAACAGAGGATCAGCTCTCCGCGATCGATGCTCGTCGCCGAAGAAACCGACGATCCGTTGGCGGCCCCATGGGCAAGTGGGTGGAGCGACCAGCTCGGAGTCGTCTGTTGTCTCCGAGTGTCGAGGCACTCCGAGAGGGATGCGTCGGCCGGTGGATGCGAGACTGCTTTGCCGACTGCGATGAGTTTTTTCCAAGCTCCTTTGGTGGGTGTCATGACCCAGAGGGTCGACCAATTGCCGTGCATGGCGAGCCAAGCGAGCGGTTCCTGAAGCAACTGTTCTAGGGTTCTCGATCGCTCGATGGAGGCAAATAGCTGATTGGCAAAGGAGTTCGATGGCATTACCGATCGTGCAGTGCTTGAGTCGAGGCGTAAGTCAGTTGGCAAACGGCTCATTCATTTTCGATCGTTTCCTGGGGCTCGGGCAGCATCCAACTGAGAATCAAACCCAGGAAGGCATAGCCTCCGGCGATGGCTGCGCCGGCTAAGGCGATTCGGCCCGGATCGGGGGGCTTGGAGGCCGAGAAGGTGATGGTTAGGAACGCGGCCAACGTACCGAGGATACGACCTCCAATGTTGGCTGCGAAGCTCTCGCCGGTACCTCGAAGGTGCAGCGGGAAGACGCGAGGTATGTAGTTGCCCCAGAAGCTGAACTGGGCGACGGTAAATAGCCCGGCAAAGAAAATCCCCACTTTGATCCAAATCAGCGAATCTTCTGCTTTATACGAAGTGCTGATCCAATAGAACAATAGGGGTACGAAGATCGCCGCTGGGATCAGGAACATCCGCAGGAGTGTTTGGCGACTGACGACGACCAAGGCGAGGACGGCCAAGAGAACACGGCCGACCAACCCGCCGACTTCTTGGAAGATCGTGACCTTGGCGACCTCTTCATCTCGAAAATTCCCGATGATGGCCTTCTTGCGCGCCTCTGGGAGTTCCTTTCCATCTGCCTCTTGGGTTTGGATGATCTGCTTTCCCTTGGCCTCAGAATCCTTGACGATGCTCGCGTGCCCGGCGAGGATTTGCGGCAATTGTTGGATGGCCCCAAAGGCGATGCCGTAGCTGGCTGCAAAGAGGATGGTGGTGATGATGGTCGTACGGGCCAAAGCGGGAGAGAAAAGCTCCGCAATGCTCGGGCGTCTGAGCGACCCGGAGAGTTTCTTTTGTTGCCACTTGGGAGATTCAGGCAGGAACGGACGAATCAGGATCAATGGAAGTGCGGGGATCACCCCTGAGATCAGCGTGTATCGCCAAGCTTCATGCTGTCCGTAGATCGCTGGAAGCCACTGCTTTTGAGCGAGCCACGTTGCCATGACGGCTGCCACGCCGACCATGAGTCCACCGATCGACGAGAAGGCCTGTGTGTATCCTAGGGCCTTCTCTTTTTTCTTCGGGTCGTCGAACAGCTCGGCAAGCCAAGCCACCGCGGCGACGAACTCGACGCAAACTCCGATGAAGACCAAGCAGCGGAAAAACAAAAGCCAATTGAGGTCTTTAGCAAAGCCAGCCGCCAGGGCCGAAAACGCATACAGCAGGATCGAACCGGTCAGGACGCGCCGGCGTCCGAAGAGATCTGTCAGGTATCCGCCGAGCAAGCCAAAGATACCCCCGATAAGGGCCGGAACGAAGAAGAGGGTTCTTGCCCAATGCACATAGTTGTCACCCCCCGGAGCCCACAATGCCATGGCTTGGGGTTTGGTCATCCCGCCAGCGACAAGCTGCTCGACCAGCGGAGCGCTGAGCGCAGCGATCGCTGGTTTGATGATCAGCGGCAGCATCAGTAGCTCGTAGATATCGAATGCAAATCCGATCGATGCCATGATCAGGATAAGCCACGTGACTGTTGAACTGGGTTGCGTCGAGGAGGTTGTTGGTGTGATGCTCATTTACCGGTAGATACGATTCTCAAGCGTGCAAAGGGATTCAAAGGATGCGTCTAAGCAGGACGACTAACTGAGCGGCTAACTGGTGCTAACGAATTGGGGTAGGGCAGGGAGGGCTGAGGGGAGGGAGGGCTGAGGGGAGGGAGGGCTGAGGTGGGGCAGGGCAGGAGGGCGCATTTCGCCCGCGCAGGTTGCCCCATGATACCCCATAAGCGAGGCGGTCGCCACCAATGAAAAAAGGCCCTGCAGTTTGCAGGGCCTTTTTGCTCAGATTGCCTTGGGGCAATGCCCCGGGCTGGATCGACTAGACGTTCCAGCCTTCTTGGGTGAAGTAGTTGTCGACCGCGTCGAGGTAACCTGGAGCCGAAAGCTGTGGGTTGTTGATATCGACAGGGTTCCAGACCAAGTCCGAGGAGCTGGCCAGGATTCGAACGTATTGGAGTCCCGTTCCAGCAGGAATCTTCAGGAATTGCTTTTTCTCGACCAAGACCGCCGTGAAGACTTGTCCGTTGCCTCGAACGGCCGTGAGCAAGGCTCGCGTTCCATCGGCGCTGAGGACGACTTCGTGGAATCGGTCTCCTTCGAATCCGTCTTTGCGAGAGGTCCACTCGGAGTATCCGGAGTTCGAGTTAACCATCGCGTACATTCCGCGAGATCGGAGGGTCGCATCCTTGAGGTACAAGCTCGATGCGAAGTACTCGATGGCTGAACCGTAGGATGGGTTGATACCCAAGACCGGGAACTGCCGCACGAGGTTTTGACCACCCGGAGGATTGATCGTGAAGGTCTGCGAGCGAATTGCCGAGCCGGATTCGATCATCGACGCTGGATTGACATAGCTGACGGTGTAGGTGCCTGGGGGCAACAGTTCGAAGTCGTATGATCCATCTGAATCGGTCATCTCGACCATGCGGATCGTATTGGCCGGATTCGATGGATCTGCGTAGCTGAGGGTCACCTCGACACCACCGACAGGAAGCTCGACGGCCCCTGCTGGGTTGTTGTCGTAGACTCCGTTGAAGTTGTCATCGACGTAGATGAGTCCCTTGATCGAACTGGGCTGGAACGGCAGGACCTTGATCGTAAAGTTTCCGACATCCGCAAGTGGATCTGGATTACCAGCGGTCGTTCCGTTGTCTTCCACTCGGTATTGGAACGTGAAGGATTCGTTGGTTCCAAGAGGAGCGAAGTAAGTGATCGACGTTCCATTTGGGTTGAGCGTCAAGGTGCCTGGATAAGTGGCTGGGAGAAACAGATCGGTGATCTTGAGCTTTTGCCCGGACTCGTTCGGAGCTCCCTTGTTCATCGCATCCAGAGCGGCCGTCAGGTCGATGACGGTGTTCACACCGGCAAAGGCGTCTCGCGAGAGGTCGTCTGCAACCGGAGGGTTATTGACTTCGCTGATGTACAAGTTGACGGTGCCGGTCGCACTCAGGGCCGGAGTCCCATTGTCGACGATGCTGTAGACAAAGGAGTCCTGTCCATCGACGAGGCTATTGTAGAACTGAGGCGGTGTGTAAATCAGGTTGCTACCTTGGCGGACGATCGTACCACCTTTGGCCGTGGTCAGCGATCCGACGATTTCCACCAACGAGACCGACTGAGCCGATTCGTTGTCTGGACCTGGCCTATCGCCTGCGATCACGTCGGCTATAGGGATGGTTGTGGTATTGCCTTCCAAGTAAACCGTTGGCGGGGTTGGCAAGGTCTTTGCAACCGTGATCGGTGCGTCATTGACAGCCGACACCGAGATCGTCAGCGTTGCGCTTGCGGTCTTCGGATCGAGCACGCCGGCGGTTGTACCGTTATCTCGAACGGTGTAGAGGACTTCCGCAACACCGTTGAAGTTCGCCGATGGAACGAATCGAATGCTGCCGTTGACTAGCGACACGGTGCCCGAACCGGCTGTAAGCAATTGAACATCGGTGATGGTCAGCGTTTGGCTGTCCTCGAAAGGACCGCGGCTGATGTCGCTGGTGAACGCTTGGCCATCGATATCCAAAGTCGTGTCTTCGTTGACCGCAACGTTCTTTCCGAACGGTGCAGGCGGATCGTTGACTTCGGAAATTTGAATGGTCAAGGTTGCGTTGACGGGTACGCTACCGGGCTTGGAATCGGTCATTTGGTAGACCACCAAGATCGGTCCGCCATTGACGTGAGCAGGAGCGGTGTAAACGACGCGGTCATCGCTCGGATCGTTCGGTGTGTCGGTTCCGACGACGGTTGCAGTCCCCTTGCCAGGTTGAGGTTGCTGAACGATCGAGAGCAGTTGGCTGACGAATCCCTCGTTGACGAAGTCGTTGGCCGTGACATTGATCGGATAGCTGGTATCGACGGTCTTTTCGCTCGTCGAGAATTGGTCATCGACTGCGAATGGGAAAGTCGGCGGGAGGATGAAGACTTCGGTGCGAGCCGTGCTTGTCAGCCCGGCGTTGTCTTCGATCGTATAGCTAAAGAAATCGGTTTGGTTGACGGCTGTCGTCGGTGGCGTGTAGATCACCCGGGTTCGGTCGGCGTTAAGCGTTACGGTTGCTCCCAAGGTGGTCGTAGTCACCGAACGGATCCTGATCGTATCGATGCTGGATTCATTGGGACCAGCACTGTCGTTGCGCATCACATCCAGCGGAGTCGGCGTTCCGGTCAGGCCGATCACATTGAATCGAGCACTCGAACCGGTATCGTCGACAGCGATCGGACCATCATTGACCGGAGTGACGTTGATCGTCAAGGTCGCATCGGTCGAAAGAGCTGGAGTTCCGTTGTCCGTGCCGCGAACGACAAAGCTCACCGGACCGAAGAAGTTAAGGGCGGGAACGAACTGCAGGGACCCGTTGGCAAGGATCGTCGCAACACCTTGAGAGGGCTCTGGAGTGCTAACGAGCGAGAGCGTTACGGTCTGTGCCGATTCGTTGGCCGGGCCTGGTGCGAAAATTTGGGTCGGCAGAATCACCAGCGGTGTTGCAGAATCTTCGGCAACGCTGAAGGTCGTTTGCACAATCACCGGTGCGTCGTTGACGGCACTGACCGTTACGGTCAGCGTGGCGTTGGTCGATTGCGCCGGTGTACCGTTGTCGGTACCACGAACCACCATGATCACCGTGCCGACAAAGTTCGCCGCAGGGGTGAATTCGAGAATGCCCGAGGCATTGATCACCGCTGTTCCCTGGTTCGCAGGTGGTGGGGTAACGATCGACAAGGTGATCACTTGGGCCGACTCGTTGGCTGGTCCAGGCGAGAAGACATCCGTAGGAGCGATCAGCAGGGGCGATGCAGGGTCTTCGGTGACACTGAAGGCTGTATTGATCACGATCGGTGCATCGTTGACCGCTGTGATGTTCATCGTGACCGTACCGGTCGCGACATCGTTGATGTTGTTGCGTATCGTGTAGGTGAACGTTACAGGTCCGTTGTAGTTGGCAGCCGGTGTAAACCGGATGGTCTGGGCCGTACCGACCCCATCAAACGAAACCGTTCCACCTTCGGTCGGCTGGGTGACCGAGATGATACCTCTGGAGGTTCCAAATCGGTCGACGTCGTTGGCCACGACGTTGTAGCTATTGACCGGCGCATCTTCGTTGATCGTAAAGACATCGTTGACCGCAGTCAGGCGGTCTTGGATGTTGATCACTGCCGTCGGCAAGATCACTTGGCTGGAGGTCAAGTACACGCCGGTGGCGTTGTACAGAGCGATACCGAGGTTTTCACCCTGACTTCCTGGAGGTGGCAGCTGCGAAACGGTCGCAGCCAAATCGACGGTACCCGATGCACCTGCTCGGAATGCGGTATCGACGATCCCGAAGAAGTTCGATGCCGAGGCACTTGGAATCGGTGCACTGGAGTTCGAGAAGCTACCGAGGTTCTTCACAGTTCGTTTGCCGGTGGCAGCAGACGACTCGTCCAACACACCGTTCGGTCCATTGACGTACAACGGGAACTGAGTGGTGATCGGCTTGTAGTTCATCGCGGCCCGGGCCACAACGGTTTGGCTCGGCGAAGGAGCGTCTTGGAATGTGATCGTCGGGTTGATAACCCCGAGGGTCGCCGTCAGGTTGTTCTCGGCGATCGACGCGTTGGGCATGTCGGTGCGAGCTTTGTCGTTCCGGAAGAAGATGTCGAAGTTGAACCCTGGATCCGGATCGATCTCGTTGACATTGACAACGACGTTGCCGGCTCCGATTCCGGGAAGGCCTTCTAGGGCGGTCCGAATGTTGTCAGCCGTCCCCGATTTGCTCGGGATCGTTACCCCTGGTCGTGGAGAGGTCGTTGCGATCGGAATCACCGACGTGATCTCCGACCCGTAGGCTAGCCTGAAACTACCGCCAATCGTACCATTCGGGTCGCTTTGTCGAAGCTTCAGCGAATTGTACTCCGACCATTGGAGCTGGATCTTCTCGCCCGATGTGCCATCTCGGTTGGTGAAGTTTAGATCATGGTAGGCGCTGAAGATCCCTGAGGGATTGCCACGAAGGTCGGCCATCAAGGTCCGAATGACGAACTTCTGACCGGTGCTAACGTTCGCTTCGTACACGAAGTCGTTGGGGTTTGGGTCCAGGTTAGCGCCCAAGGTCCCGTTATCGTTCAGCGCATAGAACTCGTACTTGATTTCTGCGAGTTCACCGACCCCTTCGCCGCGGTTGATCGAGTTGATCACCAAGAGCGCATCGAGAGGCGAGAGTGCGTTGTCGCCGTCGGCATCGACAAGACCGACTCGGGTCGTCGGTGCTTGGCGGCCTGCCAAGGAACCCGAACCCGTCGTGTTGATTTGATTGATCACCATCAACGCATCGAGGGGGGAGATTTTGAAGTCCCCGTCGACATCCGTCGAGGCAAGATAATTGTGAAAGGGAGCGAAGTCCGCGGCCATCAGTTCGCGGCGCTCAAGCGACTCGAGCCGCAGCATGCGGCTCAAAAAACTCTTCTTGGAAGATTGAATGTTCTTACGTTCCCGGACTCTGCGATTTTGCGAAGCGCTCATCGAAACTTCCACCATATGCAGTAAAGTGACTAGCTACGGGGACTCTTGGCTCAACGTCTCAGCCAAACCCCGTGCGGACTTTGAAAGTAGTTAGGCCCACTCCTGAATTCAACCTACTAATCGCTAAGACCCCTATTTTCGATCGAAATGTTACTTTCGGCCTATCCGGACACAGGGGCCTCGCAAGCAGTTTCGGCTTGCAAAAGGTTCGAAACCTACCGCCTCAGGACTTTAGAGGCGTCAAAACCGATAAAGTTCCTTCGGGAGGCAAAATCCCACTCTCATAATCTTTTTCGGCTAGATCGATGCCCAGGGCAGAAGAAAAAAACCCTACAAGGTGCATTTCCCGCAAGAAGTTGCCCGCCAATTCGAAGCCGAGCAGGGCAGGGGGGCTTGCGTTCGGATTTGAGGATTACCCCCTAGTTATAGGCCGCACGCTGAGGATGCTTGCCGACCCCGGGGAACTCCGAAAGAACCGAATCGCCATAGAATTCGATCGCTCGCTTCCACATCGATTCCTCTTTTTCGAAGACGATTTCGGGAACCGCAGGAACCACAAGCCAATGGTGATCGACAATCTGTTGCTCGAGTTGGGACTTTGCCCAAGCCGCATGGCCAATGAACCACCTGAGGTGCTCGGGTGAGTTTTGGGCCAACTGGCGAAGCGTTGGAAGTTGGGCTGAGAGGTACACCCCATGGTTATTGCCACCCTCGGCCAGCGCCGACTCGTTGTGGATAGCCAGAATTGGACCGTTGTTGGGCCCCCCAAAATTAAAATGCGCCGTTCGAACGTCTGCCGAAGCCATGGCGACTTGCTCCTGTCCTTCGAAAAGAAAGCTCATCAGAGGTTTCGGATCGAGTTCCATGGGCCGATTAAGAACCACCCCTACAGCCCCTTCCTCGCCGTGCTCGACGATTAGGCAGACGGAATTACGGAAGTTCGGTTCGCGGGCCCAGGGACTTGCGGCCAGAAGGGAGCCGGTCAGCAACACCTTTTCGGAGTTCCCTTGGTTTTCGGGGGATTGGTCGCTAGGAAGTCGATTCATGTTCGGACATCTCCTGGTGCTCTCGGCTCGTTTCGGTCTGATTTGGCACTCTTGCCAGTTCTTGGACGAACAAAATAAGCAAATGCGGTGCCAAAAAGGAGTGCTAGGTCAAATTCATCGAGGAAACTCGATTTTGCTATCGCTCCTAATGTATAGACTGCAAAAAGCAGAATAGGTTGCCAGAAAAACGTTCAGGTTGCCCAAAAACGGTCCTGAATTTTCATCTTTGGCATCGAGTGTAGAGCCATTGTCCCCAATGGCTCGGCACGGCGCGCACGCGGGGGCGCCTTAGGTTTTTTCGGCTGTTACTCACACTGGCTACGGTGGCTTCAGGCTCCGATCGATTGGGGACAATCGATCTACCATTTCGACGCGCAAGCGGAGGCGTCTTCGGGTTTTCGGTTGTTAGGCTCCACCAATTCCAATGCGAGGCGATTCCATTGCCACGAAAACCGCGTAGATGGTCGTCGTACTGACCACGACGGCCTGCAAACGCTTGTAGGTCTCCACATGATTTCGACATGATCGGCATGACGAAACGTGCTGTTTTCGAAATACAAGATACGGGACCTGCAAATGAAACGCGTCGAAACATTCTTTCTCTGCGCTTTGGCCATCTTTCTTTTCTTAGGGGTCACCGGTTGCGGAAACGGCCAGAGTGGCACAAGTCAAACGCCGAGCAGCGGCACAAATACCGCATCGGGACGGGACCCCTCTGCGACGCCCACCCCTCCGATCTCGACAAAATCCTATCCGGTTGAAGATCTACCCAACCAATAACTACGAATTTATCGAAATACGCTCCGACTCAACCATCCCATGAGCGACCTAATCTTTCCCCGATCCCGCTGGATGATCCTTGCACTCACCGCAGTTGCCATCGCATCGATCGCCTTTACGATTTTGTTGCTACCGCCGAGATACGCCTTTGAGCTCGACGGCCAGAAAATGGAGCGAGAGGACATCCTATCACTTGGCGAACTCAAAGCGGAATTGGAGCATACAATTCGATGGCAGCCAGAGTACACCGAACCGGAAGCGATTGAGAACTTAGCGATTTGGATCCGAAGTCCAAGCAATCAGAATGCCAAGTCTTTAACGGAACTACTGCGAGTTGGCGGCGTTGAATTCAGTCAAATCAATGGGATGATTAAAGCCCTTGATTCTCATGCGAATATCGATTTGACGAAACTTCGAGATAAGCCATTTGAAGGCCTAAAAAGTGACCTTCTTGCCAAGCTACAGGGATTGGCTAGGGCGGAGCGCGACGCTGCGCTTTGGAAGATAGCAAACCTGCCGAAATACAATTCGCTCATCACGAGATTCAAATGCCCTTCTTTTCCAGAGCAGCCGGGTTTCACAAGGCAATTGGTGAGCCAATTGCTAGGTACGCGGATCGATGATCGGCATAGGTGGGTCAAAGGATTCACTAAGAGTTTCGATGCAAACGTGCAACCAATCTTTGCGCAATATCAGTCGATGGATCGCCAAAACGCGATCCGATTGGAGCTGGATGGATCAACCCTGGTTCTTCAAAAACGCCTCGGTTTAAGTGTAAAAGATACGGTATACATGGGTTCGAAATCGACGACGAATTTCGATCTGAAATGGATCCCGAAATCCCAAGGGGAGGAAAGTCCTTCGCGAATCTACGACACAGGTCTGCGACTCGTTTGCTTGCCTTGGAGTCTCGTGGAGAACGGTGGACAAAAAGAGTGGCGACCCCAGTGGCCCCCTCCGGATCAAAACCTGTCGTGTCTTACTCAAACAACGATGGAGTTTTTGGTAGCTCTAGGCGCCCCTTCAGGGTTGCTGGTCACCCCTGGGACTTCGATCCAGGTCCGACAAGAAAACGGCACATCAGCAACCGAGCTGGTATTGCGAGTCTCGGCCAAGGAAGACCCCACTTGGCGGAGCACCTGCAAAATTCGTCTCGATGGACAAAGCCAAGAGGATGTCCGGATCCAGATACGCGAAGCGACCAAGGTCCTGCAATCGGAATTCACCGATCACTTGTCATCTCGCAAGTCGCTATGTTCTTGTCCAGTGCAACTGAACAAGACGACCGAAAATCAACTTAACGGAGTCCTCAAGCACCCAACTCTTGGTGATTTGACTATTAAGGGCTACCCGCAAGGAGATTTGACGACGATTTGGAAAGCCGAGCTTTCGCAAGACGATCGGAATCGATGCATCGATCAACTCATTGCCTCGACACCTTTACTCAAGGGACACGCCAGCAAAATTCGGTTGATCGATATCGAATTCGACACCAAAACAGAGGACATTCGATGCAGGTTTGCAACCACTTCGAATGCGAAATCGAACATCCCGCCCGAGCCGATTGGCATGTCGCTCAATGGTCTCAAGCAAACACCGGAAGTTGTCGTGCCCGAAAAACTAAGTGTGCTCGATTTGCCAAAGGATACCGAAGCCCCCAAGCAAGCCCAGGGAATCCAAGAATCCCTTATGCAACAGGTCCAAACCTATCTTA
The DNA here is from genome assembly GCA_021299695.1 of Pirellula sp. Lineage (GTDB taxonomy): Bacteria > Planctomycetota > Planctomycetia > Pirellulales > Pirellulaceae > JBKCUI01. Next base: position 55,049 of record JAJTEK010000010.1, on the reverse strand, counting down.
GGCGAAAATACCCGAAGCTCAGTCAAAAGCTTGCCGTACCTCGAACCTACAACGATGGAACGAACGATCAATTGACACTGTCCCTAAGCATCGAAGAATGGCCAGCTCTGGAACTAGGCCCCGTCGCGGTCAAAGCCTCGAACGACATCCCGTCTTTGATCGATGATCTTCTGAGCGAAAGGACTATCAAAACTGCATCTGAGTCGCAATGGAGGGAAATGGGGGAGTACCAGCACCCTAAGTACGGAAAAGTCCGAGGCTGGATTCAATCCTGGAACCCTTCGAAACCCGAAGCGGTCGTCAAGTACGAATTGGAACTAAAGGGCCTCAGCCCCTTTTCCTGGAGCGATACGTTCAAGCTCGTAGAGCAGGAATGGACCGGATTGGATACCTCGGATCTTCTCGACGCATGCGAAGCCGGCGCAACGGAAATTCTCGGTGCCGTCAGCAATGCGATGGGAAAGTACATGCCCGGTGGGTTGATCACGGTCTCTCCTGATCCTAAGGCAATCGATGGGGTTCGGTGGTTATCTCTTCAGCCGTTTCGTATGTCGTTTCGAGCGTCAACGAGCCCTTCTGTTTTAGGCGAAGCTTTCAGTATCCCGTTATCGATTCGACTCGATGGAATCATCGCGGATCGAGAGGGTCTGCATGTACCTGAAGAGTTCGGTGTGGACGTTCCGCTCGATTTGCCAACTCCTTACTTTTCAGTCGCACGACCGTTTCTTTTGTTCAGCTATAAAGGGACTGCATTGCGAATAGGAGGACACTTCGTACCACCAGGTCCGTTGCCACGTGCTTGGGTGGGGATTTTGAGCAACGAAGCGAGCATCAAGGGGTCTTGGGAGACGCCCAGGTTTGAAGGCAACAGCAATTTGACCATCGCCCAAGCTCCAGGGGTCGCTTCGGGCAACTTGATCGCTGATTTTGAAGGCAAAGAACTCGAGGCTCTATTGGAAGGAGGAGGAAGACTGCCAGGACTGCCGACCATTCCAGCAAGGGTAGGGGGGAAGCTCAAAGCCAGTGGGGCTACCAACTCGATGAGCATCAGTAGCCAAGCGGAATTGCTCGGGGTCGATGTCGTGGAACTCTCGCTTGAAACAGGGGGCAAGCCTTCCTCGATCGTCGATCGACGGCTGGCTTCCGAAGAAAGAACTCTCAACCTCAGAGGGCGACTGGGGTTGCCTCGCGGACTATCGATGTCTCTGGACGGTCAGTCGAGCTCCGATTTAAAGAAGTACACCGTTGTCGGGGTTGGAAAACTTCTCACGTTGACCAAAAAGGTCGTCGCGACCGAGCAAGCCGTTCAGTGGGAGAACATGGAAATGACCCCACTGGGTCCGTTTTACTTCGACGAGTGGTCAGCCAGCTTGGGCACCTTGAATTCCGCCGCTGAAAGATCGTCTGAGGAACCGCTCAATTACCAGGAGGCCACAGAGGTTGAAAAGGAATACGCGGCGAAGAACTTCCGCCGTCGCACCGTCGAGTGGTGGGGGATTCCGTTTCGCACCTCGAGTTATCCCGAGCCGGAGATCTATCGAAGCGTCAACGACTTGCGGTTAGAACTAAGACTTGGCAACCTTGTAGGTACCAGAACATCGATTCCCAACGCGATCGAGTTTGAGATACCGAGCGATCGACTCCCCGACGATATTGGTCAAAACCACATGGCGTATTTGACCAATGCAGCATTTTCAAAACCGGTCGATGTTCGAGCACACAGCCATCTCTTGATGCTGAATCCTGGTGGGATCCACCCAGCTTGGCACATCGCATTGAGCAGTTCGAATGAAGTCCTGCAATCCGAGCCGTTCTCGGTTCCGCTTCCGGAAAATACAACGCTAAGTCCGAAACTCTTCAAACACTATTGCAATCGTTACTTTAGGATTTCCCATCTGTGCGGGGGGCAAATGACAGTCCGATCCAACGCTCCGCGAAGTCTGTCTTCACCGCAAAGCGTTTGGTTTGACTACATCATCCATGAGCCGCAAGGGGAACTACCAGCCACTGCGATGTTTCTCGAAAAAGACCAGCAATTGACTCGTTGCGATCTTCATTTGGGTATTCTTGGGAAATCCGATTCCCAGTTTTTTTCTTCGGAGAATCTCTCCTCGATGGGCTCTCAGTTAAAGCTTCTTGGAAGCGATCCAAAAGCTTTTTCACGATTGGTCTATTTGGATCAAGACGATTCGATATTCGGCTGGTATTCAACAACATCGTTCAGCGCGGACGAAGGCAAGTTGACCCTGATCGAAAAAAACAACAGCGATACGTTTCTCGGCCAAATCGAGTTCCATACGGAACCCGGATTGGCATTGGCGGATAAATTGCGTCTGAGCCGTCGGTTGCTCAAAGCTGCCCATACCAAACCCGAAATTCGGGACATCGAGGTTTGGATCGGGCCCAAGGGAATCCTAGGTCAAAAGGGAGAAATGCTTTACATCATCCAAAGTCATGGCTCCTTGGATTCGAAAGTAGCAGCGTTTCAACGCGGTGAGTTCGACCGGTGGAGCAACTCTGAAACAGAAGACCTGCTTCCGTTGGAGTGGTCCACGCAAGAGAAACGCAAGAACCTGAGCCTCTTGGAGATCGGCTCTAAAGCCATGTCTGAAGATTTCGCAACTGCGAATCGTACAAACAACCCGGCAAGTTGGTTTGGATTGCTCCAATCGCTCCATCGAGATGAAGAATCAGAGGTCCAACCATGACGAACCCGCCGAATCGATTGAGCATGCTTACCGACATTCACAAGCAAATCACGGATTGGGGCGCATGGGTCCTGAAGTCCAGGCCCTTTGCGCTCCACCAATCGGGCTTAGACCTGAAGAGTTTCGGAATCGCCGTGATTTTAGCAGGACTAACGTATCTACTGATGAACCTTTGGTTGACCCGAAGCGTTGATGCGACGTATCGCTATGCCAAAGCGACTCCAATCACTTCGATCTCCTCTACCGAGCAACGCGCGGTGAAACTCGTCAAGCTTATCGGGGGTGACCCACGCTTTGAAGGGGAAGCTTTTCTAAAAGAATCGCTCAAAACACTTCCAGCTGACGCCACTTGGCGGGATGTGATTCTCGGGACGATCGCTGGGGTTCAAAACTCCATTCCAGACGGATTCACTAAAAAACTCGATGAGCACATGACCGGACAACGCACCGGCTTACCCTTTCTATATCTTGGAATTAAGCCGATATCCGGCTCGATGATTGTCGAGGAGTTTCGCATGATCTCCCCAACTTGGACTTCTAAAAATGCGTTGTTCGAAGGAGATGGGGCTCAGATCAAGGCGTCGGATATCGACGTGTTACTTGCCAAGCTTATCGATCGCGTCTCTGAAGAAAATCGACCGCAGATTCGAGCGCTGATGCGAATCAGCGGTTGGGTGCAGTGGCTGACGGTTTTACTCATGTGGTTCATCTTGGTTCTAGTCTCGAAACGCTATTGGCTCTTTGAATGCCCAGACCACTCCGCAATGAGCGATACCGAAACACCTCGACGGCAAGCCTACGGTACGTTTGAGTTCCTCATCGGACTGCTTCCTAGCCTTGGCTTTGTCGGGACGGTACTTGGTATGGGAGATGCGCTTTTGACCGCCGATGGACTGTTCTCCTCTGCGGACAAAACACAAGCAATCAGTGTCATCACCAAGCACCTTGGATTTGCTTTCGACACGACTCTCATCGGGCTCATTACCGCGATGATCTGTGGAGCCGCAGTGCTAGCGTTACGAACTTGGGAAAGCAATGAGCTCCGGAGCAGGGGATGATCGATCAGGAAACCGCAAACGACTCATCACTTGCTTTTGTAGATGTAATCACCAATGGACTCGGAGGGCTCCTAGTGCTGTTTTTCATCGCCGTGCTAGTGCAGAATAGACTCGAATGGAACGGTAACTCCGGAAATTCCAACCCCGTGAAAACCGACGAATTTCCGTTCATGCTCATCGTGCGACCAGTGAGCGCCGATCAAGGCGTTTGCTTTAACCCCAACGCCGACGCTTGGCATATCAGCGGAATTCCCGCTGGCAAGTTCGACCGATCCCGAGGGAAAAATCTCGATTGGGGCGTTGATTATGCGATCCTGCTTGCATCCGAACCTTTGGACCCAGCAAGAACAGCGATCAAAATCCGAACTATGCGCAACGTACGGTTGGATGTCGAGGTTTATCCTGCGGGAGCTCGTCAAAAAACGTATCAAGTCAATGCTCAAGACAACCAATGGATCGAGGTCTGGCCTCGCAACCAGAGCTCTCAGCAATGAACGGACGATTTATCTCTTATCTCGATTTGATGTGCTGCGGATTCGGCGGCGCGATGCTCATGTTTCTGATCGTCGCGTCGGCTCAGACCAATCCCGTCAGTGGACTGCCGATGCTCGTAATCCGCGCAAAAGCGATCAACGAGAGCCAACTGCCCTCCAAAGAGTCGATCGAATTCGGAATCCAATACCGAAAAAAAGGGGAAGTCAAATGGCATAGGGCCAATGGCACCATGAATCACGATTCGATCGCCCAAGACGGGTCGCAAGCCTGGTTCTTCACCTCCAGGGCCGTCCAAAACAACAGCTCCGAAGCGGTATTCATCTGCAATCAGCCAAGATCAGGCATCTGGGAAACCAGGGCTTATTCGGCAATCATCTCTTCAGAGAATTCGCCTGCCGGTTCGGCCCAACCCACGGCTTTTAAGCCTCTGGAGGTGCAACTCGAAGTCCTCGGAGCGACGGTTCCGACCCAAAGCCGATCGACGATTTCCCGATCGGCTCAATTCACCAAGCTCGTGGAATTTCGAATCCAAGGCAGAAACTAGCTCGGAACCTTCGGTCGGCGATGGGACCCCTACAGGAGGCAACGTCGGCCAGACGTTAGGCAAACGATTGCCAAACTCGATCAGGACGGGTTCTCAGCAAGTTGGCTTGCGAGTCACCGACAAAACTCTCGGTTTTTGGATCGATGGTTAGTTTACGATTGAGGATCCATGCGATCGCAGCGGCATGGCAAGCGATATGCGAGCGCCGCATGACATCTTGGTTGGCAACGGGTTTCTGGCGAGTTCGCATGCAGTCAAAGAAGTTTCTTGCATGCGCAGTGACATCCAGTCCTGCGACTTTTTTGGAAGCCTCAGTTACCTCTTTTTGAAGCGACTCGGGTGTCGCAACGATCTGACCTGAGTCACCGGTCTCGACCGAGCCGTCCGAGCCGATAAAGCGGACCGGACAAGTTCCTAGGCTGGTGATGTAGTGAGGAGAACGATCGCCAAAGGGTTGGGCCAGAAAGTCGATGATCAGTTTCACGCCGTTGGCGTAAGTGCAAACGATCTTGTCGGCTAGTGGTTCGTATTCCAGGGGCATCGTATCGTCGGCTTGGTTGGCCCATTGGCACAAATCAACCGTGTGAGCACCCCAGTCCAACAGGCGAGCACCGGAGTCGAAATCCCATTGGCCGCGCCATTTGCCATCACAATAAGCTTGGTTGTAGGGCCTCCAGGCTGCCGGCCCGAGCCACAGGTTCCAATCCACAATGGACTTATCGGGCTGTGGCTGAGGAGCGAGCCAGTTGTTCTCCAAGACAGGGATATAGACCGAAGCGTGCATGGTTTGCAGCTTTCCGAGTTTGCCTTGGTGCACCCACTCGACAGCTTGGACGAAATTCGGGACGCTTCGCCGCTGCGTGCCGGCCTGGAAGACCCGTTGGGTTTGGTGGATGGTATCGGCTAGTTTCTGGCAAGCTTCGATGGTGATACCGCAAGGTTTCTCGCTGTAGACATCTTTGCCAGCTTGGGCTGCCATGATGGAAGCCATCGCATGCCAGCGATCGCCGGTGGCGATCAGGACCGCGTCGATATCATTGCGGTCGAGAAGTTCTCGAAAGTCCGAGTAGAGCTTGCAGTCTTGGTTGTTGTAAAAACCATCGACGAGTTGTTTTCCGGCCTCCCGCCGGGAGGCTTGGACATCGGCGATCGCCAAACATCGCACGTCGTTAAAAGGCAGCATGGCTTTAACGTCGTAAGTGCAACGCGGTCCGATGCCGACGATTCCAAATTGGATCTGCGCGTTGGGGCTTGGGGTTTGCTGTTGGGTAGCTGCCAAGGTATTGGAGGTCATTGGCCTGAGGTAAGCGGCAGCCGAGGCCGCTAGGGATGATTTCAAAACGGTTCTTCGGTTGCTCAGTTGGCTAAGGGACATCGTGCTTGGTCTTTAGGGGAAAGGAGGGTAGTGGGGTAGATTTCTGATCCGACTGATCCGACTGATCCGACTGATCCGACTGATCCGACTGATCCGACTGATCCGACTGATCCGACTGATCCGACTGATCCGACTGATCGGACCCCCAAGCAACCTATCCAAAACCCACCACTAACGTCCGATAATGTTTATTATGTTCGGTTTTAAGTTGTTTTTTCCTTGGTTTTTTGCGGGTTTGTTGATTTTCAAGGTTTTCTCGGTGTCGTTGCTGGCGGAGTGGTTGCTGACGATGGCTTTCAAGCCCCTGCATCTTAGCTAGTTCCTACGACCCTTGCTGCATTCCCTAACCGCGTTTTTCGTTTTTTTCGCTATCATCGCTAAGCCCAGAATCGCTAAGCCCGGAATCGCTAAGCCCGGTCTCGCATCGCCGACTATGAACCCTCAGAGAGCCGACCAAGAGCAGATCCATCCGTGAGCGAACCTCAAAAGTCCGATCCAAACCACAAATTCCTCTTAGCATGCTCCATCGTGGCAGGAAGCTGCATCGTCTCAGGTGCCGCCATGCGGCAACTGGCCCTGGCCCTAGAATCCCCACTGGCCGCCGAACTCTCCAACGCGATCCTCTTTGCCCCTTGCTCCCTGGTAACCATCTGGATCGCTTGGAGAACCAAACCGACCTGCAGACCCTCCTGGCTCGGCGCGCCCCTGATCGCAATCGGACTGATCCTGTGCTTTTTGGCTCGATACCAAATCGCACTTGGCGCAAACGCAGTCGCAAACACGATCGCAGGACCAAGTATTCCAGGCTACTGCTCGAGCCAATCGTTTTGGATCGCGATGCAAGCGGCCCATTGGCTGGTGTTCTTGGCCGCAGGAGCACTGGTCGCAAAGGTCCTGCAATGGGGAACTGGTATCGGCATTTGGTCGATCCGAAGCGTTTCGCACGACGCCAAGCCGGGCGCTTTGTCCTTGGCCAAACTCCTTGCTCTGACGATTCTGTGCGCTGGGCTCATCGCGGCTTATCAACGCTGGGTTCTGGCCTGGCTACCGGATCTAATCAGTACCGAATCAAAACCAACTTGGTACCAGTTTTTTCCAGTAGGCTCAAGACCTTGGGTGGCCGGACTCCTCGGAGGCCTTCTTGTGCCGATCCACTGGCTTGCAATCGCCTCGATCCTGATCCTGCTCGGGCGCAATCGCCACCGAAATATCCCGCTGTGCGTGGTGCTCCTGGGGGCTTGGTGCCTCGTGGCCGCATGCCTACAGGCCGTGTGCAGCAGTCTCTACTTTTACTCGATGAGTCCTTCGTGGATTCTCACTGGTTCCGGGGCTAGCTGGTCCGGGGCTAGCTGGCCCTCGAATAGCTGGCCCTCGAATAGCTGGTCCGGGGCCAGATGGGTCGAGTACTCGATCGGTATTCCTTACAATATCGCCCTTTATAGCCAGGGCTCTGGAGGCTTGGCTGGCACCGAGCAAAAGCAATTTTGGTCTTACTGCCTTCGAGGCCTCATTCAGACCTGTTTTGTGACCCTTGCGATCCTAGGGCTTGATCGGCTTGGACTACGCGTGGGTTTCTACGGGGAACGAGTATCCGAAGGGCTGCATGGTTCCGTCCTCGAGACGCTCGAGGTACGAACCCATCTTGCGAAACTTTGAATAACGATTTTCGATCAACTCGTCGACTGGAAGTTTGCTCAACTGATCGATGGTCTTGGAAAGGTAGCTTTTGAGTCGCGATGCCATTTGGTGATGGTCTCGATGCGCGCCGCCTAAAGGCTCTTCGATCACATCGTCGACGACGCCGAGTTTGGGCAGATGTTCGGAGGTAAACCGCAGCACATCGGCCGCCTTGGACGCATGCTGATGACTCTTCCACAAAATACCCGCGCAGCCTTCGGGGCTGATCACGGAATAATAAGCGTACTGGAGCATGGCGATTCGATCTCCAACACCGATACCCAGCGCGCCACCTGAGCCTCCCTCGCCAATGACGACGCACACAATCGGGGTCTTGAGCTGGCTCATCATGAACATGCTCTCGGCGATCACCTGAGCTTGGCCTCGCTCCTCGGCACCGATGCCCGGGTAAGCGCCCGGGGTGTCGATGAAGGCGATGATGGGAAGGTTGTATTTTTCGGCCATTTTCATTTTGGCCATCGCTTTTCGGTATCCTTCGGGATGCGCGCATCCGAAATGGCATGCAGCTCGCTCTTTGAAGGTCCGACCTTTTTGATGTCCGATAACCATGACTTTGCGGCGTCCAAGCTTGGCAAACCCGGTGAGCATAGCCCGATCGTCTCCGTAGAATTTATCGCCATGAAGCTCGATGAATTCGTCAAAGGCTAGGTTCAGGTAGTCCTTGGTGTAGGGCCGGTCCTTGTGCCGCGAGACTTGGACAACCTCCCATGGCGAGAGCTTGGCGTAGATTTCTCGGGTCAATTCGGTCCATCGACGCCGCAATTGCTTAGCCTCTTCTTGTTGGTCCTCGTTGGGCTGGGTCATCGCATCGAGCTCGCGCAATCGAGCTTCGATATCGAGGATGGGCTGTTCGAATTCAAATCCTTTTGGTGCGGTGGTCATTATTTCCTTTAGGGGTCTGTATTGCGATCTTCGAGAAGTGCTTAGCTTGCCGGTTCGATTCGGCCGCCCCCTTGGTAGTCGTCGAAGGGGTTGGTCGTCGGAATGCGAGGCGGCTTTTTAAATATCGGTGTGGTTCGGACCATTTTCAGAACGTCCCACATGTTTTGCGGACGATCTTCGGGTTTTTTGGCGAGCATCTTTCGGACGATGCTATTGAATTCCAAAGAGACGTTTTCGTTGTTGACCAGCAGCGATGGGATCGAAGCCGAAACGTGCTTATTGAGAAGTTCGTTCGGGGTGTTGGCTGTGTAAGGTGCTTTGCCGCTGATGAGTTCATAGAGCATGCAGCCCATCGAGTAGATATCGCTTCGAGGATCGAGGTGATCTCCTTTGATCTGCTCTGGGGACATGTAGGAACGGGTGCCTTCGATTTTGTTTTTTCCACCAAAAAGCTTCCCAAAACCGGTCTTGATCTTTTTAGCAATCGTAAAGTCGATGAGTTTGACTTCCCAGTTGCGGCTGAGCAGAAGATTGTCGGGCTTGATGTCGCAATGGACATAGCCTTTGGAGTGCAAGTAATAGAGCGACTCGCAGGCTTGATCGACGATCGAGGTGAGTTGGTAAGCGATCGGTTCTGGTCCACGGCGAAGCGCCATTTTAAGATTCAATTCGCTAAAGAGCTCCATGACGATAAACGGAGTCTCGGCATTGGTGCGGTATTCGATCAGCTTGATAATGTTCTTGTGGTTGAGATCCTTGGCCACTTCAAACTCATGCTTCAAAAAAGCGATTTCCTCTTTGTTGCCTCGCTGATCCGGACGTAGGACCTTCAGCGCGTAACGCTTCTGATCCTGTTCGAGGATCGCTTCCCAGACCTGGCAGGTGCTACCTAAGCGAATGAGCCGTGCTAGGCGATAGGGCCCGAGAAAATCGCGAACTTTGACCATAATCCCCTCGATGGGAAGGACCCACCGGCAAGAAATTGCCGGCGAAAACACAGCACCCCCCTGCCCTCCCCCGGGGATTCTGACTCCGGGCGTGGGTGTAAAATCCCAAATCCCCAAGTCCCCCTGAAAGTCGGCAGGCTTTACCAAGCCGACATTATACGCAAAATCCCTACAGTCCGGAAGGATTGACCTTTGGCCCCGGAAGCCTACATTCTTGTCAAGTTCCGCCGGAGTACGAGAAAGCGTTGTGTTTCTGGTGATTTTGTCGACCCATTCTCAATGAGGAGTTTTCCTATGGCTAGGTCTGGAGTGATTACGTTCAAGGGTGCCCCAATGACGCTTGCAGGAGATGAGCTCCGAGTTGGCAGCAGTCTGCCTGAGTTCACGCTGCACTATTTCGAAGGTGGTCTCAAGACGATCACCCGAAGCGATGTGCTGGGTAAGCCGACGATTTTCTCGATGGTCCCATCGCTCGACACCGGAGTGTGCGCGATCCAAACACGCAAATTCAACGGGGAGCTTGCAGCCCTCGAAGGCAAGATCAACGCCGTAACCGTCAGTCGCGATCTGCCTTTTGCGATGAACCGCTTCTGCGGTGCTGAATCGATCAAGAGCATGCGAGTCGGCAGCGATTACCAATCCGGTGACTTCGGTTCCAAGTTCGGAATGACGATCGACGAGCTCAAGCTCCTGACGCGAGCCGTCGTGGTTGCCGACGCCCATGGCAAGGTCGTTTACTCCGAGATCGTACCCGAAGTGACCAGCGAACCGAACTACGACGCGGCGCTAGCTGCACTCCGTGGCTTGCTCTAAACCGAGCTCGGCTGGCTGCTAGTGCAATGGCTGCAATTGCACTCGAAAAGTTCATGGGCAGGGCCCCCCCTGCCCTTTTTGTTTTTTGGTATCTACTCTGCGATCGGCCTGACCGAAAGCCGAGGGTTTTCTGCCATAATGGGCGCATGAAACCTCTGCAAAAACCTAACGCAATCACTCGGATTTTCCTCGTCGTGTGGGCCGCAGCGATCCCAAGAGCGTCCTCGGGCCAAGAACACTGGCAAGACCCACCCATCGGCTCGATACGTCTTACGGACAACGGTCCGATCGCCGAGAGCCTTCTGGTCAACCGCAAAGTGCTCGATGCGATCGGAGTCGATCGGGCGCTGGTGGCTTTTCGGATCCAAGCTGGGTTGCCGACCAACGACGCCAAACCGCTCGGGGGTTGGGCTGGGCCAGAACCCTATGGGCCTTTTCCTGGGTTTTTCGAGTCCCACTTTCTTTCGGCGATTGCACTTCAGTCGGTCCACGACCCTGAGCTATTGCCGCTGGTGCATCGAATGATCGAGGGCCTTGCTCAGTGCCAAAGGGAGCTTGGCGGCAAGTATCTTTTTGCGTCCCCTGAAGTCGAGTTCAACGCCGATCGGCTCGATGGTGTGGCTTGGTACCGGATGCACAAACTGCTCGAAGGGCTGATCGCCGCGCATAAGGTCGCCAAGAGCCCCTTGGCTCTGCAGGTCGCTACTGGGCTAGCCGAATGGACCGAGCAGCGGGTCGAAGCCTATGGCGAGGATTTCGCCAAAGTCAAACGCATCGAGTACGGTGGAATGACCGAGGCTCTAGCGAACCTGTATGAACTCACCGGCCGCGAATCATTCCATCAATCCGCACTGAAGTGGGAGGATCCCGATCGGATTCTCAAGGCGTTTGCCGACGGAGGGGATTTCAACGAGCATGCCAATACGTTGCTGGCCAAGATGGTAGGAGCGGCGCGGATCGCGGAGCTCACGGGCTCGGAGCTTCATCGTAAGGCCTCCGAAAACTTCTGGGAGAATGTGTGCGGTGCTGGTGCCAAGACGTATGCGACCGGTGGAACCAGCGTGCATGAGGGGATGCCCGGCATGCGTCGGATCGCCAATACAGCCCTGCGGATGCCCCAGGAAACATGCGTATCGTACAACTTGATGAAAGTCACCCGTAGCCTGTATCGCTTGACCGGGCAGACCAAGTACCTCGAGTACTACGAGCGATCGCTTTGGAATGCGATTCTGGGGAGCCAGGATCCGCAGACGGGTGCAAAAACTTACTACCAGCCATTGGGCTCGAACTCGGTCAAGGATTTCCGATCCAACGAAGTCGGCTGCTACTGCTGCAATGGGACGGGGCTGGAGAATCCGCCGAGGTCCACGGCGATGATTTATGCGATGAAAGACGACGAGTTGCGGGTACAGTTGTTTATCCCCTCGATTCTGCAGCATGCGGATTGGGGGGTGAGCATCCTACAGACTACCGAGTTTCCGATGCGGCCTAGGGGCAAGTTGCTCGTCGAGTGCAAGACGCCCAGGCGATTTACGATTTCGGTAAGGGTACCGAGTTGGACTGGAACTAGCGGGAGTCTTACAGTCAACGGCGAGGCGATAGACGGCAAGCTCGTCGCGGGTGAGTTTTGTGCGATCGAGCGAGAGTGGAAGTCGCAAGATGTCATCGAGTATGAGTATCCGTTTATTACACAGATCGTTGCGATGCCAGACGATGAGAACCAAGTCGCCTTCGTGCATGGTCCATTGGTGATGGTAGGTTTGGGAGCCAACGACTCACGAGGGTGGCTTGAACTCCCTTTTGATCGCCGCGACATCCAGGCGTTGCAAGATTGGTTCAAGCCCAAAGCCACCGGATTTGCGAGAGGCTCGACGCTTGATTTCGAGGCCGAGGATGCTGCGGGTCGCAAGATACTTTTTCGGCCTTATTACCAAGTAGGTTCGGAGGTATTCTTTACCGGATATTGGCAACTTGGGAAACGCCCATATCAGACTATTACCGGGCAGGATATTACCGGGCAGGATAATATCAAAGAGCGAAATTTAGCGTTGGGCAAACCCACCGAGTGTTCGACACCGGAGCCGGCCGGGAGCAACTTGGAAGCGTTTATGCGGTCGGCCAAAGCGGTGGATGGGAATTACGGGGGGCCGGACGATTGGTATGTGAAATGGTTCCCCAATGGGCTTTCGCCCCAGTGGATCATTGTCGATTTGGAGCGGGATGAATCCGTGTCGAAAGTTCAGTGGTTAGCTGCCAAAGAGGATTTGGAAGCCAAGATCGCTTATCGTTATCGCATCGACAGTTCGCTGGACAAGACCACCTGGGAGCCGATTGCGGATGCGTCGGAGAACCGAGAGTTTCGTGAAGTATACGAGCATACGATCCCCAAGCGGCTGGCAAGGTACATTCGATTGACGACATTGCCGCATCCTGATTTAAAGGATCATCAAGCGCGGCCCAAGATTGCCGAGATCTTGGTGTATGGGGCTAGGTAAGTCGATGCTCAAATCTCGAATGAAGTGTATTTCCCGCAAAGACCTCAAAGCAAGAAAACACACGACAGCCTGCAATACACCCCGAACCGAATAGCCGATCGCAAGCTCGATCACTCGCAAGCAGGTTCCGAACCTGATTTTTCGCTTACTGCCTTGTGCATGCTTCCGTGATCGAAGAGAGGCAAGTCGCTAGTGGGGTCGAACCTTTTTACTGTTCGGCGTCGTTGGAAGAGCTCCCAGTGGCTCAAACATTTTAAAAATTTCTCAACTTTATGGTTGACTTCCCCCCCCTACCGTTAACCTCTACCCTTAAGTAAGTTTCGAGTCAGGTATTTTTCCAAGATAGGTCAACAGAATGTTTCGAGCAATTCAATTGGCATTATGCGTGGCGGTGATGGCCGTCATGGCGGGGCAGAGTCAGGCAGCAGTCGTTATGAGTATGGTTGATAAGTTGGATGGTACGGTCGAATTAACCTACACCGGCTATATCAATACAGCTGGATTGATCGCTCTAGGACCCTCAAACGGCGTGAGCTCTGGAATAGCGCCAAGTGGGGGACTTATTCAACGCGCCGGTGTTACGAGCCTTTTTTTTACCGGTTCTTCGACTGCGGGACAAACGTTTGGAACCGGTGGACTTACTGTCGCTACGACTTCATCTGGCAGTGCAATTAATGTTAATTTCAATTCACCAACTACTCTTGCTTTACCTGGAGGCTACGTGTCTGGTGGCGCGATAAGCGGATCAATGACCTTTTCGGGATCGTTTGCATCCTTGGGGATTAACCCAGTTGCAAGAACTTTTTCATGGGGTCTTGGGGGTGCAGGTAGTTCCGTGTCTTTAACTTTTTCCTCGGGTACCGGTGGTGCGGTTCCAGAACCAACTTCGATGGCGATTTTCGGCATTGGCGCTTTGGGCATGGCCTACCGCGCACGACGAAAGACGAAAGTTTAGCTTACCGTATCTTCGTCTAACTTTCCGATACTCAGGAATTTTAGTGAATGACCTCAACGCCAATCGGCTTGACGTCGATGGCGTTGGATGTATGGTATCGGAAAATAGCGAGTAAAAACCAGGGTTTCGTTCATCTCTACTTTCCACTCTCTCGGCTCCAATCTCTAGGCACCCAGCGGGATGTCGATTTCTTGAACGTATTTTTCTGGAATGTACATCAGCGACGGGCGGCTAGGCCAAAGCCCGATTTAGCCCGAGGTTGATGCAGACTGGGGACAGGCACTCGGCGGTGCCTGGGGGCGGATGCTAGCAAAAGTGAGCGGCCTTCGTCATGTGCCTGGCACCAGTTTGGGGGCCCCTGGGGCAATGCTAGCCATTGGCTGACGCGACCTGGGGACAGGCACTCGGTGGTGACTCGGGGGGGCAGATGCTAGCAAAAATGCGGTGCGTTCGTCATGTGCCTGGCACCAGTTTGGGGGCCCCTGGGGCCATGCTAGCCATTGGCTGACGCGACCTGGGGACAGGCACTCGGTGGTGACTCGGGGGACAGATGCTAGCAAAAAAGCGATGCGTTCGTCATGTGCCTGGCACCGGTTTTGGGGGCCCCTGGGGCAATGCTAGCCATTGGCTGACGCGACCTGGGGACAGGCACTCGGCGGTGACTCGGGGGACAGATGCTAGCAAAAACGTGATGCGCTCGTAATGTGCCTGCACGATTCGTCAATCGAGCGAATCTTTGAGCGTTTCGACCATTTCGTGAGCTTTCGAGCGGCGGATGACGGCCTTCTTGAAATCTTCGAACTCAAAGACCTCGTCAGGCACCTCGTCATCGATCCACCAGTAGATCTTCAGTTCGCAGGAGTTTTTATGATAGCGATGAACCTCAGCGCTCTCGATTTCGGTAGGGAGCCAGTACCCTGATTTCTCGTGCTTTTTCCACTTCGTCTTCGTGATATTGAAAGGATCGGAGTCTTTGAGCGGATCGCATTTGTCAAGCGAAGGCGTCCTAGGTTTTTGAATCCGGGTCAGAATTTGGATTGGCATACCACCCTGTTTGCGGTCAAACCGGATAATTTTTGCGAATTCCTTGTGATCGCCGGCTACCCAAACACCTAGAGTGGTGTCTTCGCCAAGCGAAGCAGAGTCATGCATTTGTCCAGGGGGCATTGCATATTTCAAACCGATACTGGTATCTCCTCCAAGGAGGACAAAGTTCGGTCCAACAATAGGTAGATAAAGGGGATTTAGAAACTTCGGTTGTGGCTCCCATTTTAGTTCGGGTGGCGCAGAATCGAGCAATTTCTTGGCATCGACGATTCCAGTACTATAGTTTCCCTCCTGTGCCCAGTCGTGCTCGAAATTCTTGAGTCTTCGTTCATCATAATTATGGGCATTGCCAATCGACGTGATTTTTCTACCGGTTCGTTCGCATCGGGTCGAAGATTTTCCCTGCTTGTCGCGTCGGAAGGCATAAATATATTCGAAGTCGAAGATCAAAGCAGTGTCTTTATCCTCGATCCCCGGACTTTCAGCTGTACCAACCATGTAAGCCATGTATTTGGGCATCTCGGCAAGTTGAACGAGATACTCAACTCCAAGCTCCTCCTCGAGCGGCTTATCACCTGACACCTGGCCCTGTACTGGAAAGCTCGTCAAGCAAACGAAACTGATTAAAAGGATAGCTCTGAAGGTAGATTTATAAGTTTCAAAGAGCATGATCGAGCCTCGATTGTATTTTTCATTTCGATTTTTTTGTTACTCAGATACAAACGCACCATCTGGAGCAAGAGGAAAAAACGCTCCAGATGACTGATTACATGTATTTGTTAAGCACTTCACGCCAATCATCAAAAATCGATTAATTCAGGTCGGGACCAACTTCGGGTTTTGGCGGATTCGGATTCGGATTCGGATTGGGCGGTAGTACAGGACAATTGCCTTTAAACTGAAAAACCTCATAAGTTTCTAGTTTTTTTGTGTTTTCATCTCTTTTGCACAGCCAGGATCCCAACTCTTGGCATTTTGGTTCACATTGCCATATTGTGAAGCAGGTTTTTTTGTCCACGCTGTACAATTTTTTGTCTTTTGCATTCGGCGCAGATTCAATCTGCTTTATATCCTTTATTACTGTTCTTGTTCCTTCGTACTCCTCAAACGGAAGGTTGTCGGGGCCTTTTTCGCAAAGATACACACCCGCATTTTTCGGATCTGGCTTACACTGCCCTCGTAGAGCACACTTGATGTTGGGCAACACGTTACTAGGGTCAACATCGGGGCCAAAGTTATACGGCCATTTGCAGCTGATTGAATCCTTCTTGATTCCGCAAATGTCCGGAATTGCTGGTGGCTGGGGTGGATTATTTGGCCCCTGTGGAGGTTGTCCATCGATCGGATCGATTGGGGCGCCTGCCGAATCTGGCGGAGTTGCCCCGTCCTGCGCTTGCAAAGAAACGCTCGACCCAAGCAGTACCAAACAGGCTCCTAAAAGGGCCGGAAACAAATAGATCGCTCTCATGGCTCTACTCCTGAAAAACAAAGGGAACTTCTACCGACTCGGACGCTGTGGAGAACTTCAATACCCCCGATGGCACTTGCCAAATCGGAGATTTTTCATCGAGAGTGAATTTGACCGAGACAAGGCGGTCCGAAGCCCCCTCCGCCAGGTGTCAAGATTCTAATCCGCTCGCCCGCTTCTAGGCGAAGCTGACACGAACCTTCCAATCGTCGCTGCTGATCCCCTGCCCCTATCCACCAATTCTCTCCGGGCAATCCAGACTCCCCCCCCTGGAGTCCATAAGGCCCCGCGACAACCCTGCGGCTCGTTACCAACGACACCTCCAGCGGCTCTAACGCCATCACCTCGCGCACCATCCCAGAGCCACCTTCATAAAGCCCCTTGCCACCACTAGAACGACGCACCCCAAAGCGTATCACCCGCACTGGATAGCGACTCTCGAGCACCTCAACGTCCGTGAGCCTTGTATTGGTCATGTGCGAATGCACCGCATCGGCACCCGGACCCCATGGGCTAGCTCCCGTCCCCCCGCCAATCGTTTCGTAATAACCGAAGCTCGTATTGCCAAACAAAAAGTTGTTCATCGTCCCTTGGCTCGCTGCGGCCAATCCAAGTGCCCCCCAAAGTACATCGACAATACGCTGGCTCGTCTCGACATTTCCACCTGCAACCGCCGGCCAGGACTCCATCGGACCAGTTCCCCTAGGATCCAGGATCCCTCGCGGTATCTTGAGTTCGACAGCTCGCATTACCCCGGAATTCAAAGGCATCGTATCGCCGATCGCACAGCGGATCGTGTACATGACCGCCGCGGTGACTATCCCGGGATTCGCATTGAGATTTCCCTTGCTCTCCAGCCCTGTGCCCTCGAAATCCACCACCAATCGCGATCGGCTTGGCACTGCCCGACTCTCTGAATGTTGCACAGTACTCTGTTGCTTGGTGATGCGAACCGCAATCCGTGTCCCGTCGTCCATCGCATCCTCAAAGCGATATTCCTCTTTAGCCAAACCATCGATCCAGCAAGCCGTCTTGGCCCTGGCAACTTCCAGGATCGACTCGAGCATGGTTTGCAAATACTCAACACCCAATGATTCCGCCAAGGCTTGCATCGCCAATACACCGCGCTGATTGGCTGCCTGCTGGGCCAACAAATCCGACATGTTCTCGGCTACATTGCGTGAAGGATATCGAGCACTCAAAAGCAAACTTTCGACACGCTCTGATCGATCGATCCCCTGCTCTGTCCAATGCATCGGTGGAATGATCACCCCCTCGTGCCCCAAACAGGTCGATGTCGGTGCCATCGACCCTGGCGCGACCCCCCCAATCTCTGCATGATGGGCACGCGACGCGACAAAAAATGCTGGTGGATCCAAGCCGTTTTTAGCAAACACCGGTGTGACCAACGTCACGTCCGGCAAATGCGATCCACCTTGGTAAGGATCATTCGTGACGAAACTATCCCCAGGTTGCATTCTAGGAAATCTATCGATCATGGCCTGGACCGTTCGGCCCATGGCTCCCAAATGGACCGGGACATGAGGCGCATTGGCGATCAACTCTCCGCGCGCATCGAATACCGCACAACTGAAATCCCGCCGCTGTTTGACATTGACGCTCATTGCGGTCTGCTCGAGCACGATCCCCATCTGATCGGCGATCGCTGCGATTCGCTGTGCCAAGACCTCGCGAAGGACCGGATCGAACTTACCCTCAAGCTGCCTTTGGAGGTTTTGCTCGGATGGCTTTTTCTCTCGATCGATTCTTAGGGATCCATCCGATTGCATCATCGCTTGCCAACCCGGGTCGATGATCGTGGTCGATCCATCCGATTGAATCAATGCAGGGCCAGCGATCGCTGTCCCTATTCGGATCGATCTTCGGTCCCAACGAGTTCCCTGCACCCTCTGCTGGCCAATGAACATCTGGATCGAACGACCGCACTGGTTCGGTGGATCTTGGTTCCCATCCCCCAAATCGGAAACCTGATTGATCTCCTGGCCGATACCCAACTCCGGCGAACCTCCTTGAAGCCACAGGCATGTAAGCTCCAGCGGATGATCCGGCCGTACCACCCCGAACTTCTCGCGGTAAGCACTTTCGAATCGAGCAGGCCACTGCTCAGTCCGTTCGTCCCAGACAATTCGCAATGAGCCCTCGCTACCTATATAGCGCAACTCAACCTCTCCGCGATAAATCTGTCGCTCCGAATCGATCCCTTCGCGAGACAATTCCCCGCCGATGCGCTCGGCGAGTTCGTTACGGATACGTGCATACTCGCTAGGCTCGACCTGACTTAGAGGACGGTAGATCGGATAGCTCGCAGAGCGTGTGACCGGTGCGAGCCCCATTCCTAGTGCGCTGAGCAATCCGGCCTCGGGAGGATCGATGATCCGGTCCATATCAAGTAATTCAGCGATCTGGCATAGGTGCTGACCTGCCGCACCGCCAAAGCCGACCAACACATGATCTCGGGGGTCTGCTCCTTGCTCGATGCTGATGGCTCGAACCGCCGCAGCCATCTGCTCGTTTGCAATCCGTCGTAGCCCCTCGGTCAATCGCTCAGCATCCATCGACTCAAACAAAGGATTGCCCCGAACCCGCTCGAGCAATTCAAGCAATCGTTCCTCGGAGAATTCTCGATAAAGTGGGATCGGGAATGCTCGTGGGTCGATCCGCCCCTCGAGCAGATTCAAATCGGTAATCGTCAGCGGTCCACCCCGTCCATAACATGCAGGACCTGGGTCGGAACCAGCACTCTTAGGTCCCACCCTAAGTTGCACTCCATCGAAACTGCAGATGCTACCACCCCCAGAAGCGACGGTGTGGATTGCAAGGGTCGGAACGCACATCCGTGCGCCTGCCTTGATCGTCTCATGCTCGAGTTGCAAACGACCATCGATCCTACAAACGTCGGTCGATGTACCACCCATGTCCAATCCAATTAGCTTCGGCGCATCGTATTGTTTGGCGATTGCTTGCAAGGCCACCGCACCACCAGCAGGACCGGATAACACCAGTTCCTTACCCGATGCATCTCGGGCATCGATCAATCCACCGCTGCTGGTCATCACCCGAAACCGACTGGGAGTGTCTTTGCAGAACTGCTCCCGAACCGAGCCTAAGTACCGACGAACAACCGGAGTTAAATACGCATCGACGAGTGTCGTTTCGCCGCGCGAAACCGCACGGATTACCGGCGCGACACGGCTCGAACAAAAAACCCACTGAAAACCCAGTTCATAGGCCAACTCGGCCACTCGCTGTTCATGCTCAGGATTTCGATAAGCGTGCAGGAAACAGATCGCAAGCGACCGAATGCCCGTTTTGAGCAAACTCACAAGCTGCTCATGAGCTTGGACAAGATCGAGCGGAACCAGTACGCGTCCCTGAGCGTCGAGCCGCTCGCGAATCCCCACCGAGCTGTCATAGAGCTTGCTCCGTTTCGAAACGCAAATCGCAAAAAGCTCCGGCCGCTCCTGATAGCCGATTTCAAGCAAATCCTCAAAGCCTTCGGTGGTTAACAAAGCAGTCGGTTCGCCAGTCCGAGTCAGCAATGCGTTGGTCGCCCGTGTCGTTCCCAATCGAATGTCCAATGTCGGCAAAGGTTCACTCCATGGAATTCGAAGCATCAGGCGAGTCGCCAACACGGGAGCTTCGACCCCAGGTACCAGTTCATAACCCACGATTGCTTTGGATGGCACTGCCGGCGACGCACTAGGTTGGTTACTGCCGAACCCTTGCCAATCCGACACAGCAAATCGTCCAGTCACCCCATCGAATTCCCTGCAGATTGCCTGGGCTATCTCTCGCCTTTGCGCATCGAAAAAAACGACTCGACAGGAGACCCAAAAACCTTCGGGCTGACCAACACAGCGAGCATCGATCCAAGCGTTTTGATCGCACCAGCGGTCGATGTGTCCTGGCATGCGTCCGTGCGATAAGACTTTGAGCCGCTGGCGTTGGCCGAGCGGATCGGTAACAAAGCAGTCGGTGAATGTCCCGCCGACATCGCACCAAACTTGATAAATCGCACTCATCATAGCCTCTTCGTCTGATACGTCTGATCCGTCCGATCCGTCTGATCCGTCCGATCCGTCCGATCCGTCCGATCCGTCTGATCCGTCCGATCCGTCTGATCCGTCTGATCCGTCTGATCTGTCTGATCCGTCTGATACGTCCGATAGGTCTGATAGGTCTGATAGGTCTGATAGGTCTGATAGGTCCCTGATTATTCCGCCAAATACTCGCCCCAGAGGCCATCGCTCAAGACCAAGCCCGAGCGAGTCAGCCGGACATAGGTTCCCGCACGCTCCATCCAGCCATGCGCGATGTGCTTGTCCAAAGTCGTCTCAATCGCATCGCCAGTGAGCTTGGGTATGCTCCCCTTGAACTCCTCCCATTCGACCCCTCGTCGTTGCCTCATTCCGAAAACGAATCGCTCGCGCCCTTGTTGATCTTCACTCAATTCGTCGCGTTCTTGGATCGGCGAATGTCCCGATTCGATCCGTCGGAGGTACTGAAGCGTCGCGCGATGATTCACGTAGCGAGTGGACCCTACGTAGCCCGCTGCACTCGGGCCGAAGCCCCACCATCGCTCGGAGCTCCAATACGCTTGGTTGTGTCGGCATTCCTGGCCCTGCAGAGCGAAATTCGAAATCTCATACTGCTCGATCCCGGCAGCCCCAAGCAGATCGATCGCAAGGTTGTACATATCGAGTTCGAGTTGCTCATCGACTTTCGTTATTTTTTGGCGCTGCAATTCGCCATAGAACCGTGCACCTTTCTCAAACGTCAGCCCGTAGGTCGACACATGACCGATGCCGCAGTCGATGGCCTGACGCAGGTCATTTTCCCATTGCACGAGCGTCTCACCAGGTGCAGCGAATATCAAATCAAGAGAAACTCGCGGCATGTGGGATGCAGCCAACTCGATGGCTCGCAACAATTCCTGCGCGGTATGGTCACGTTCGAGCGACTCGAGCTTGCGATCCTGAAACGACTGACCGCCGATGCTGACTCGATCGATCCCGAGTCCACGCCACAGGGTCAAGTTCGCTGAGGTGATGTCACGCGGATTGGCTTCGATTGTCCATTCAGGATTGCCATAGACTGGCAACCAAGTCCGAATCCCCTCGAGGAGTCGTTCCATCGCTCCTGGGCCGAGTATCGAGGGGGTACCGCCGCCTAAGAACAGGGTCTCGACAGGCTGTGGGGCTTGCAAAGAGGACAATTCGATGAGAATCGCGTCGACGAATCGTTCGTGAAGATCCTCACGGTTGGCAAGGAGTGAGAAATTGCAATAACCGCATCGTCGATAACAAAACGGCACGTGCAAGTACGCTGCGATGGGCCTTGGACCAGCCTGAGCCAATTCCAAAGCGAGCCGCGGTTGATCGGTAGTGAACATAAGTTGCAGGACACAAGGATGCTGCGAGTTACTTGGGAAGGTTGCCGGTAAGGATTGCAAGGTACTGCAGAAACACCATGAAAATCACCGTGATGATCATCGCCGCGATCATGAACCAAATGAGAAATCCAGCCGCAACAGCCAATTGCTTGAGCGATACTTGCGATTTTTCCCGATACTGAACCGCGAGTCGTTCGAGCGATTCGCTATCGGCCCCGCTGAGCTCACCGACTTCGAGTGTTTGAATGAAATCCTCGGGCAGTCGATTGGGTATTGCGAAACTCTCCGACAATGCATTGCCCTGCTCGATTCCTGATTCGATGTCGGGCAAGCCGGCGATGTAGTAATGGTTGCCAGTGCTCAAGACCGCATCGCGCACGCTCCGTTTGGCTTCGACTCCCGCACCGAGCATCATCGATAAGGTCATCGACAAGCGTGACATCGCTGTGTTCGTAAACACAGGCCCTATCACAGGAACGTTGCGGACCAACGGAACGAGCGTTTGATGGCAGTTGAACCAGTTCTTCCAAACCCCGACGAAGATAGTTCCGAGCACCACCGCTATGAGCATGAGGATGGTTAGGAATATCAGCACCCCTTTGCCTCCGCGCAAGCCCACACCTGTGATATCGAAGGGTTTTTCGCCCGGCCCACCGGCCTGAAAAAAACCATTGATAAAAATCATGCCGCAGATGATGGCGATGGCCAGCAACAACTGGATCACCGGCGCGGTGATTTGAGAGATGAAGTCTTGCCGTGTTCGCTTAAGGTCCAAATAGTAGTCCGACATGTAGCCAAGGACTCGATCGACCTGTCCGGACTCTTCTCCTGCGGCGATCATCTTGATCAAAAGAGGCGGGAAGAATCCCCTTTGAAGCCCCATGGATTCGGAAAAACTGTACCCGAGGCGAATCTTATCGGCCGTATCCTTGGCCGCATCCTTGTACTTGACCGACCCAACCTTGGACTCTGCCTCCAAGAGGCGCAAAGGATCGACCCCAGCACGAAGACCTGTCGAGAGCCGATTGCAGAAGTGATAGAGCTGCCCCAGTGAGGCTGAACCAAAGGTCCTTTCGAACATCGAATCGGTTTCTGGAAGCTTTGGAGGATTCTTGCTGTCGCTGGGCATTAGATTTTTCCATCCAGGAGGCTTGGGTAATCTTTTCCGGCTTTTCCTCAAGCTGCTGCCGAGCGGCTGCCGAGTGTGAAGAAAGAAGGATTGTAGCGATTCTACCCAAGGAATGGATAATGCAAGAGCAACATTGTGCAGGCAAACGCGCCCCGACGGCCTCGGCGCGAGCCGACCGTCGCAAGCCCCTTCGAGCAAGCCTCTATGCGGCCGTGCTCTTGGGGCTGAGTGTCTCGGGTTGTGCTTCGCAGTCGTCGAACCGCTTCGGCGGTCTAGCGATGCCCAAGCTTGGCAAGTCCGACACGGCCGCATCGATGGGATCCTCGATCGCTGGCACAGGACAGACGGTCAAGAACCAGCTTTCATCGGTGGGATCTGCGGTCTCATCGGCCTATAGCAAAACAAAAACCGCCATCGCCGCACCCTTTAGTCCCGCTTCATCTTCATCGATGGATACGCCTGAGAGCGAAACCAAATCGACAGCCAATCCGCTGAGCATCGCCCCAGAGACGCTTGTCTTCCAGGGGAACTACTTCGAATCCCAAGGCAACTACACCAAGGCGCTCGACAGCTACTCACGAGCCTTGGAAACCGAGCCTAAAAACGCCATCGCTTTGTTGAGTATGGCTCGACTTTACGACCGACAGAAGGATTCGGGCAAGTCCATCGAGTTCTATCACAAGACCATTGAGGCGGCTCCCAGCAATGCAGATGCCTGCATGGAGCTAGGCAAACTCTACGCAAGGACCGGGGATCTGGCTTCGGCGAAAACGCACCTGAGCAAAGCAGTGGAGTTGCAACCCAACAACAAGTCGTATCGGCAAGCTCTGGCCGGGGCTCTGCTCGATGCAGGTGACGCGACGAGTTCGATGTCCGAACTGTCGCAGTGCGAGTCCCCAGCGATGGCCCAATACCAGATGGCTTATTTGCACTTCCAACGCAAGAACATTCCTGCCACCCAGGAGCATCTGTCCGAAGCGCTCAAGATCGATCCGAATCTCAAGCCCGCTCGCGACCTCTTGGCCAGTATCGGCGGAGCAGCCAATATCGAACAGCTTGTCGATCGTGGGCGCCAGGTCAGTCAGCAAGCTAGCGGGATTTATCAGCAAGCGGGAGTATTGGCCAACGGGATCTCCAGCGCATGGAACGGCGTTCCGGGAGCCGCCTCACAGGCCAGCGTGCAAGGTGCACCTAGTGTAACGAGCCCGGCTACGAACCTTCTTGGGATTCCCGTGGCCCCTCTGCCGAGCAATCCTGCGGCACCTGCGACCCAATCGAGCGAAGAAGCCGTTCGCGTCCGGCTAGGGGAATAGAAACGTATTCCCCCCGCGGAATCGCCAAGAATTTGACCGCCCAGAATTTGACCGCCCAGAATTTGAGCACCGAGCACAGCAGGAATTTGACCACCGAACACACGGAAGAAAGGCTTCTTTTTGCGTGTGTTCCGTGTGTTCGGTGTGTTCCGTGGTTTGGTGTCTTCCGTGGTTCACGTATTTCGTGGTCAATACCTTGATGGCCAACCTCAACGGTGATCGATTCTAGGCTATCATGGGGGGTCGGTCGATAAAGAGGTTTACTTGAAGTGCCACCCTTGTGTTAAGTGCATCGCCCATGAACACCAAAGGACTGCTTTTGCCAAAGATCCCATGGATCTTGAATCGTTCGCCAAATCGTAGCAAAGCTAGGCCGTTGGACTTGAGCCCGAAACGTTTGCTGGCATGGTTCTGTACTTGCCTTGTCTCTTTGGTGAGCGTTTGCACAAGTCCGGCTAGCTCTTTGGGACAAGACTCCGTGACCCCTGCCGATGTGCAGCAAGCGATCGACGAGTTGCTCCAGTACTTTCGTCGCACGCAAAATCGCCAAGCCAAGGACGGACCTGTAGGTGCTTGGCAGGGCCATCAGGACCAAAACACCGGCCTGACGAGCCTAGTCGTTCTGGCCTTGCTCAGCGCAGGACGCAAGCCCAGCGATCCTGAAGTCGCTCGGGCTTTGGATTACATTCGGGGCGAAAGGCCCATGCAGGTTTACGAAGCGAGTTTGCAAGCCATGGCGATGTGTGCGGCCGAACCGGGACGGGACCGAGCATTGATCGAACGCGATGTCCAGTGGTTGGTTCAAGCCCAACAAGACGATGGTGGGTGGGCATATCGCCAAGAGCGCGGCGCTTCGGACGAATCGAATTCCCAGTTCGCTGTTTTGGCCTTGTGGGAAGCCAGTCGTATCGGGATCGAAATCCCTGCTCAGGTGATCCAGAACGGTCGGAGATACTGGCTAGAGAAAATGAACAATTCGGGGACTTGGGGATACCGAGGAGAGCCCAAACCACGTGGTAGCATGACCTGTGCCGGGATCGCATCGATGTTGATCTTAGAGGATTCTGCTGCCACGCAAGACGCAAGTGCGCAAGGCAACCAGATCCAGTGCTGTACCCCTGGCGGTCGACAGGAATACGATCTTGAGAAGTCGCTTGATTGGCTGGCAAAGAACTTTTCCGTGACCCAGAATCCTGGTTATGGCGACTGGTATTTGTACTACATGTACGGGCTTGAGCGGGTCGGACGGCTGACAGGACAGCGCTTCATCGGCGAGCACGATTGGTACCGTGAGGGATGCGATGCAATCGTCGGCCCCAAAAACTCACGGCTCATGGGAGTGACTCAAGGCTCCGGGGCACTTAATCCTCCGGCTGCCCGGGCGATGGCTCTGCTGTTTCTGAGCAAGGGCAAGCGTCAGGTGGTCATCGGCCACTTGCAGCATTCCCCCGAACCGAGCAGTCGGGATTGGAATCGCCACAGGCGAAGTATCCAGCATCTTACAGGGCATATCGAATTGGCATGGAAACGGGATCTTTCGTGGCAAACGCTTCGACTTCAACGGGCTAGTCTTGTCGACCTGCTTGAGACCCCGGTTCTTTTTATCAGCGGCAGCGACGAGTTTGTACTTTCGGCCCAGCAACGCAAGATGCTCAAAGACTATGTGGACCAAGGTGGATTTATCTTCGCCGAAGCTTGCTCCCAAGACGGTTGCAACGGAGCGGCCTTCGACGTGTCGTTTCGTCGTGAAATGGAGATGATCTTTGACAAGCCCTTCCAAAAACTACCACCGAACCACCCGGTTTGGAGCGCCGAGGCGAGACTCGATCCTGGTGCGTTACCCGAAGGATTTTGGCTCTACGGCATCGACGCTTGTTGTAAGACCAGCGTCATCTACAGCCCCATGAGCTTGACCTGCCGCTGGGAACTCTCAAAACCTTATGGAGCGAAACCTCAGTATTCAAAGGTCGTTTCTACGGAGTTGGACAATGCGGTCAAAGTAGGCCTCAACGTCGTGGCCTATGCTACGGGCCGTGAGCTCAAAGACAAGCTCGAGTCGGTCCAGATCGTTCAAAGCGATTTGAATCGCCAGGTCCTCGAGCGAGGGACCTTGACCTTGCCGAAGATCATGCACAGTGGCGGTGGGGATGAAACCCCCAAAGCGCTTGGCAACCTCATCGAGGTCTTTCGCAGGGAGACCAAAGCGATGGTCGATCCCAAGACACCCAAACTCTCGGCCTCAAGTCCCGAACTTGAGAAATATCCGCTTGTTTATATCCACGGCCGGAACAAATTCGCTTTTTCACAAGCCGAACAAGATGGGCTACGCAACCATTTCATCCATGGTGGGATGGTCCTCGGAGACTCCATTTGCGGTTCTGAGGAATTCACCAAGTCGATGCGTGAGGAATTCAGCAAGCTATTGCCTGATGCCAAATGGCAACTCCTACCGGTCGACCACCCATTGTTCCTCAAAGATGGCCCCGGCGGATACGACCTTCGCAACGTGAGTCTGATCGATCCGGGCAGAGGCGATGTAGACTTGGCCAAAGCCAAGCGGGAGGGGCCCGCCGAGATCGAAGCGTTGGAATGGAACGATCGGATCATCGTTTTATTTTCCCCGAACGACTTGAGTTGTGCGATGGAAAGTAAGCATTCCCTCCAATGCCGAGGGTACGTACGAGAAGACGCTTTCCGCATCGGGATCAACCTGCTGCTGTATTCCCAGTTGCACTAAGACAGCCGGGACGTTGAAGAAATCAAAGGACGACGATCTGCTCTTCGTTCAGCAGCACGAGTGTTACTTGTACCATCTCGGTATGCAACGCAAATTGCTTACAGAGCACTTTGCGATAGATTTGAAGTTGCGAAGCATGGTGTTCTTGGCGTTGGGCAACCCAGGTAGCGAGATCGAGGCCCGCGGGTCTTGCATCGGTCTTGTAATCGATAATCTCGGCTCGAACAACTCGGCCTTGGTCCCACCCAAGTACGCACCGATCGATGACACCTCGAATCAACTGACTATCGATTGAGACGAGGAATCTGCGTTCATTCGTCACATCGAGCTGCAGGGGTGTCGGATGGTGCCAAGCTTGATAACGCAGTTTGCTAAAAACTTTTCGTATTTCGGGTGATTCGCAGTATCGAATAAATCGCTTTACCTGTTGTTCGAGTTGCAACTGCATCATCTCGTCCTTGGTCAGTGCGCTCGCAGCGATGCTGAGCAACTGATTTTTGTCGGGATGAAAATCTTCGATCCACATCCGAACTTCTTCAAACCAACGATGGATCAATTTGCCGATTACCGTCGCTGCGGTGTCATCGGGTTTCCAGTAGCCGACTAGCGACTCGAGGGCCGCGGGCTTGATCTGCTGGCTCGGAGCGACCCATTGGGGGTTTCGCAGCAAGGTGTCTTCGAGTCTGAGTTCCAACCGCAGTGGGGCCGTCTCGGTATGTTTGGTGTCGGTATGTTTGGTGTCGGTGTGTTTGGTGTTTGTTTCTGGCTGGGCAGGCAAGATCGCAGGAGCTTGCTTTTCGACCCAATCGGGTGTGCCATGGCGATAGAGCAGTACGCCTGGCTCATTGCCGTTTTGCTCATTGGCGAATACCGAGTGGAGAGCAGAGCCCCATTGTTTGACAGGATTCTTGTTGGGGCTCGCATAGAGGTAGAGTGCATGGCGGGCGCGCGTCAGAGCGACGTAAAACAAGCATAGGGCTTCGCCGAGTTGCTGATAGCTGGCTTCTTGGCAGGCGGCTTGCCACTCGATTGGCAAATACGGATAGAGACTTCGATTGACATTCCGCAGGATACTGATGGGTGGACCTGTGCGACTGTCGCGCATTGCGATCAGGCGCGGCGATTGGCGAACGATCGGTTGGTCGATCGCGGGAATAAAAACCGCATCGAATTCGAGTCCTTTGGATTGGTGGATGGTCATGACGCGCACGACGCTTTCGGATTGGGTAGCGACGCGTGTAGAGGCGAGTCGATCGACAAACTCATGGACCAACGTCTGCTTGGCGGCATCGAATCGGTACGCTTCGTCGATCAATTGCAGCAATCGCTCTTGATCGCGTACGGTGCAAAAGGGTGCAAGATGGTTGACCAGGGCGCTGACGGTTCGACCGAAGCCCAGCGTATCGAGTCGATCGCGAAGATCCGTCGAGATGCTTGCAGCATCGCTTAAGGTCTCCTGATTCCAGAACGATTTCAAGGGTGATTGGATCGCGTGGAAATACGCGAGCGAATCCCCTGGGTGTTCAGCAAGCTTGAGGGCACTTTGGATGACCAGCACCGGCGCTGTATCGGTCAGGGGGTTGCCTCCTTCCTGGCTGGCCTCGACCCCACGATCGCGGAGTAGCGATATCATCTTAGCCACATCGGCATTGGTCCGTGTGAGGACTCCGATCGTGATTTGATCGCTTCGTCGATGCAATTGGGCGATCGCATCGGCGATGTCCAAATCGATATCGGTCTGAACCGTCCGCTTGGCCCTAGAATCTTTGGTGGCCGAATCTTTGGTGGCCGAATCTTTGGTGTCCGAATCTTTTGTGGCCGAATCTTTGGTGGCCGAATCTTTGGTGGCCGAATCTTTGGTGTCCGAATCGCCCGTCGAGGCCTCTGGTGGTGGCACTTGCGTCGCGGGCGGGGTTGGTACCTCAGGGGTGCGGTCTTGGGCATTCGAGAATTCGACGACTCCCAGCAGGTCGGTTTTCGCGGTGGAATGGTCGATGAAATAACGATCGACCCAAGCCGAGACGACTGGGTGTTGCATGTCCTCGGTCCGTTTGGTGCTGTCCTCTGCGAGGTAATTGGGATGTTTAGCCAGTCCGTGGAAAACCTTGTTGACAAACTCCATAATCACCGGAGAGCTACGAAAACTCTCGGAGAGCTTTTGCTGCTTGATATTCTGGACCTGTTCGCCTACCGATTCGAGGATTTCCGAGACCCCACCTCGCCAAGCATAGATGGCTTGTTTGGTATCGCCGACGACGAAAAACGAGGTTCGCTTCGAGCCCTTGGCCTTTTGGGATACGATCGCCTCAGCAAAGGGCTTGAGAATTTGCCATTGGTTGGGAGATGTGTCTTGGAATTCGTCCAAGAGCAGATGATCGATGGAGCTATCCATGCGATGGCTGATGCTTTGCATCTGGGGTAAAGGACCTTGATCGCCCGTTTTTTGCTGTTCCTCAAGCAGCGTTCTCATCCATTGGGCGAGTCGTTCGGCGATGTCTGAAAAGGTCACGACCCGTCTGTTTTGTTTGAGTTTTTCGAGCGTGCGATGGTACTCCTTGAGCAACCTGTGGGAGGCATCATTTTGAATTTTCCGGATGGTCAGAAACTCGGTTTTGGCCTTGGCTAGCAAGATTTTAAGAAGATTGACCAACTGCGGATCGATGTCTGCCTTGTAGTAGACTGGCTGGGAGTCTAAGCAGGCAGAAACGATGGTCAATCCTAGAAAATCGTCCCACTGTTCGGAGCGAAATACGGCGAGTGCTTTGTTTTTTGCTTCCTGCTGTCGGGTGTTCTTCAGTTCGAGGGATTCGAGGGCTCTGGTCGCTTGGAGGACTTGCTCTGGATCGGGACCTTTGGGGACCTGGATCTTCGCCCAAGCCTCCTCGGGGGCTTGGCGAAACAACTCGTAGGCATCGGTGATGAGATTTTCGACTTCAACGCGAACGCCACGGACGGCCATGCCTTTGGAGAGTTGGTAGACCAAGGTTCGGAGTTGCTGATGGTCGATGCTATCGAAGAGTTGCGTGACTGCATCGCGGATGAGGATATGTTCCTGTGCGGTATCGACCAGGGTCCAGCCTGGTGGTAGTTTGAGTTCCAGCGCAAAGGATTTTGCTAATTGGGAGTAGAAGCTATCGAGGGTACTAACGCGGAATCGATGCAGATGGGAGCACAATCGCGAGAGCTGGTAGCGCGCATGGGCTTGGGAAATCTTCATCGGCGCGATGATCGACTCGACGCGATGGAGCCCTTGGGGTGTGCGGCTTGCATCCGAGAGCCATTCGAGGATCCGATGCAGGATTTCGCCGGCGGCTTTTCGGGTGAAGGTCGTCGCTAGGATCGAGTCGAGGGGTTGATCGGTAAAGAGCAACCGCAGGGCCCGGGAGGCGAGCTGATAGGTTTTTCCGGTACCGGCTGATGCGAGGATCATGCTCGGCTGAAACCACTCCTCGAGCGGCGTGCCTTCGG
The DNA here is from genome assembly GCA_021299695.1 of Pirellula sp. GTDB lineage: Bacteria > Planctomycetota > Planctomycetia > Pirellulales > Pirellulaceae > JBKCUI01. Next base: position 24,504 of record JAJTEK010000010.1, on the reverse strand, counting down.
CATGCACCGGCTCGACTTGGATCATCTTCGGGAGGATCGGTCCTAGGATACGTTTGGCTGGAATTCCCTTAGGCTTGGGCTCTTGCGTCGCCTGCGGTTCGGCTTGATCTTTTGATGGATTGGTTGTGGACTGCTGTTCCAAATCGGGGTCCCAGGGCCTGACGACCGTGCGTTGGGTGATGAATCGATAATCATCCCATTCCATGGGGATATCATCGCTCGGTGGCCAGAATTGACCTTGGAGAACCCGATCTGCGATGGCTTTGGCCGACTCGATCGCGCTGCGGTGCTCTTGGGCGGAGAAATTCGCCGAAATGAATTTCGTTTCGGCGATGTTTTTGGGCAAGAGGATATATCCGAATTGGACTTGGCTCGGATCCCGATAGCCGAGGGTCTCGATGAGCAGACCATAGAGAGGGAGTTGCCAATCGGTCCACTGGTCTTCTTGGTTGGAGGATTTTCGAAGGTGATTTTTTCGGGGCTCCTCGGTGGTATCTCCGGTCTTGTAATCCCAAACGGCCACTTCCCCGGTCTTTTCGTTCACATCGATTCGGTCGATGCGACCGTGGATGACCATCTGTCCGTGAGGTAGATTCCAGACGATGCCGTTGGAACGATCGACATGGTGTTCGATGTGCTTGATTCTCCATCCTTGTGCAGCCCAGGCCGCTTGGTGTTTGGCGAATTCCGCAAGCCGCAATTTGGCTTGTTCGACCTGCACGACAAGCGCCGGGGGGAGAACGGAGCCAAAGCGATTTCCGACCCAGGCATCCAGCGCGCTGGATAACCATGCGTCGATCTGTTCTGGGTCGATCGACTCGGCTACGGGCGAATCTTTGAGGCCTTCGAGAACGCTGTGGATCATGTCTCCGAAACCTCCACCGTCGAGTTCGAGTCGCAGATGCTCGACGGGACTGGCCTTGCAGAGTTTCTTCAAGTAGAAGCGGTAGGGACATTCGCTGTACTTGGTGAAGTCCGTTACGGCCATCGCCCCGAGTCGCTTGGTGGGATCCGGTCTGGGGATCTGAATGTCCGACTGCACGGGCCGAGACTGCCAGCCCGAGGCTAGCTCCACCGATTCGTCTTGTTCGGAAATGAGTTTGGCGACCCGATCGGGCAGTTGATCGGTCGGCACGGCCATCATCAGACGGCTTGGTGTCAGTGGATCTGAGTTGGAACTGAATCGGTTCATGATGAATTCGACTTGCTCACGGGTGTGCAAGCATGCCATCATGACGTAGGCATCGCGGGCAAAACGACGAGCGTTGTCGAGAAGCCCGAGTTCGCTTCGGAGACGATTCGGTAGGAACGCATCGGAGTTGACGCTTTCGGGAACCACACCATCGTGCAGTCCGGTCATCATCAGGACCGGTGCATCGTCGAGCGCAACGTCGAGCCAACCGAGCATTTCGATTGCAGCGTCATCGGCAAGGGGAGGGATCTGGACACCTTGAAGCTGTTGTTGCAGCCAGGCTAGGGCTTCGGGAAGCTCGATTTGAAGATTCAGCTTAGGTGGAATATTCGCTAAACGATCCAATACAGCGTTGATCTCGCGACATGCCCTGAGGATCAGATGGCCGACCGGTTCGTTTCGGTCGACCGATTCGAGTTCCGATAGATCGAGGAACAGTTGCCGCAAGGGATGGGCCCAGGCTTCGAGGGTTCTTTTTCCGCTGCGGAGGGGTTCGAGCCATCGATCCAGGGCTTCGACGACCGCGACAAAAACATCACGATTGGCCGCTTCGGGCCATTGGGGTACCGAAACGCTTCGCAAAAGCGTTTTTTGGAGGTACTCGTCGATCCGGGGTAGAAAAGACGCAGGCAATTGGCTGTAGGTGGATTGTGGATCCTCTGAGGTGGATGCAAGGCGCGCGTGTGCTCGGAGCCAGGATTCGATCCAAGGGATGCGTATAAGGTTCGAGAAGTTCTGGACGTTGGGGTCGCGCAGATACTCCTCGATCGCATAGAGGACCTTCATCGGTGGAGTGCCGAAGATGGGGCTGCCCGGTCCGTAGCGCAAGGCGACTTGGTACTGGGCTAGCGTTTCTTGGAGCGCCGGGACGAGGCTCGGATCGGGCACACCGATAGTGATATCGCGGACCGAACGGGAGTTGCCTAGTTTGGCCAACTGGACGGCCAGCTCGTGGGCGGCTTGAACCGCCGAGGTGCGAACGTGGATTTGATCTTGGTCGATCGGTATTTCCAGGTTCTGCCAAAACGAGGAGCGGAGCGTACCGTCTCGATCGAACCCTTCTGCGAACGACTCGGGTGCTCCGATGAGGACTTGGACTTTCGGTCCGATGGCTGCGAGGAACTGCCGTTGGGCGCGGTTCAGATCCACCGTACCGAGCAAGACGACTTCGTGCTGGACCTCGGCCACTTCGCCGTGTTCCAAGGCGAATCGGCGTGCGGATTGGATGTCCCACAGGCCCGCTTCGTGCAGGACATCAAGGTACTTGCGCTGGAGTGAGGCAAGGATATTCCAACGCGGTTCCTCGCCGGTACCTGCGAGTTTCTCGGCGACATCTTTGAAGTCTAGAAGATCCGAAGCCAGTTCGCGGTGAAGCGAACCGAGAAGCTTGGCCAGGTCCATCCAGACTCCGAGTTGTTCCTGTGCTGGGACCTCAAACAGTAGGGGTTGGAGGTGGGCCGAGGGAGTGGACCGAAGGACTTGGACCCAAGCCATGACTTGGGTCAATTCGGAAGCAAACGGGAGTTTGGCTCGGTAGAGCTCTTCGGGAAGTTTCCCGAGGGTCAGGAACCTCGGTGGCCTGAGGATCAGCCGCTCGCGCGCTGCGCGTTGGGCCATGAGGACTTGGAGTCGACGGCTTGCCATCGAGCCCGGCAGGACCAGGAGCACACGGTCCATATCCCAAGCATTCGAATTCGTATAACGTTCAAGCAGATAATCGATCGCCGAGTGGAGGATCGGCTGACTCCAGCCTAGGAACGATAGTTGGCTGACCGTTTGGAACGGGAGCTCCGGGTTTTGGGCGGCTTTGGATTTTTTCTTGGGCATCGGGAGTGTCCTCAATCGATAGCGTTCGGGCGCGAACGAACATGGTTCGAACTTGTAGGTTATCGCATAGGGCCGTACTACGTCTGATCAGGGAGCTTATTGCCAGGGACTAAACTCCCAAATGGACTTGTAGAAGCCTTGGGATTCGGTGTGCTCGATCCATTTTTTGAAAAACGCGTTTCGGCCTAGGGTTGCCCCATCGCCGATGACCATGAGTTTTCTTTTAGCGCGGGTCATCGCGACATTCATACGTCGGGTATCGGCCAGGAAACCGACCTCACCTTGGGAGTTTGAGCGGACCAAGCTGATCAGAACGACCTCTTTTTCACGTCCTTGGAAACCGTCAACGGTATCGATTTCGACGTCATTGCTACTGCATCGATCTCTGAGAAAGCGGACTTGGGCCGAATAAGGAGCGATCACGGCGATCTGTTCGGGAGGCAATCCGGCCTGAAGTAGCGCATCGACTTGTTGGAGGATCCAGTTGGCTTCATTGGGGTTGAGTTTGCTCTCCCCGTTGGGATCGAGTTGCTCGGTCCAATCAGCTCCAGAGGTATCGACAAAGAGGACAGGTTCGGAGCCGATGGTTTCGGCCTTGAAGTTGGGAAGATCTGCAAGAGAGTGGTTTGCGACGCTGGGGTCAGCGATGAGCGAGTCGTCGTAGAAGTGCTCGGATGGGAACTCCATGATCTTATGGTGCATTCGGTACTGGACGGTCAACTGTCGTGTGGCGAGGTTGTCCCAGCGGCCGACGAGTCTTTCCATCATGCTCATCGAGAGGCCTTCGAGCTGGGCTTGGTTGCTCAGCACCGTCGGTGGTAATTGGCAATGGTCACCGGCTAGGATCAAGCGATCGACGCGAAGGATCACGGGCCAGTAGCCAGGTTCGGTACTTTGACAGGCTTCGTCGATAACGCCGAGTTGGAAGGTCCTATCGCCGAGGATTTCTGGGTCGTAGTTGGTCGTCGCGCAGATGACACTTGCGCGATCGAGTTTGGTGTTGATGATTTGCTCTTCGAAGAGCTTGGCATCGGCCCTAAGCCGACGCGATTCTTGTTTGAGGTCATCGCGCGCGCCTGCCATGGGCTTGGCGCGTGTCCAGCGGCCCGCTTTGGTTGCAAGCAGCTCTGCTTCGCGTCGCATCTCGCGGACGACTTTCATCGCCGGGTCGGCATCGACCAGGTAATCCAGGGTGTGTTCCTGGAGGGATTCGAGGACCCGAGCCGGGTGTCCGATGCGGATGGCGTTGAGCCCCAAGCCCACGAGTTTTTCCAGTAGGTTGTCGACGCCGGTGTTGCTCGGAGCGCAAGCTAGAACTCTCTGCCCACCGAGGACGGCCTGTCGGATCAAATGAGCCACCGTGGTGGTTTTCCCAGTCCCTGGAGGGCCGTGGATAATGGCTAGGTCCTTGGCGCTCAGAGCATGCAGGATCGCATCGTGTTGCGAAGGGTTCAAAGGGGACTCCGAGAGGTCTGCTCGGATCGCTTCGAGGTCCTTGATGGGGAAGAACTCTGGCGGTTTATCTTCGATCAGAATACCTCGAAACTGCGCGACGCGTCCTCGTCCGTCGAGCGCATGGAGCATAGCTGTCTGCTGACGTTTGCGCGTGACCTCATCTGCCGAGAGTTCGAGTCGAAAGAAGTGACCTTCGGGCCATTAATCAAAGACCACTTCGATGCTCGAGGAGGTACGTCCGCAGACGAGCCCGTTTGCGACATCCATGAGTGTCTGCTCATCGGAGGCGACGACCGGCGATCCCACCCGGAAGCGGTTCCAGGGAAGAATTTGTTTTTGTTCCCGTTTGACAAAGTTGATGATGGTTCGTCCACCGAGTCCTGTACGGTCGTCGGCGATGACCATATGCATGAGCGTATCGCCTTGGGCCTCCATCGAACGATCGGACATTCCTCGCGCTTTGCGGGTAGCGCGTCGCGAGGCGAGTCGTTCGCGTTCGGCGTCGGATTCGAGTTTAAGGAACCAGGACCAGCGTTCGAAATACGCTTCGCTGTCGCGATAGTTTTGCATAGGCGCCAAGAGCGATCTACAGTTTTGGCAAGCGATAGAAAAAAAGGATTGGCAGGAGCATCGCGAGCATCATCGCAAAGACTGCCGAAACAGGCCAGGCCATCGAACCGGCGACGCTTACGAGGATCTGGTAGATCGGGCCGGCCAGAAGTATTCCTACAAAGTTTGCAAAGTTCATCGTGCCGATCAATCGCCCCTTGAGTTCCGCAGGCGGGCGCTCTTGCAGGAAGACTTGCAAGGGGATGACAAAAATCGCCGCGCCGATACCCATGACAATCAAACCGATGAGGGCACCTGTGTAGCCTAGGAAGAGTCCGCCGTTGGGTGTCCAAATGCTCAAGGCTCCCATGGCAAGGATCATGATCAGCACCCCGAGGGTGACCTGCTTGTCCTTGCGAATATTTCTAAGCACTAGGTTCGCACCTACAGCCCCGAGGATGATTCCGATCGCAAGCCCGCCGGTAAGGATGCTTGTTTTGGTATCTGACTGGAGTTGCAATTGTTCTTTTCCCAAGCGGTTTACTACCGGCATAACCAATCCGCCGACGAGCCAAAAGACGCTCGAGACGACCAATGCCAAGAGCAATGGGCGGTCTTGGACCAGGAGCGATCGGATCGGCGAGGGCACGATCGAATCGGCGACTTGAAATTGGGCATGAGGTTGCACCGCTGGCGTCTTGCGTATCAGCAGCGAGGTCAACGTACCGATCACAGCCACCACCGAACAGGCCAATGAACCGATCCACAGACGGCTGTAGTCCTCTTGGCCTGCTTGGTTCTTGAGCACTAGCAGATCCTTGATCGCTCCTGCCAAGACCACGCCGAGGATGATGGCAAGGAAGGTGGACATGAGAATCAGACCATTGGCTCTTGGAAGATGCTTGTGGGTAAAGAGCTCCGGGAGAATCCCGTATTTGGCCGGCCCGAAGAAGGTGCTATGGACTCCCATAAGGATCAGGACGGTCCAGGTTCCATAGTCGCCAAGATTTCCGTAGAGCCAAAAGGCCAGGACCGCCAGGAGGGTAATGGCGATCTCGGCAATCTTGCAAAGAACAATGATTTTGGTTTTGCTGTATCGGTCCGAAAGGTAGCCGGCCAGCCCGCTGAGCAGGACAAACGGGAGGGAAAACGCCAAGGTCGCCCAGCCTTGGCGATCGTCTTTGTTGATCGCTCCGATCCCGCCGATGGCCATCAGGAGCATGAGTTGTTTGTAAAGGTTGTCGTTGAATGCGCCGAGGAATTGGGTGATGGCGATCCCCCAAAACGAGCGGTCAGCAAGGAGCGACTTGGAGTCGAAGGATTCCTGAGGTTCGTCGGAAGCTTGTTGCATCGATAGGATTGAATCCTTTTCCAGTGGGATTTCATTCGCGGGTCAAATAGCCTGGGTCTGAATCAGTCTGTCGCCTGAGTTTTTTCCAAGGCGAGCTTCTGCAAGCCACGCAGATCGAGTTTACCTGTGCCCAGGATTGGGATCGCATCGACTTGGATGAAGCCATCGATACCCGGTACGTAGATCGAGGGAAGTCCTGCTTCGATGAGTTTTTTGACGATGGCCGAAGGCTCTTCGGGGAGTTGGGTGTAAAGGACGATGAGTTTCTCCCCTTTCTTTTCATCCGGGACACTGCTTACTGCCAGTGTTAGGATGTCTTCGTCTCCGCCTACGATTTTGTTGATTTCCTCTTCGACTTGGATGTGAGGCACCATTTCTCCACCGATTTTGGAGAATCGGCTTTCTCGACCGGTGATGTGGATATAACCGTCGGAATCGACCAGTCCGACGTCACCGGTGATGTACCAACCGTTGTTCATGACTTTGGCGGTCAGTTCTGGCTGATTGAGATAACCGGACATGACGTTTGGTCCGGAGATTTCGATCATTCCTGTTTGGTTCGGCCCAAGAACGATCGAGTGGTCATCGAGCGAGACGGTTCGGGCTCGAACGCCTGGAATCGGTTTGCCGACGGATCCTTCTCGAAGGCTGTTGTTGGCTTGATCGGGTCGAGCGCGGTTTGGGGGTACGTTGACCGCTACGACGGGGCTCAGTTCGGTCGTTCCGTATCCTTCGATGGGTCGCACACCGAATCGCTCTTCGAAGGCTTGGGCTAGCGGGATGGGCATTTTTTCAGCGCCGACGACGACGACATCGACGGTTTTAAATTGCTCGGGCTCGATGCGTTTGAGGAAACCTCGCAAGAAAGTGGGGGTTCCTAGGACGATGGTGCATTTGTAGGTCTCGATCAGCTTGGCGATCTGCTTGGGTTCCAGGGGGTTGTAGTGGAAAGCCCCTGAGCATGGCAGGCTACCGACGGCCCAGAGCGTGCCTGTGTACCCAAAGGAATGGAAGAACGGGAGGATCCCCAGAAAACAGTCTTCAGGGCGCACGTGGATGGTCGCATCGAAGCCTTGGACGTTCGAGGCAATGTTGTTCAAGGTAAGCGGGACCCCTTTGGGTACCCCTGTGGAGCCCGAGGTGAAGATAATGGTCAGACGGTCATCGGGTTTGTTTTTATGGAGTTGGAATTGGCGGGCCAGGATCGATTCAGGAATGAATTTCGATTGCGTGAATGCGACAATTTTGTCTGCTAAGGTGGCTTTGTCTTTGAGGTCTTCGAGGTAGACGACTTGGGCGTCGAGATTCATGCCCAACTTTTCCATGACTTTACGACTGGTCAGAACGTGCTTGATCTGGGCTTGTTCGATGCATCGGTTGATGATGGACTCAGAGACGGTGTAGTTCAGGTTGACTGCAACGCGTCGAGACAGGGTCAGAGCCATGTTGACCACGACGGCCGGTACGGTCGGTGGGAGCAGCACCCCGACCTGTTTTTCATCGAGCCCTTTGAAGCGGGTTTGCAAGACCTCCCGATCGATGATGCGTTTGAGGGCTAAAGTTCGCAGGAGCAGATCATTTCCGGAGAGTTTGACTCCTGAGGAATCGGCGACTTTTAGCTGAGCACCTTTCTCCCTGCATCGTCGGATAAACAGCCTTGGTAAGTTCCAATCCCACTGATAACCGGAAGTAGATTGCGATTGTGCACCCATAACGTTGGCTCTTTTTACTGAAGACTAGGTTACGTTTTACTTCTTGCGTTTGAAGTCTTGCAGAAGCTCAGGAACGGAAATCCCGATCGCTCCACGCCCTTCTTCGAGTCGAAACAGGACATCCTCCTTGATTTCGTCATGGTCGACACCCCAGATCTTTTTAAGATCTTCTTGGGGCAATGGCCTAGCCGATCGGACCAATCGCATGCCGACCATGCGAGCTGGGTCATCGGTGTACCACCAAGGGCTTTTGGGGACGTTGGGATCGGCGTCTTTCCAGACTTTGTCGTCGGAGCCAAGCCTCGCGGCGGACCGGAGGCGTTCAGGAGGGTCTTGCCATCCACCGCCACGGACACATCGAGAGCTTTTTTCTTTAGGCATCACGAGCGCTTCGGATACGCTGAGCGTTTTGCCCTGGCGACCTGAGTAGCTATTGGATGCATAATGGTCCAGGGTCCATTCCCAAACGCTACCGTGCATGTCATGGAGCCCGAAAGGGTTCGGTTTCTTGCTACCGACTTTGGGGGCTCCGTCGGGGCTGTTGTCGGCAAAAGCCGCATACTGATCGAGTTCTGCGGGGTCGTCTCCGAACGAATAAGCCGTATTGGTTCCTGCGCGGGCGGCGTACTCCCACTCGGCCTCGGTGGGCAGACGGTACTGCGAGCCGGTCATTCCGCTTAGCCATTGTGTGTAGAGTTTGGCCGAATACTGGGTCATTGTCACGGCGGGTTGTTGGGGATCATCGCCGAACTCGTAAGTGAAACTCGGTTCATAAAGAGGAGTAGGGATGGTGATCGCGTCGGCTTGGTCAAGCCCTGAGGCTTTGCGGACACCTTGGCGGGAGAGCCGTTTAAAAATGTCGTAGGTTTTCAGGAATGTTTTGTACTCAGCCCAAGTCAGTTCGGTTTTTGCCATCCAGAACGGTTCGACTTCGACGGTAAACGCGGGGCCTTCGTCTTGGCTACGTCCGGGTTGCTCATCGGGAGATCCGATGGTGGCTTTGCCTCCGGGGATAGGGATCATTTCAAAACTCACTTCGGTACCTTCGACGCTATGGGAATAGGGCACCATGAACGCATCGTCGGCGAGTTTTACAAAAGGACCAGAGTCGGGTTGGGTTTTGGAGATTCCTAAGGTGCCGGACTTGCTGGCTTCGTTGTCTTGGGCGCCTCTGAGACTTGCAGACAGGCTGAGCGAAACGACCAGCAGGATCGTCGTGAGGCTCCATTGGGAGGTTTGGCTCAAGAGAGTCGGATGGGACATACAGATCATGCGATTGGAGAGCGAAGGGTTCGAAGTGGCGTTCGAAGGTTACTAAACGAAGAGGATCCCCTACGTTTGAAGCTTATTAGAGTAACTGCTCGCAGGGGAAACGAACAGTCTAGCGCCTTGCTCCATCTTGTGAATACTCTGAGATTTGCTAAACAATCTGTCGATCTCTAGGGTTTAGACCATTTCGATTCCCCCCACAGTATTTGGAGTTTCAAAAAGGCGATGGATATTCATACGTTGACGCGAGAGTTGCAGTTGGATAACGGCAGTAAAATTGTGATGTTGGTGGCCGATGGGCTTGGTGGATTGCCGATGCAGCCGGGTGGATTGACCGAGCTTGAGACGGCCAAAACGCCTCATTTGGACGCGTTGGCTAGCTTGGGGGTTCAAGGGGCGAGTATTCCGGTCAAGCCAGGGATCGCGCCTGGGAGCGGACCGGGTCACTTGGCTCTTTTTGGGTACGACCCCTTAAAGTATCTCATCGGTCGCGGTGCGCTAGAGGCCACGGGAATCGGCTTTGAGTTGCAGCCGCAGGACGTGGCGATTCGTTGCAATTTTTGCACGATCGACGATCAGGATCGGATCACCGACCGACGTGCGGGCCGGATCAGCAGTCAGGAAAGCGCACCGCTTGCGATTTCGCTCCGGAAGATCCAGATTCCGGGTATCGAGATCTTTGTCGAGCCGGTCAAGGAGCATCGTTTTGTGGTTGTTTTTCGGGGAGAGGGACTTGGGGGCAATGTTGCCGATACGGACCCTCAAATGACCGGCGTGAAGGCTCTAGAGCCCGTCGCACAGAATCCTCAGAGCCAAAAAACAGCCGAGGTGGCCAAGGAATTCCTACGCCAAGCGAAGTCGATTTTGGCGGGTCATCCCAAGGCGAATTTTCACACCATGCGCGGGTTTGCAGCCAAACCGCAACTTCCGTCCTACCAAGAGGTTTATGGATTGCGGGCCGCGGCGATCGCGGTGTACCCGATGTACAAAGGACTGGCCAGACTTGTCGGGATGGACATCGTGGGAAACGCGCAGAGCTTGGAGGAACAAATCGAGGAGCTCGCTGCGAACTGGGACCGCTACGATTTCTTTTTCTTGCACTTTAAGTACACCGACAGCACCGGAGAGGATGGGAACTTCTCGGAAAAAGTGGCTCGGATCGAGGAGCTCGATTCGGTGCTCGGTCGGATTCAAAAACTCAACCCGAACGTTTTGATTGTCACCGGAGATCACAGCACACCGAGCTACCTCAAGAGCCATTCTTGGCATCCGGTCCCTACGTTGCTCTATTCCGACTGTTGCCGTCCGGACCCCCACAGCACGTTCAACGAGACGACGTGTATTACCGGGGGGCTGGGGCACTTTGAAGCCCAGTACTTGATGACCTTGGCTCTGGCCAATGCCGGCCGTTTGGGCAAATTCGGTGCGTAGCAAATTCGGTGCGTAAGCGACCTGAGCCTGTAAGTTTACGAAGTCCGCTTAGAGTTTCTCAAGGGCCGCCTTGTCTTCCGGGAGCAGATAGACGTCTCGAAGACTTTTGCGATCGATCATCGGTTTGACTGTTTCTGCTTCTTGGGTTTTTCCGGCATTCATCAGGGCGATGTACCAATGGAGAGCCGAGCGGGGATCCCCGCCGGCTTTGGTCGCTAAGCTCAGTGCTTGGGCGGCTTCATCATACCGCTTGAGCAAGATCAACACGGTCCCTTGCGTATCCAAGAGTACTGAGTTGTTGGGCAAGATGGCCACGGCACGTTCGATGTAACCGAGAGCTTCTTGGGCGTTGTCTGGGGATATCTCTATAAGGATATTAGCGATATTATTCAAAGCGGTAGGGTTTTTCGGTTCTTTCTCAACGATTCTCTTGTAGACAACAAGAGCCTCCGGAGTGGCCTTTTTGGCAAGAAAGAAATCCCCCATCGCGACCAGCACGAGCATGTCGATCTCATTGGATTCATCGAGTTTCTTTTTGAGCACTCCAACAAGTGCGTCGACTTTTTCCTGATCGAACTGCAGGATCGAGACGACGTTGAGGAGGACAGTCGTATCGACGGGAGTGAGGTTTAACTCATCGATCGAGTCGGTTATTCGCCTCAACGCGGCATTTCGTAGTAAGGAGATATCATGACGCAATAGCGAGTTAAGATAGTTCTTCGCAATCTGTGGATTGTGATCCAGGATGGCATCAAACGTTCGGTCGGCGTTTTCCTTATCCTCAATCACCTCAAAAAGGGCATTGGCAAAGGCCAGGGTTTCGTCTGAAATCGCACTCAATTCAACGCTTGTCGAGTAGTCGACTTTGGCCGTTTGCGAGAACCAATCTAAAACGACTTGGCGGGCAAGTTCTTTTTGATCTTTGGCTTGGTGCCAAAGTGCTCGAATCATCGCTGTACCTCGCGAATTAGGCGAGAGGGACAACAGCCTTCCGAGTTGAGTTTCGACGTCCTTGAGGCGATTTCGCTCGATGAGAAAACTGATGTAACCGGCGATGTAGTTTTCGTTTGGAGGAGTGCTCGATGCAGCTTGCTCAAGTGCCGAATCTGCAGCTTCTTGGTAGTTGCGTGTGTCGGTGTTCTTGATTTGATCGCGATTAGAAAGGTCCAGAAGGTATCGGTTGATCACACCGAGGGTAAAGAGGACTTCGCTGGCCGAATCGCTTCGAACACCGGTGACCCCTTGAAGTTTCGCACGTGCTTTTTCCAGATCTGCATAGGACCTTCTGGTCATTAAGAGCTTCGCATGGACCAAGCGGTCTTCGAGCGAATTCCCAAACGGTGGAGCGGCCAAAACATCCTCGATCTGTTTCCAATCCGAGGGGGCACTTCGATTGGACAGAAGCATTGCAAGGCTTTGTCGAACTTCGCGGATTTCCGGTTTGTCTTTCGCGAGCGCCGAAAGGTATTCGATCGCTTCGGATAGCTTCCCACCTCTTACCATCGCCTCGGCCTTGAGCAAACCGTTTCGAGCGACATCGCCTCCGGCGCTGATCGCTTTGTTGTAGCAATCCTCAGCGCGATCGAGTTTGTTCATGAAGAGAAACATATTCCCGAGGGTGTTCAAGCGGTCATGTTCCGGTGTAATCACCCGATCGGCTTCGACGGCTTGCACAAAAAGTTCAAGTTCCGGAGTTTGCCCTGTCAACACATAGTGTTGGAACAGAGCGCGAACCGAGTCGCATTGATCAGGAGCCAATTGCCTTGCTCGGACTAGGTACTTCTCGGCTTGCTCGACACTGGCTTGGCGGTCCTGTGGGCCCATGGTCCGAGAGGTTCGCTCGATGACCTTGGCGTACCAGATCCAAGCCTGAGGATCTAGCGGTCGAGCTTCTGTCCCCAATCTTGCGATATCCAACGTATTGGACTGGTTTCTCTCCGAAAGCCTCAAGGCGACCGAAGCGATCCTGTTGGATCTATTGGAAACTTGGCCGAGCCGTGCGATGTAGGTTTCGGCTTCTTCAAATTTCCCCTCTTGATAGAGCAGTTCGATCAATCGTTCAAAGACCCGAATATCGTCGACCGCAAGCCCCACGGCGGTTTGATAGGCTTTGATGGCCTTGGAAGGCTCTTTCATTTGTTCGCTAAGTGCACCTCGAAGCACGTACAGGTAGGCCCATTCGGGACGCACTTCTTCGATTTGCTGAATGAGTTCGAGTACCGCTGAGAAATCGGGGCGTTCATCGAACAAGGACTTGATCAGCAATCGGCGTGCTTTGGTGTATCGCCAAGCCGTTCCTTTCTCTCCTTCAAGTTTGCGGAGTCTCAGCTCGGCAGATTGCAAAACGCCATTCCAAAGCTCCACCTTCGGAAGGGACTTCGCTTTCTCTTGCTGCGAAACTTCCCCAGCATATTGAGGGAGGCGAAGCAGGTATTCACACAGATCGCTCATGGCTGAAAAATTTCTGCCGGATGCGTCGAGCATTTTTTCTGCCCGACTCGAAAAAGCCTCGTCGATCGGTAAGAGCCCGACGATGAATTGATTGAGTCGTATATCCGCCGGGAAATCCTCAAGGCGTTCCATGAGGTAATCGATCGCTTGATTGACTTGTCCGGAGTTGGCCAGTTGGGTTGCTTGCTCGAGGTGGAAATCCAAACCATCGGGGTTTTGATCCAGCAGAACCTGCCGAACGCTCCTTGCACTCTCAAGTTCCCCCCATGTGACTAGCAAGTTGACCACATTTTTTAAAAGCAGCTCTTGGTTTGGATTATCGTGGCTCAAGGCGACGAGCTTAGGAGTCCACTCGGCAATTTTCTCCTGGCGTTTCGAAGGATTCGTTTTACGGACATCGAAATCGGCGTCCAGGACATCCAACAGATTGGTAAACGAGTCATCGATTTTGTTCGCTTTGGCCGATTCGCGGGCGCGGCTCAAGGCCGTTTCGATAGCCTTCGACTCAGATGCATCGACGCCAAGCTGAAGGTTCTGCAATAGCATTCGAAGAAGTGCGATCTGCATCCAGTCACCTGGTTGCTTTTCTTGAATCGTCTCAAATTGCTTGATCGCATCGGCAGTTCGGTTCGATTTGATCAACGACTCTGCAGCACCGCGTCGAAGCGTATCGTTGGTCGGTGCAAGAGCCAAAGCTCTTAGATAGGCGTTGGTGGCTTTGTCCCAATAGCCGATTTTGCGAAACGCTTCGGCAGCAAAAGCCTGGATCCTCAGCTCGGTATTCGTATCGCTCGATGCGGTGGTAACCAACAGGCCTTCGAGCTGCTCGTTGACAGCCACAAGATTTCCTTGCGCATTGTAATACTCGAGCCACTGCTGTTTGACAGCCCTAGAGTACTCGGTCTGCTGTGCAGTGTTCAATCGTGGAGCATCTTGTCGGAGCGTATCATCAGCTAGCTTGAGCGCTTCGATCGCTTTTTGAGGCTCATTGCTCTGATTGTAGATCTGTGCAATTCGCAACCGAAGATCGATCAAAGGGGGTTCGCAGACTCGTATCCCATCCTCGAGCAACTCAATCGCTTTGTCTTTCTGATTCTTGGCCAACGCCAATTCCGAAAGGGACGAATAGGTAAATGGTGCTCGCATGCCGACGCCAAGCTTGATCTTCTCTAGTAATTTCTCGGCTTGCTCAATTTGGGTATTCAGAGAATCGATGTTGCCAGCACGTTTAGCCTCGAGCAACCTTGCCATTTTATGAACAGCGGCTTGTTGCAAAATCGAGGTGTCCTCAGGGAATTCCGCCAATGCTTTTTCGATATCCTCAGAAGCTTGCTCTGGAGCGATCCGCGAGAGTATCTGATAATTGATCAATCTCGCGTCCGGCGACGCTTTATTCTTCTGAAGCATCTCGGTGAGCCTAAGTTTCATGAAAGAAGCAAGCTCTTCTGAGGAGTACTTCGCAAGATTCGATTTGAGCAATTTGGTCGGCTCGAGAATGCAGGCATTTCCTAGCATCGCGGTCAATTCGACATCCCCTTTTCGATTCCTTAGGGCCTCCTGGAGATGGTCGACAGGATCGAGTTTGCATCGATTTTCGACCCAGGTCGCTGTGCCGGGCAAAATTCGCCCAATCGATGGGTCCTCGCCTGCTACGACCAAATGTCGGTAACGGGTCAAGGCGAGCTTTTTGTCCAAGTCAGGATCGATCTGCTCGGTGGCTAACTTTGCGATTTGCTCGACGGCTTCTCCGGATCGCATCGCTCGGGACAAGTTGTCTAAGAGTCTCCCTCGGAGACTCGGAAGCTTATCCCCTAGTTCAGGATTCTGCTCGCAAGACACAAGGGCTTGGTAGAGCATTGGGATCAACACTTCGGAACCAAGTTTCGGTGCATCGGGATCGGCCATCAATTCGGTCAACTCCACCTTTTGCCTAGGAGCATTAGGCTGGTAGACCATGAATCGATTCAAGCTCTTGATGGTTTCTTCTTGATCGCCCGATTCCTTGGCCGATTCGATTCGACCGAGCAGATGTTTTTCCAGACGCCCAAGTTGCATTCGGTGCACAAGAAACAAAGACGTTCCAACGACCAGCAATAACGCTAGACTGATCAAGCCCGCCTTCCAATTGAAGGAGTAGTCACTATCGCGATCGAACATCAAAAATCGTTCTCCAAATCGGAAAATCAGTGAAGGCAATTTATTCACGTCAACTAGGTGTGTTCCCGCCGGACTGGAACGTCCCCAAACCCATGGACTTCTTGACAGATTTTTCGCAAAACCCCCATCGGATCGTTCGTTGCCGTCGAGAACCGATCACTATCGATCACCAGCGGTGCACCGATAACCACCAAGGGGGCACCGAACCTCGGAGTGCTGATCGCCTGTTCCAAGGTCAATCCCCCGACAGCTTGTACTGGAACCGACACGGCTCGAACAACCTCTTGGAGTTGATCCATGGGGTTGGGGGCTCGGCGCCCCGATGCTGCGATCCCTCGACGCTCGTCGTACCCGATATGATGGATGACATAATCGCAGCCGAGATCCTCCAACCGCTTCGCCCCGTCGACCATCGATTCACAGCCCAGGTTATCTCCCATAACCCCGATCCCGTAATCTTTACCTGCCTTGGCGACACATTTGATCGTCTCCTCATGAGCCCTGGCCATAACCACCACGTGGGTCGCACCGGCTTGTGCCATCATCTGGGCCTCTAAATACCCTCCATCCATGGTTTTCAAATCCGCTACGATCGGAACCCCGGGAAATCGCTCCCGGAGACCTCGAATGGCACGAAGCCCCTCGGCCAAGATCAACGGCGTGCCTGCCTCAAGCCAGTCGACCCCAGCGGCCATCGCTTCTTGGGCCGTCGCTAAGGCTTCTTCGAGGTTGGTCAAATCGAGAGAAATCTGAACCTTGGGTAACATCGTTTTGCGTCTTTGCTTCCTACTAGAAAACCAACAAACCCGTTAGCTAGACCGACTGCAATTGGGCCGGAGCGGTTCGATCCAAACATGCTGCTATATGTCTTACGGCCTGTCGCAATCGAGCTTCGTTCTCCACCAAGGACATCCGAAGATAGCCCTCACCCGATGGGCCGAACCCACCTCCGGGACTGACTGCAACGTTTCCTTTCTCCAATAACATCATCGCAAAGTCGATGGAGTTCATTTGCGAGGCCCACGGCTCGGGAATCTTCGCCCAAACGAACATACCAGCCCTAGGGGTTGGTGCCTCCCAGCCCAGACGCCTTAGCCCCTCGAGCAGTACATCTCGTCGTCCTTGATAGATCCGCGATTGTTTCTCAACGGTCGCTTCCGTGTCACGGAGCGCAACGATCGCGGCGATTTGGATCGCCTGAAACATGCCGTAATCGTAGTATCCCTTGATCGTCGCCAAGCCGCGTATCATCTCGGAATTGCCCGCACAAAACCCAACCCGCCAACCAGCCATGTTGTAGCCCTTGCTCATGGTCGTAAACTCGACCCCGACATCCTTGGCCCCAGGAGCCGAAAGGAATGACGGCGGGACGTAGCCATCGTAGGCCACATCCGCATAGGCGAAGTCACTGATGACCATCAATCCATAACGCTTGGCCAGCTTGACCACCTCGACGTAAAACTCCGGTTCGACCGTAACGGTCGACGGATTATGCGGATAGTTGATGATCAACAACTTGGGTTTGGGATAAAAATGCTCGCAGGTATAAGCGATATTTTTTAGGTACCGATCCGTATCGGCCACGTCCAGAGCCACGACGTTGCCAGAAGCCAGGATCACGCCATACATATGAACCGGAAAAAAGGGGGCAGGAATAATCGCCGTGTCGCCCGCCCCGATGAGACTCAGAAGCATGTGCGAGAAGCCCTCCTTGGACCCCAAGCACACGATCGCCTCGGATTCCGGGTCCAATCGCACTCCGTACTTGCGCAAGTACTTGCTGGTCAATTCTCTACGGAGATTCAAAATCCCGTTGGCTTTCGAGTAGCCGTGGTTTCGAACATCCGAGGCCGCCTCGGCGAGTTTCTCGGTGACCAATGGATCAGGCGGATCGCTGGGGTTACCCATCCCTAAATCAATCACATCCTGCCCAGACCTTCGCTTCTGGTAGAGCAGGTTGTTGATTCGACCGAAGAGGTAGGGCGGTAGCCGGTGCACTCGGGGTGCAAACTCAACCTTAAACGGCGCGTCTTTCATGTTTCTTTCATTGGGGAATCGCAGGATCGTCCAAGTCGCCGACGAAGGTGCTCACCGGCCAAATATTAGCCTTAAAGCATAAGCGAGAGGAATGGGACGGGAAAGGTCCGCGATCGAGATTCCCCAATGAATTATAGGTTTGTCAAGGTCTTTTGCACTTGGCGATCAAGCCACATTCTTGAGGAAACCCTCAAGCATCCCGGCACGGACCGGGTTTTGTAGCTTAGCCACTGCCTTGGACTCAATCTGCCGGACCCGTTCGCGCGTCACCTTAAACATCCTGCCGACCTCCTCGAGCGTGTAGGAAAAACCGTCGGTCAGCCCGTAACGCAAACGGATGATCTCGCGCTCGCGGTAGGTGAGGGTTTTGAGAAGAGAGTCGATTCTATCCCTGAGAATTCCGTTGTTTGCGTTTCGGGCCGGATTGTCGCTCGATGGATCCTTGAGAAACTCGCCCAAAAAGTTGTCCTCTCCTTCTCCGACGGGCCGGTCAAGGCTGACCGGTCCGCGTCCGATGTCCATCACTCGCTGGACATCCTCGATTTGCAGGTCCAAATACTCTGAAAGCTCCATTGCCGTCGGCTCGCGCTGATACTCGTGGGTCAGTACTTTCTGTGCCTGCCGAAGCTTGCTGAGCATATCGATCATGTGAACCGGGATTCGAATCGTTCGAGCCTGATCGGCGATCGAACGGGTGATGGCTTGGCGAATCCACCAAGTCGCATACGTCGAGAATTTAAAGCCACGGCGATATTCGTACTTATCGACGGCTCGCATCAAACCGGTGTTACCTTCTTGGATCAGATCCAGAAAACTCATGCCACGGTTGCGATACTTTTTGGCAATCGACACGACCAAGCGAAGGTTGCCGCTGGAAAGCTGACGCTTGACAGCCTCATATTCCTTGTAGCTTTTACGAAACTCTTCGACGCGCCGACGCAAGGACCTGGGACTCTCCTGTGTCGTCATGATCAGTTGTCTGAGTTCCCCAAGGGATCGATCCAGTTCCAGGGGCTGGGTCCCTTTTTGTCTCAGATCGGCGATCCGCTCGGTGAGATAATCCATGCGTTGGGAAAATTGCTCGAGTTGTCGCATCAATGGGATCACGCGCCGGGACCGCAACGAGAGCTCTTCGACCAACACCAACGTCTTGTTCCGCCTTCGCTGGTACTGGAGTTTGCACGTCGCCTTGGCACCCTCGGAGGAGCTTTTGCGGACCACGGTTTGGAAGTCGCGACGGTTCTGTTCGATCAGGTGGTCCAAGGTCCCTAGATTCGTGGGCAACCTGCCGCTAATCTGCTCCTTGGTCAACTGTTCGGTAAGCGAAACTTTGATCGTACGGTCGAAGGGCAAAACACCCGCAGCGACCTTGCGTAAAATCTCGACAGTGTGCCTGAGTGCATAGTCGTTGCCCAGAACCGCTCGCCGGAACTTGCGCCTGGTGATTTCAATCTTCTTTGCCAACGCGATTTCTTGTTCGCGATTCAAAAGCGGAATTTGACACATCTGCGAGAGGTACAAACGGACCGGATCGCTGGTCATCGAAGCCCTCGGTGCGGGGCTTGCCTCAAGGGATGGCTGGTTCGATTCGGAATCCTCACCTCGGTAGACGCTCAACTTGACCGGCTTGAGCGCCCCTGCATTTCGATTTGGAATCGAAGCCCCTGTTGGCTGGCTGCCGGGAATTTCCGAAGCCTCGACGATTTCGATTCCGATGCGGTCAAGGGCAACGAACAACTCATCGAGTTTCTCGGCCGTGCTGGCTTCGTCAGGAAGGTAATTGCTGACTTGCTCATACGTCAAATAACCTTGATTGCGTCCCAACTCGACGAGTTGACTAAGGTCCTTTGTTTGGCTTTCCATCTGCTCCACTCCTTTGGATTTCGGAAAAATATCGACAACCAGACGTCCATGTCCAGTTGCTGGGTCTACGGTTGCTCGATCCGGTGCTTGAGCTGCGCTTGGCGTATGAGCGACTCGAGTAGATCGATTTGCGACTGGTCATCGAGCGAGCGATCCTCTAAGGCATCTCTTTGCGATCGTACAGGGTCCGATCCATCCTGGATCGCCCATCGCTCGCAGAGCGATTCGAGTCGCGCATGGGCATCCATGGTCGACTTGGTTGCCTTGATGATGGCTTGCTCTTGAATCCTCACAAGGATGTTTTTTAGGGAAGGTTCTTCGGTTGCGGTCAAGACGCTTTGAAAATCCAAAGCGTGGCCATCGAGTTCCAAATCCAAATAAAGTTGAAAAATGGCTAACGAGGTCGGCGAGGACATATGCTCTCTAGCAATTCGCTCGATGGCCATCGGAACCAAATCTGTATGCAGGACCAAGATCTCGATGAGCTCGACCTCGCTGGGTGAAAGCTCTCTAAAGTGATACTCGATCGCTTGAGGCTTTCGCTCTTCGACTTCTTGTGCCTCGTTCTCATCGGAACGGACCGACCACCGCTTGGATTGCTTGCGCAAATCCTCAAGCCTGAGTCGAAGCTGGGGAGTCGAGACGCCGAACTGACGACTGAGTCTGGACATGATCTGCTCGATACGTAGACCGGTCCGCGAATCGGACTGACTCGACTCTGGGATCTTGGCAAGTGAGCTCAGGACGCTATCGAGTGCCGTGGTAGCCCGATGGGTATCGAGCAGTGGATCAAAGCCTTGACAGGCCGTGCGAATTTTATATTCCAAGGCGTCGACTGCCTGGGGAATAAGCTCCCGCATCGCATCACCACCGTAACGCAATAAATAGTCGCAAGGGTCGAGCTGCTCGGGCAACGATAGGATCCTTAAATCCATCGACTCAGAGAGAAACAGTTCAAGGATTTCCCCGGTTCGCTTCTGCCCGGCTTGGTCACCGTCGAGCATCAACACGACCGAATCGCAGTAGCGTTTAAGCAACCGGATGTGGTTTTCGGTCAAGGCCGTGCCGCAGCAAGCCACCGCATTGTCGATTCCATACTGATGGGCCATCATCACGTCGGTATAACCCTCGACGACCACCGCCACTCTCCCCTTGGTAATCGCATCCTTGGCCAAGTTCAACCCGTAGAGCGTTTGGTTCTTCTGATAGAGCCTCGTCTCGCTGCAATTGATGTACTTGGCCGAATCACTTGGGGCCCCAGGTAGCACTCGCCCCCCTAAGGCAATGGGGCGCGATTGCGGGTCGTGAATCGGAAAAATCAACCGATCGCGAAACCGATCGTACCGAGAGTCGTTCGTGCCCCGTGCAAGCAAACCGACTTTTTCCAACGCATCCAAAGAAACCTTGGCCGACACAGCCCGATCGGCAAGCCAACTCCAAGACTCAGGGGCATACCCAAGACCAAATCGCTCCACATAGGAGGCCTCAAGCCCCCGACTTTGAATATACTCCCGAGCAACCTGCGCCTCGGGATCTTGCTTCAAACACGATCGAAACTCTCCGACCGCCCAGTCCAAAGCCCGATACAACGTACGCTTATCCTCAGCCGAGACTCCTTGGGCCTTCGAAGCGACCGTATCGATCACGATCCCAGCCTTGTCGGCCAAGTACTGCAAAGCCTCCGGAAAGCTCAATCCCTCGCGCTGCATCACAAAACTAAAGACATCGCCCCCAACATCGCATACCCAACACTTCCAACTCTGTCGCTCGGGATTGATCTGCATGCTCGGACGACGGTCATCATGGAACGGACAACGGGCCACAAAATTTCGACCCTGTCGCCGCACCTCCGAATACCCAGAAATAATCTCGACAATGTTGACCGCAAGCCGGACTCGCTCCTTGGTCTGATTGTCAAAAGTCGTGCTCATGGTAAATCCGGTGTTTACAAGCGGGCGGAGTTTTTGGTATTTCCAACGCCATGGTCGAAAGGACCATTTCGACCCACCTTGGTGAGCCACGCGTTTGGGGCAAAGAGTATCTTCGATCGAAATCCCCCAAGTCAACATCAGTCGACTTGGTTTCTCTAGGATTGGAATTTTTCTTTTTCCAATCCAAACCCTAAGGATGCGCGGTCCAGTCCTTGCTAGCTATCACTTCGCCTCCGTTGGGGCTGACCAAGGCGTCGAGCTCGGCAATCGTGGTCGTCTTGGGAATGATCATCGCTTCGCCCCGAGTGTCGACCCCCAAAGCGACCTCGGCGTGCAGGCCACCGATCGACTTCATCGACTCGCTGCCGAACTTAACCCCAGAGACACTCACGTCAATGTCCCCCGGCTCGGTCCATGCGATGAGCCCATTGCTCGTCTCGACCAACAACAATGTAGGGGAATCAGTCACTTGCGTGCGTCCCAGTGGACCACTTGGAGGAAACACCGTTGCATTGCCGGTCAAGAGCACAAAATTCGGCTGCTTGGTCCCATAAGCATCCGGGGAATTCGAACTGCAAAACACCTCGGGCATCCTCTGCATCAACGACAGGTTCAGCGGACTGTTCCAAGGTTGATCCAATGCAAACTCATCGTAAAGATCCTTGTGTCCTAAAAACGGTAAAATCAAAACCCGCCACGAAAGCAGAGGCTTGCCGGTCGGATCGTCAAGACTCGCTGGAGGATAGGTCCCATAGCGGTCGCAGTAAGCGTTTAAGGCCGTGGCGATCGCCTTCATACGGGTCAAGTCGTTGTTGCGATCGGCGATCTTCAACTGCCTACGCAATGCAGGCATCCCCACGAACAGACCAGCGAGCAACATCGTCGCGAGCAAAACCCCCGAGATTCCAACTATGGCTCTTAGCAAGGCTCGATCGGCCGGATCCCGACGGCCGGAGGTTTCGCCCACGGGCTCTTTAGGGGAGGCTTTGCCCGTCTGAACCGCCATTACCAAGCGTCGTTGGCTGTCGCGCGTAGGCATGACCACCGGCCTGCCACATTCGGCGCAAGGCCCGCTCATTCCGAGAAACTCTTCGGAGACTTGCATGCGGCTCAAACAAAACGGGCAAGTGAATTCAAAAGCCATGAAAGTCACCCGATGCGAGCCCTCAGTCGCTCGACGCTTTGGTTCCAATGAACTGGTAGTAAGGGGCTCGGACCAAGGGCATGTAAGGTACCTTGGCCCGCTTTTCCTCAAGCCACTGGCGCTTGAAGTGCTGCTCGAGGAAGGGCAAATGATCTGCGCTTGGAAACACATTGTCTCCGGAGAACCAAACCGGCCAGAAGGTTCGGTTGAACCATCCATGCTTGGCTAGCCCCTGGGCAGGGTACTTGCGAGCAACATAAAAATCGATCACTCCGATGCTTCCCCCTGGACGCAAAATCCGAAGCGCATTTTCGATTGCGCCAAACCAATCGGGAATCATCGTCAAGGAATAAGAGAACGTCACCACATCGACTTGCCCAGTCGGTGGAGTCCAACGGGTCGCATCGGCCGCCACAGCTTGCACATTCCCCCAACCGTTTTTGCTCACTCGCTTCTGGACGACCCCCAAGAGCGATTCGGCCAGATCCACAACATAGATATTCTCAAACTTGCTTATCGCCGGTCCGATGAACTCAAGATTCGCTCCGGTTCCACCCCCGAAATCAACCCATGTGCCTCGGTGGCTCTGCCCGAGTCGTTCGTAGACCTCCTGACGTCCTTGGAGCAACCGCTTGCGAAAATCGTCGTAGTGGTCGGCTTGGCCCGCATAAAAATTCTCCATCCGCTGCGCATGGTCTTTTCCACGCACAGGTCGCAAGAGCATGTAATAGAGAATTTTCAAGTCGTTGAGAAAAGACATTCGCTCAGTGGAAAAAGGCGACTATGAAAAAACCAGGGACCCGGTTCGAGCCCCTGGTTCGTATTGCAAAGCATCGACCGAAATCTAGAAACCCTTAAATGGGTGCGAAGCGGTATCCTTCTTGGCAACCATCTGGGCGACCGTCGGTAGACCCTTCATCGCGTTGGCGATCGCATCGACCGTGGCCTTGTAGTTGTAGTCGTAGATCTTTCGATCGTCGCTGGCTGCAGGGTGAATGAACACGCCGCAGACAATGACCAAGTTTTCGGCTTGATCGGCCGGAATCACGCCGCTGCCGACGCTGTCTGCCACAGCCTTGGCCACCGCGAATTGGGCAGGGCCAAACATCTGCACAGCCTGCTTCATCCCTTTAATCGTCACCTTCGTAATCATCACCGTCGAAGGTTTAACCGCAACGTTCGGTTCCAAAACAGCCAGCAAGTTCGAGTGACCGCTGCTCTGGGTTGACAAGGCATTGGCAAAGGCGATGCCAACTGGCCCATCCTTGCTCCCAATCATCAAATCGATGTGTGCAATTTCATTGCCTTCGCCCACCAGGGCTTCGCCGACATAGTAAGACATGGACCAAAATCCTATCGTTCTAGAGACACTGAGACGGAGTTTTCGCGGCTTGAGCGCGTTTCTTGAACTCTGAGGGTAGCAAACCGCTACGTTCTTGCAACGCTTTGGACCCACACTTTGATACCGTGTTCCGTTAAAAAATGTTGGAAACTCCCACAAACAAATCCAACTATTTCCACCCGAAATCAGTGGATTTTTCCGATCGCTCCGGTTAATTTGATGGGGCTAGGCATCCTATTTTTATGAATGGCACAGCACTTGCATTCCGAAAATAGAATCCGAGGCAATCCCCCCGGATTTTTCCAAAGCCAATCCGAAACCATTCTCTTCGATCTTCGATGGAGACCACCGCGATGAAAAACTTGCTCCGCCATTTGGCTCTTTCTCTTGCCCTGGCTCCCCTCTCAGGGCTCCTCTGCTCGGCAACTTTTGCCGCCGATACCGAAAATGGTGTCTCGACTCCAAAAGCCAACGTCTTGGCCCGCTCCAAGAAATCCGAACCGGCCAAACTCGGGACCGCCAAACGCGTCGCGATGTTCGACGCGATGGACCAAGGCCTCATCAGCGTCGAATACATCGGCAAGGACTCCAAACAAGCCAACATCATCTTCCGCAACAAATCCGATGAATCCATCGATGTTGTCCTCCCAGAAACCTTCGGCGCCGTTCCCGTCGTAGCCCAAGGCATGGGCATGGGCGGTATGGGTGGCGTGGGCGGAATGGGCGGCGGAATGGGGGGTATGGGCGGAATGGGTGGCGGCGGAATGGGTGGCATGGGTGGCATGGGGGGCGG
>JAJTEK010000225.1 GCA_021299695.1 Pirellula sp. | reverse complement strand
GCAGGTCCCTTACGCGGTTTCGTCTATTTCCTACGAGGATTGCCAGAGGGTCAATTTGCCGAACCGATCGCTTTGAAAAATGCCTCAGGGACTCCGCTGGAGACCTTCGGTTGCCCCTCTCCGAACGTCTTGGACTGGGATCAAGACGGCGATTTGGACTTGCTCTGCGGTGAATTCCTCGACGGGTTCACCTATTTCCAAAACGTCGGGACTCGTCAAAATCCTATCTACCAAGACGCTGTCCGGGTCCAAAGTGCCAATAGCCAACCCCTTCGGATGGATCTGCAGATGATCGTCCCGGTAGCCTTCGATTGGGACCGCGATCAATTCCCTGACTTGATCGTCGGAGACGAAGACGGACGCGTTGCGTTGCTCAGAAACACCGGCAAGCGTTCGGCCGAACGAACTCCGATTTTCGAGGAACCAAGGTACTTTCAGCAGATCGCCGATACGCTCAAATGCGGGGCGCTCGCTACCCCCGTGGGCGTCGACTGGGATGACGATGGAGACGAGGATATCCTCTCGGGTAATACAGCCGGTTATATCGAGTTCGTTGAAAACCTCAGCGGGCCCGGAGTCGCACTCCCTAAATGGGACCGCCCCAAAAAGCTTCTAGTCGACGGCACTGTTTTTCGAGTCATGGCCGGACCCAACGGTAGCATCCAAGGCCCGGCAGAGGCCAAGTGGGGCTATACCACCCTGAGCGTCGCCGATTGGGATCGCGACGGCCTCAAGGACATCGTGCTCAATAGCATTCTCGGGAAGGTCGTCTGGCTCAAGAATGTCGGTCAACCGGGCGCTCCGGTACTTGCCCCTCCTAAGCCGATCGAAGTCGATTGGGAGACCCCCCAACCCGAATTGGCCTGGGGATGGCTTAAGCCAAAAGCCAACGAGCTTTTAACCCAATGGCGGACCACTCCGGTCGTTTATGATTTCAACCAAGATGGCCTGATGGACTTGGCGATGCTCGACACCGAGGGCTATCTGGTTTACTTCGAACGGTACTCTCATCAGGATGGAATGCGGCTCAAGCCCCCGCGCAAGGCGTTCCTCGATGCCCAAGGTAGCCCTCTGAGACTCAACTCCAGAGCCGCCGGTGGCTCTGGCAGACGCAAGCTTGCCGTTTGCGATTGGAACGGCGATGGACACTTCGATTGGCTGCTGAACTCCAAAAACGCCGATTTGATGACCCAAACCCCAAGACGGACCGACGATAGTCCCCCGAACTGGGTTTTTCAAAACAGCGGATCCTTGGCCGACAAAAACATCGAAGGACACGACGTCTCTCCCACGACGATCGATTTGAACTCCGATGGCCTGAGGGATTTCCTGGGCGGAGCCGAGGACGGTCGAATGTACTATTTGCAACGTCAACCCGCATCAAAGAGCGATGAAGCTCAGGAGCCGATGTCCGTCGACGCGATCTATTACAACGGTAAAGTGGTCACCGTCAATTCCCGCTCCGAGATTGCCCAAGCTTTCGCGGTCCAAAAGGACCGGATCGTCGCCGTCGGACAGAATGCGATTGTGCGAAAACTCGCCAATAGCGATACGATCCAAAAGGACCTCGAAGGCCGCATGGTCTTGCCCGGACTAATCGACTCGCATGTGCATGCTCCCGATGCTGCAATCTTCGAATGGGATCATCCCATCCCCGAAATGGAGACGATTGAGGATGTGCTAGCCTACATCCGATCGCGGGCCAAGGTGCTCGAGCCAGGGAAATGGATTTTCGTCAGTCAAGTTTTCGTGACGCGACTGGTCGATCAGCGGTTTCCGACCCGAGTCGAGTTGGATCAAGTGGCTCCCGAGAACCCGGTCTTCTTTAGAACCGGACCCGACGGTGCCCTGAATTCCCTGGCGTTGAAACTCTGTGGTATCGATAAGGACTTTCAGATCACCGATGGACAGCCAGGATACACCGAGCGAGATCCGATCAGCGACGAACCCAACGGCATCCTTCGCAGTTGTACCCGTTTGGTCCAATGGCAAGATCCGGGCACCAAGCCCAATCAACAACAGCGCAGCGAGCGACTCGAACTGCTTCTTCGCGATTACAACAGCGTCGGCTTGACGAGCATTTGCGATCGATTGGCCAGCGACGATGGGATAAGCCTCTACGAATCGTTGCTTTCGCGCGATGCGCTCAGTTGCCGGGTTTTTCTCTCTTATTCGGTCAACGCCCAAGCGTCGATGGAGGAGATCGAAAAGACGATCCTCAAGGCCGCTTCGCATCCGAGACACAGTTACGACAATCGGTTGTGGCTCCGCGGAGTGAAGATCTTTCTCGATGGTGGGATGCTCACCGGTAGCGCCTACATGCGCGAGCCCTGGGGGCTGAGTTCCGTCTACTCGATCCGTGACCCGAACTACAAAGGCCTGCTCTACGTCGAGCCTAGCAAGCTCTATCGAATGGCCAAGCTCGCTTTGGAAAACGACTTGCAGTTCACCGCGCACTCCGTCGGCGATGGAGCGGTGCATGCATTGATCGACGCTTACGAGGGAGTTGCAACCCAGGATTTCCCAGTCCGCGACAAAAGACCTTGCATCACCCACTGCAATTTCATGAGCGCCGAAGCCATCGAGCGGATGTCCAAGGTGGGAATTGTGGCCGACTTGCAACCCGCTTGGTTGCTGCTCGATGGCAAGACGCTGTTGAAACAGTTCGGTCAGGAGCGAACCGCCTACTTCCAACCCTACCGTAGCTTGAACGAATCGGGAGTGATCGTCGGTGGCGGTTCGGACCATATGCAAAAAATCGGTTCGCTCCGGAGCGTTAACCCCTACAATCCGTTCCTGGGGATGAGCAGCGCCGTGGCGAGAATCCCCCGAGGAATGGATAGCCCACTGCATGCCGAACAAGCCATCTCACGGCAAGAAGCCATCCGCCTGTACACTTGGAACAATGCGTATCTGACCTTCGAGGAAACGCAAAAAGGTTCCATCGAGACAGGGAAGCTTGCTGATTTCATCGTGATCGATCGGGATTTGATCGAGTGCCCCGTCGATCAGATCGCATCGACGAAGGTGTTGGAAACCTATGTCGGAGGCAAACAGGTCTACCGAGCGAAATGATGGACGGGCAAACTTCAATCCGAGCCGAGAGACAGAACCTGCGATGAAAACTTTTGAAAAACGAAACGATCCGCAAATCGATAGAGCTTCGAGTCTCACGCAGCAGCATGCTTACCGACGTTGGCCACAGATCGTCGGGATCGAAACGCTTGTGCCTCATGACATCATGCCTGGACTCCTTGCGCTGCGTTTGCACGTCCAGGATGCCAGCGGAACCTCATGGATCGGGCATGGCGAGACCTACTATATTCCGACATCGGTCGCCGCAGTGATTCATGATTTTTTTGCTCCGAGGCTTCTGGGTGCCGATGCGTTGGCGATCGAGAGCCATTGGCGATTTCTGTATGAACGGATGATCGCCTTTGCTGGCACGGGAGCCGAACTTCGAGCCCTATCGGCAGTCGACCTTATGGCAGACGCAACCAGCAGTTGCCGGCATCTTCGGGATGGCCCGGGCACGGGGATCCCGGCAAGCCCGGGCCGCTCGAGGACAACTGGGCGAGCATGAATCGACCAGAGGAATTGGCTCAGGAGCTGATCGAACTGGGCTACCGAGGCATGAAGCTCTGGTCGTTCGATGCGGTGTATCGTCGACAAGGGGGCCAGTTGCTTACTCCCAAGGACATCGACGAAGGACTTGCGCCTTTTCGAGCAATTCGCGACAAGGTCGGAGACAAGATCGATCTGATGCTCGACGGGCATGGCTTTTTTTCCTTGGCCGCAGCCAGACAGATCGCACGAGCGATGCAAGAGGTCAAACCCTTGTGGCTCGAGGACATCCTGCGGCCCGACTGCGTCGAGACGATGGCCGAGTTTCGAAAGAGCATCGATATCCCCGTGGCCGTGAGCGAAATGCTCGTGACGATCGATGGCTACCGAAGGGTCTTGGAAGCCGGAGCGGCCGACATGATCATGATCGATCCGACCTGGGTCGGGGGTATCTCGGCAACGCGTCGAATTGCGGAGCTGGCACAAGCCTACAACGTTCCGACATTGATGCACGATTGCACCGGGCCGATGACCCTCTTGTCGGGTTTGCATATCGCCAGCTCGAACAGCGGGGTCGCTTATCAAGAGACCGTCCGTGCTCATCTTGCAACCCTTTATCCGCAGTTGATCGATATCGAGGTGCGGGTCGAACAAGGCCACCTGAGCTTGCCCGAGAGACCTGGCCTGGGGGCTCGGTGGAAAGAGGATCTCTTCGATCCGAAACATCCTGGATATAGGATTTCCGAAATTCGCGGGTAAGCCAGTGCATCGATAAACTCGGTGTCGATGCAATCCTTCGCGAGCCGATCGTGGGGACGAGGAATTGGTACAAAGGGTTCCTATCCCGTTTTTCTAACCACAGAACACACCGAACACACGGAAATAAATCCTCCCGCAGTTATGTTATCTTTCCGTGTGTTCGGTGTATTCCGTGGTATCGCTCTCGCGTAGAGATCCGGCTGTTTTGTAGTGGATCTCCCGCAGAGATCCGGCTGTTTGGATTTAGCCCGGAGGGCGACACTCTCTGCCGGTGTGCGTAGCCACCTGTCGCCAGACGGTGGAGGCTTTACTCGCGCCGCCGTCCACCGCTTGGCAGCGGATGGCTACGGGAAACGACCCAAAGGAAAAAGGGTTACTTCTTCATCCGCCTCTTAGCCATAAGCCCACCTAAACCAAACAATGTCCCTATCACCATCATGCTCGGCTCAGGCACTGCAGGACTGCCGAATACATCAATCTCTCGATAGCCTACATATCCGTTCTGGGTATTCGGAAATTCAAATTTGATCGCGTTGATATTGACTGCCAACGGAGCACCGACCGAGTCAATTAAACGCACTTCCTGACTCATGCCCCCTGGTACAGATGCAACATTATACAGAAGATTCCAGGAGAGCCCGCTGTCGGTTGAAACCGATACCGTAAAGTCCTGTTTCGACCGACCAGAATCACGCCATCCAGTGTACGTCGCAATTTCGAAAATGTCGGTGCTGAAGGGGAGATCATAAACGAGCAAACCTCCGTTATTGATGATGCTGACCTCAGGATTTACCCCCGTGAGCCCCAACGGCCCAAAAGATCCATTGGTAAGACTAATCCCTGAAGTATCCGAGTTCAGGCCTTCCCTGTCAAAAATTTGAGATTTAGAAGTCGGTGCAATCCCGTGAAGAAGGTCGGTTGCAGAGACAGGATATACGCTGTCATTTTGACTTTGAAGCATAATGACCGCTGCATTCGTTGTTGCAAAGTTAGCGAGCATCGAGCACGAGATCATCACGATAGTCAGGAGTAATCGAGTGAAAATTTGAATCTTCTCGGTAACGCTTCGTGAGTCGAGTAAACGGTGTCTGAATTTTTTCATAAGCCCCCCCCCCCCCGCACGGACAAGGTCCGGAAAACGGCAAAAACGGAATAATTGTCAAAATAGTTAGGATTTTTCTTTGTCGGAATCTCAGCAGCGAAAGGCAGGACAAAGCCCGTAATCCAACGCCACAGAGGCGGAAGTACTTATCACATGCCTAGTTCGAATCCTACCGCCTCCACCGGCGTGGATCGGTACCAGAACGGGCCCTGCAAAACCCCAGAGTTTTGGCGACCCAGCGCGACTCGAAAAACGACTCGATTTTCGGTGCGCGACGCGAAATACAACGCCGCGATCCGCCATGCACCGAGCCAGCATGGGCGCTACAGAACTCCAAAGCAATTGGCCAGAAATGCGAAAAACCCTGGGAAAACCTTTGGTTTTGCAGCACGGGCTTCAGAAAACTAACGGAGAGGACAGGAACCGAACTTTTTGATGTTTTCCCCAATGTTTCTGGAGAGTTCAAAAGGCGATAAAAAGACTCGGATGGAACACCTATGGTATTGTTTTCTCTAGCAAAACGGGGGTACCCATTTGCTCAGCCAAGACGCCAGGATTGGTCCTATCGTCGAACCATCAAGTCTGTTTCATCTTCGCCACTGGTAAATAATCCCACGATAATGATCAAATCTCCGTCAATTCGAAAATAGACGA
>JAJTEK010000009.1 GCA_021299695.1 Pirellula sp. | reverse complement strand
AAAATCCCGGGGGTTTGGGGGCAGAGCCCCCAAGGAGCATGGGATCGAATTCGAAAACTTTCAGATTTTCGAATCGGCTCACTTGCCTTTCCCCTAGACGGTCGCTCTCCCGCCAGCGGGCGAGGGGGGCCGCGTTTCTGGTGCGTGCGCGGTGACTTAGGTGGGTAATGTTAGGGGAAAATTTGGTGAGGGTGAACAGCCGGTTCTTTTGCGGGAGATCCTCTACGCTTCAGAAGGGTTTTCTTTGCGACTTTGCGACTTTGCGACTTTGCGTTTAATTCTTAACAGCCGGATTTTTTGCGGGAGATATACGGCTCCGTTACACTTTGCGAAGCTGCCAGCCGTCGGCCTCTTGCACTAATTGGACCTCAAAACGGGTCCCTCTCTGGCCAACCGTCGGGCCGTACCAACTTCGTAAGATATCGCCAAGGATATTCTCTGCGGACTCCTGGGTCTCTCTGACGACGTTGATGTACTGCTGGGCAAATTTGGCCGCATAGGTCTTTTCGTCAATCTCGACCGATACCCAGTCGATCGGAAGGTTCGCTACAACGGTCCTGCTGGGTAACTTGATGATGGGCCGACCTCCCGATGAGATGATCCGACAACGATATCCCACTTGCTCCTTCCCCCGATCCAAGTACTCGGCCAATCGCCAATCGACTAACTCCCGTAACAACCCTGCAAAGCGATCGCGGTGAATGCCTAGGTCCCCCCCGAACCAGCGGAAAACCCCCTCGCGATACTCGAAATAGCCACCGTCGGGATTGGTCCAAGCATTGATCGGATTGCGCTCCAAATGACGCCGTAACTTGGAATCGCTCTCTAAATGCTCCTCGCCTAAATCCGCCTTCAATGCCGCACTCCGATCGGCCATCCGACGCACGGCTTGGACCATCGCACTGATACCAATCTCGATTGTCCCGGTATCGCTTGGCGGTAGTTCGCTCTGCAATAGTGACAATAACACCAGCATCTTGTAACTCTTGACCATCGGTGTGACTTCGACCCACTCGAAAAATGCTCGCTGATGTTCCCATGCCGCCCGATCCTCGGCTTGGAGTCCACCCATCGCGGCGACATACCCATACCAACTCCCATGACTTGCTCTCAATGCCCTTGGGTTGTAACTGGCATGATAGGCCTCCCGGGCCGTGGGCCGCTGATCATGCCGCTCTTCAAAGTCCCGATAAAAGGCATTCATCGCCTCGGTGCGACTCGCAGGACGCAGCACTTGCTCAATCAAATCGATCGTCGCTAACTCATACGTTACACTGCAACCGACAGGCAACTGGGCCTCGCCTTGCTGCAACATCTGCAACCCTCGCCGGATCTCCGAATCGGACTCGCCCACTCGCAACAACGGCTGGAGCATCGAGCGAAGTTTCACCAAAAACGTTCGGTGGTTCCCAATGTAATCGACCACCTTCAACCGCTGCTTGTCCGGACTCTTGCGCAAGCCCCGACCAAACTGCTGCAACCACAAAATACTCGATTCGGTCGGTCGCAACATCAAGACCGTATCGATGCTCGGGATGTCTAACCCTTCGTTGAACATGTCGACGGCAAACACGATGTCGAGCTCACCGGTCGAAAGGGCATCAAGGGACCTGGCCCTCGGATCCGAATCCGGTCCGGAATGGACCGACGCGACCCTTAACCCCGCTCCCCGAAAGTACTCGGCCATGAAGTCGGCATGCTGCTGCGAACAACAAAAACCTAACGTCCGCTTGGCACCCACCCGATGCAATTGCTCGAGCGCATTTTGGGCCCTGGCATGGGTCGATACCGCTGTGGTCAATGCAGCTTCGTCAAACCGCCTGCTCCTCCAAGGGATGTTGCTGTAGTCGACTTCGTCGGGGACCCCAAAGTACTCGAACGGACTGAGCAACTCCTCTTCGATCCCCCGGATCAAGTCGCAGCGGTAGACGAGGTTCTCATCGCACAGCCCCAACAAATCCCCGCCGTCGGTCCGCTCGGGGGTGGCCGTCAGCCCCAGCAGGAACTTGGGCTGGAAATGGTCCAAGAGCCTCCGATAGGTCGAAGCCGCCGCATGATGGAATTCGTCGACGACGATGTAATCGAACGCATCGGGCGCAAATCGCTTCAGATGCTCTACGCGGCCGAGCGTCTGGATCGACGCAAAGAGCATCTCGATGCGACCGATCTGCAAAGCCGTTAGGCTCCCGTCGTACCTGCCACAGCTTGAGCTGGGTCGGATCCTGCGAAATGTCCGCATCGATTGATGGAGGATCTCGTCGCGATGGGCTACAAACAGCACGCGAGGAAAACAAAACTCGTCGGTTGGCGTTTTGCTAGCCGCATCGAATGCAGCCAGATAGGTTTTACCAAGTCCCGTCGCTAGGACGACCAGGCCAGCTCGGTTCCCATCGAGCCGCGTTTGGGCCAACGCCGCGAGGGCTTCGCGCTGGATCGCATGCGGATCTGGTATCGGTTCGGATGTGTCGCTGTCGATGTCCATGCGAATGAGCTTCGACTCGCGGCGACGGGCTCGGTACCGATCGATCCAATCGGTATCCACCCGTTTGGTGCGGGGGTCTTGCAAGAGCTCTTCGAAGGCGGCGGTCATGGCTCCGAATCCAGCGCTGTGGATCGTCGGATCGACGCGGTAGTTCCACTCGATCCCGGTCTGCAGAGCCATGCGAGAGAGGTTCGAGCTGCCGATGTAGGCGGAATGGCCAATAGGAGAGTGGTCAGTGGCTGAGTGGCCAGTGGATGGATGTTTGGTGTTGTAGAAGAGGTAGGCTTTGGGGTGGAAGGACATTCCGGGGCTGCACTCGACGACGTAAAGTTCGAGGCTTGGGCCTAGCTCAAGCAGATCCTCGAGGGCTTCGGGTTCGGTCACATCGAGGTAATCGCCGGTGATGATTCGAACGCGGCCTTGGCGATCGAGGAGGTCTTGCAAATGCCCTCGGAGCAGATCGAGTCCACTCTGCTTGATGAAAGCCACCGAGAAGTCGACTTGTTCGGACCGATCGATCGCCGATTTGAGATTAGGCAAAAGCGGATCGAGTTCGCCTCGTGTAAAGTGGCTCGATGAACCGGAGCGGTAGGTCCTTTTGTTGACGAGGTAGTCGGGAGGATTTTCGGCTAGATAATTCGCAAGTTGCGGGATCACGTGCCGCACCCCGCCGCGTGGGTCGGAAACATCGCCGTGGTAGCGTGGGATAAGGTGGACGTGTAGGTGGGAAACGGTTTGACCGGCGGCGGCACCGACGTTGATCCCGATGTTGTAGCCTTGGGGTTGGAATTGCGATTCGATGTGGGATTTGGCGATTTCCAATGCACCCGTGAGTGCTTGGTGTTCTTCGGGGGAGGCGTCGAACCAGGTTGGGACGTGCCGGACCGGGACGATCAGCAGATGGCCGGGGCTGACGGGAAAGCCATCCCAGAGGGCAACGACGCTTGCCGATCCGACGGAGTGCCGAAAGAGGATCCGTTGGCTATCGATTGGACAGAACGGGCAGAGCATCGTTGGGAGTGGGCGAACTCAGGGGGGCTGGATTGAAACGTTTCAGTTTTGAGAAGATACATCTTAGCAAAATTCCAGAGCCATATGGGCGATCAGGGATCGGATGCAATACTGAGCGGACGGATCTTGTGCGGGAGATCCACTACGCTACAGAAGGGATTTCTTTGCGACTTTGCGACTTTGCGACTTTGCGTTTAATTCTTAACAGCCGGATCTCGATTCGGACCGAATCGCTTTTTCCATTCGTCGCTCAGATTCGGATACGAAGCGAGTACCAATTGGCCAAGCTCGACGGCTTTGGATTCCTGACCCAGCGCTCGGAGAATTTCAATGCTCCGCGCTCGGGCTTCTAGCCAAGGCTCGGTCCCGGCTGCAACCCCCGCTGCCATCTGTCGGTACCAACCGAGCGATACCTCGCGCAACTGGCTCGTCGCCTGCATGGCGCGCGCCGATCGATAGACCCACCATAGCGATTTCGGCTCCTTGGAAATCCTCGCCTCGAGTCTTTGGCGAAGTTTCGCTGGATCGCTCGCAGCTCGGTCGCCAGGCGGCAGGATCAATCGACCGAACTCGAGGAATCGATCCAAGCGGACTTGGAAGCCACCCGAGACCCCATCGGCCAAATCGCCGAGTTGTTTGCGGAGTTGCTCCAACTGGTCGATGTCTTTTGCAGTTTCGGCATCTTCTGCGCGGAGTCCCCCTTGTGGTCCTCCTTGTTGCCAACTTGCCTCGCACCGGTTCCAAAACTCGGCGATTTGACTTATCAAATCCGGGGGAGTTGGGCTTTCAAGCCCTGGACCTGGGGCGAGCGACCATCGGCGCGGTGGTTTGTTGGCGTCCAACCAAGTAGCGTCCATCCAGGCAGCCAGTGCCGCGCGTTCTGCAGGAACTTTGGATTCGAGCAACGCGGCTTGCAACTCCGAGGCGGCTTTGCGGACGCCCTGGGGGTTCTCCAGCGGTTTCTCGAGCCAGTCGTCTTGCGTCACGAGGGCCACGAGCAACCAGCGTCGTAAGGCCATGTCGGATCGTTGGGGGTCTTTGGCCAAAAGCTCTTTCCAAAACTCGAGGCAGGCGATGTACTGGCCGCTGGTGAGCCATTGAAGATCGAGCATTTCCGATGCTTTTTGGGCTGGCTGGCTCTCTGGCCAGGACAGCGCGGTTTCTCGCAACCGCTGCAAAAAAATCTTCTCCTGCAACAGCTTGGCCTCGGGATCGAGATTCGAGTCGCTCTTGCGAATCAACCAAGCCGACATCAGCCCAGCCGAGGAAGCTGTGGGGGATTCCGGGTAGGAGATCGCCGCGCGATAGAACTCGTCGGCGGCAGCCGACGTTTCGCCGGTGCGTTCGAGCAAGGCAGCGATCTGCATGGCGAATTGGAAGGCTTCTTGGCTCGCATCGAGCTTCGAGGCGGCCGACTCGGCCTGCTGGAGCTTCTCGATGGCCGTTTCGAATTCATTTGCCGCGATGGCTTGGCGGGCCTGGATGCGAAACAACTCCAACGAGGCCATCGAGGTATCGGACTTGGGTCTTTGGCCCGATTCGAAGCGGGGGTTCGACACGAGCATCGCATCGACCCGTTGTTGCCAGTAGCGTCCGAAGCGATCGGCGATTTGTTCGCGGAGTGCAAGGATCCTTTGAGGTTCGAGCGTATTGGCGTCGCGTTGGACCAGGATTCCAAGGTGTTCGAGAGCCAACTCGGGAGCTTGTTGCCAGCCTCCGGCTCGTGCCATCCAGGCCTCGGCACCCCCCCAATCCTGCGTGCGGCTTGCGCTGCGGACGGCCAGCGCCGCTGTGCGGATCCGCCATGCCTTGGCCTGTGGATTCGGGTCGGTTGCCAGGGTGATCCAAAGTTCATCGAGGCTTTTGAGGACCGCGCCGTGGCGACCGAGCTGCAGTTCGGCCTCGGCCTTGGCCAACGTCAGGAGCGGTCGATGGGCCCAGTTCGCAGGAAGCCGACCCGTGGCGCGATCGATCGAGCTGAGCATCTGCGTTGCAGCCGCGATTTGTTCGTCGCTTTCGGACGCATAGCATTGCGAACGTTGGTACAGCAAATCGGCACGCAGCAACTCCAGCTCACCGCGCAGATCGAGAATCTCACTTGCGGTGATCTCGTTGGGACGGGTTTGATCCCTGCGCTGCCTGTCGGCTCTTGAGAGCAATGGTTTATCGGGTTGCATTCTGGCGACCGATTGCTCGAGCGTATCGATCCCATCGAGTCCGATACGGATCGATTGCAACAACCATTCCTGCAACGCTTGGCGACCGGGGACCGCCAAGTAGGCTGCAAGGGCGTGTTCGTTGAGCAGACGTCGGCACCAAAGAAGCTTCCAGTGGACCCAAGGCTTGCGGTAGGTCGGTTCGCCCAATGCCGAGGGCTTGGGATCGAGGCCTTGAAGCTGTTCGATCGCCTCTTGGAGTGGCTTGACCGCTGCGTTCCAATCGATCTTCCCGAGCGAATCGGCGGCTTTGGCATGCATCAGCAGCATCAGCCATTGGGCTTGAGCGTTCGAGTCTGGAATCGAGCGATCGAAATGGAATCGGCAAACCTCGACGGCCAAATCCATCGCATCGGCTTCGATGAGCGATTCGATCCATACCGCATCGGGTGCTTTGGCCAGTGCCCCGATGCCGATTCTACCTGGTTGCTGGGGCCGGCCAGATTGCTGGGGAATACCAGGTTGCTGGGGCCTACCTGGTTGCTGGGGTTCCTGCGCAGTGGCCATCGGAGCGCAGGCGATTGTGCACAGGCCCACGCACAGGTTCGCGCACAGGTTCGCGCACAAGACCGCCGCGAGGGCCAACGCGAGGGGCCTAGTCTGAGCGATCCGGCTTATGGAGCGTTGTCCGAGCGTATTAAACCACCGTCGAGTTGCCTGAGGGTAGGCTGAGGAATGCATCGTGAACCAGCCGGGAAAAGCCGCATGAGGAATCGGAATTTTCTCCGTCCATGATACGATATCCAGGAGAGATCATCGATTGAGGATGTCAAGAATTAAGCAATCCTGGACCGGAGTCGACCACGTGCCATTGGAGACCGAATCCACCATCTGTGCGATCGCGACGGGGACCCAGGGTGCCTTGCGCGGTGCGATCCGCATGAGCGGTCCGGAGTCTGGCCCGATCCTAGAAGCCCTTTTTCCGAGCCTTGCAGGAGCTTTAAGGTCGGCTCGTTCGGCCCGGCGGTATCCGAGCCAATTGGTTTTGGAGCATCTCGGCGAGCTTTCGGTGGATGTTTTCTATTGGCCTGATCCTCGCAGTTACACCGGCCAGCCTTCGGCCGAACTCCATCTGCTCGGGGCGCCGGTCCTGCTCGAACAGGTCCAAGCGCGCTTGTTGGAGCTAGGTGCTACGTTGGCCAAACCGGGTGAGTTTACGCTCCGAGCGTATCTTGCAGGTCGATTGGATCTGACGCAATGCGAAGCGGTCCTCGGGCTGATCCATGCCCACTCGGAACGGGAGTTTCAGGTCGCTTTGTCGCAATTGGCGGGCGGACTTTCAGGCCCGTTGAAGGACTTGCGCCAGGACCTGATCGACCTTTTGGCCGACCTCGAAGCGGGTTTGGATTTTGTCGATGAAGACATTGCGTTTGTCGAGCAAGACCAGGTCATGGAACGACTCGAACAGGCCGAGCAGCAGGTCGAGCGGCTTCGAGAGCAAATCCAGCAACGGCGGGGCCAGGGGGCCGAGTTTCAAGTTGCGATCATTGGACCACCCAACGCGGGCAAAAGCTCGCTGATCAACGCGTTGAGCGATTCCGAGGTATCGATTATCAGTTCCCAAGCCGGAACCACCCGCGACTATGTCCGATCCCGAGTCCGATGGGGAGACATCGCGATCGATCTGCTGGATACGGCTGGACTCGAAGAGGTCTTGGGGGCCGGTCCCCGCGGCCTTGCGCAAGAGCGGACCTGGGAAGTCCTCAGCAAGGCGGATTTGGTCATCTTGTGCTTGAGCGTCGAGTCCCGGACCGACGACGCCTTGGGATTGGACAGCCGAACCCTCGGCGCGTTGGCCAAGTGCACCCGCTTATGGGGAATTTGGACGAAAAGCGATTTGCAACCGGACTGGACGTCCCCATGGCCACTACCTGTCGAGCGAATTTTCACGCTCAGCGTCCAGGATCGCAGCGGGTTGGCCCCGCTCCAAGAGGCCTTGGCCCAGACCGTAGCGGCTTGGCAGCAATCGAGTCTGGACGTCGTACCGATGACCGGTGTGCGTTGCGCGTCGGCTTTGGCGCGTGCCGCCCAGAGTTTGGGTTATGCGAGGCAGACGTGTGTGGACCGAGCTGGCGACGAGTTGGTTGCAGGCGAGTTGCGATTGGCGCTCGAGGAGTTGGGCCAGGTCGCCGGGACGGTGGCCAACAACGACGTGCTGGATGCTTTGTTCAGCCGCTTTTGCATCGGGA
The DNA here is from genome assembly GCA_021299695.1 of Pirellula sp. Lineage (GTDB taxonomy): Bacteria > Planctomycetota > Planctomycetia > Pirellulales > Pirellulaceae > JBKCUI01. The sequence continues at coordinate 41,210 of JAJTEK010000009.1, read as the reverse complement.
AGTAATCGGCTTCGGTAAATGATAGCTCTACACTGTAAGACACCGCCGCTGCGCGTCGGCATGGTAGATCGATTGTCCCCAATCGATCGGAACCTGAAACCACCACAAACAGTAAGACAAAACAGCCAAACAGCCGTAAGACGCCTCCGCTGCGCGTCGTCGCGGAGCCATTGGGGACAATGGCTCTACACTGTAAGACACCGCCGCTGCGCGTCGGGCGGAGCCATTGGGGGGTGTTGGGGGGTAGGGAGAAAAAGCGGTCTAGGAACCGATTCGGAGTCTTGCTAGTCTCTGGGCGATTCGGAGACCGAACCGCGCACCGCAAGTGCGGTTGGGTCTTGTTTTCCCCAATTGATTCTAAGGATGAGTGACCCAATGCGCCATTCCGCAACGAAGCAAGTCCGTCGCGTCTTGAGAGTCCACGCTCTAGTCGCTGGTCTATTTGCCAGTTCCATGCCGTTTGCTTACAGCCAAGCTCCGATTGTACAGCCTCGCTCGCCGGGTTACGGGTCGGGCAATCCGGCCAGCTCAGCCAATCCCGGGCAAGCAGTTCCGCAGAATCCGCCGGTGAATCCTCAGCTGAATCCTCAGCTGAACCCTCAGGCGGCCAGTCGAGTTCAGAGTCAGTTGCAGCAAGCCGTGCGCGAGGGGCAGGAGTTTCAGATGCAGGGCCCCAACAACGGTGGCCAGGTGATCCAGCAGCGGCCTTTTCCGGAGTTGACGGCGCAAGAGCAGCAGACGATCGATCAGATCCTTGCGTATTGGGAACAAGAGACGGCCAAGATTGAGCGCTTCAGTTGTGAGTTTAGCCGATGGGAGTTCGACTCCCAAGCGCCTGGAGTACAGGAGATGGCAAGGCAACTGGGTCGCAGCGACGTGACGGTTGCGGCGAGCCGTGGGGTGGTCCGATTCCAGAAGCCAGACCGAGGTCTTTTCAAGTCCGAGGTCTATACGAAGATGACTGGGCAATTGACCAAGGACAAGCAGGTCGAGCTCAAGGTCGACCCGAACAATTCGGGCGAATGGGTCGTGTGCGATGGAAACTTCGTGTGGGATTACGATCGCAAGGAGAAGATCCGCACCAAGCTTGAGCTTCCGCCGGAAATGCAGGGGCTTGGGATTATGAACTCGCCGTTGCCGTTTCTTTTTGGGGTCAAGGCCGATGAGATCAAGGCGAGGTATTGGGTGCGAGCGATTTCGCCCGGGACACAGAACGGACGTCCGGTGGACAACAAGTATGCAGTGGAAGCTTATCCGAAGTATCCGGTCGACGCGGTCAACTACCATCACGTTCAGATCGTTCTTGATCGGGAGATGTTTTTGCCTGAGCTGATGGTTTTGTACATGCCCGAATGGAGCGACCAGGCGGTCAACGCCAACGGTGTGGTGATTGAACCTCGGGACAAGCGGATGGTGTATCAGTTTGCGAATCGTCAGACCAACGCGAATATTTTCCAGAAACTCAGCGAGTCGATTTTCCAGCGCGACTTCATCCCGGTCGATCCGGGAGCGGGATGGAAAACCAACGAGATTCCTTATTTGCCTGCCCAGCAGCCGCAGGGTCCTCGGACGGCCAATCAGAACTCGCCCAACGGGACGCTTGGAGCTCAGCCCCGCTGATCCATGAGTTCCGCGAGTGCCGTCATCCATTCCAGACGTTGTTTCCTGCTCGGCTTGGTCGCAAGCACGGCAAGTGGATGCGCACACTGGCTGCCGAGCCGCAAGGAGCCTGAGGCTCGCAAGTCGACGATTCTCTCGCAGGAGCTTGCTCCTGACACGGTGGGGATCGAATCGATTCTGCTGAGGCTCAGTTCTGTGGAGTCTCAGCAAATGCCAGACCTATGGGCTTTTGCGGACGAACAAGTCATTGCACCCGAGCCGAGGATGCTGCTCGATCGAAACGGGCTCAGGGCCGGCAAGTTCTCGGGCCAGATCCCCGCGATCGTGCAAGCTTGGGTCGCCCAGAACGCGACTCGGATCGAGCAAGACCCGATGGAGCAGGCTGGGGTGGTGGCCGATGTTTCGAGTTTCTCGCAGCTTTGGCGATGCCGACCGGACCAACGCAAGGTGCTAACGGTTCGCAATCTTCCCAAGGAGACTGTCACGTTGTTTTACAACGAGGAAGGGTTTCGGGGGGGGCAGTTTCCGGCCCCACATTTTCTCTTCTCGTTGTATGCCAAGCCCAACGGGCCTCAATCGGCGCAGGTGCTTTTGCGGCCTGAGGTGGAGTACGGTCAAACCCGCCGCAGTGTGGTGGCCAAGGACTCGGCGATACGGACCGAGGAGCGCCGAGAGACACTTCGGTGGGAATCCCTGTCGTTGATGCTCAACATGCAACGAGGCGATTGCTTGATGATCACTGCGACGGGAGAACCAAGAGGCATCGGCGAGCACTTCTTCCGGACCCGTTCGAAGGAAGGGGAGATTCAGGATGTGATCTTATTGGTACGAGTCGCGGAGCTCAATGCGCCGGATGAATTCTCGCTGGCCAACAACGGTTCGACTAGCTTGCGATAATCCGACGTAGCTTGGGGCTCCGTCGGCTTCTCGGGCGGGTTAAAGCCCCGCCTTACGGTGAAGAACGTGTCATTCGACTTCATAACTTTCGGCGCTCAAATTCATCCCAGCCTAATCCACCGTATTGGACTCCGGTTACATGGACTTGGCCTTTGAAGTAGATGTATCCAATCACATAAGGGAAGTATCGCATTGGTTTGAGTCGCGTAGACCCAAAAGCGATGGCAACAGCCTCGGGGTGACGCGATAGCAGATCGAACACCTTTATTAGCTCATCTCTGAATCGCTCGGAAGTGTTTTCGCCTTTATCAGAATAATAGTCTCTAGCCGAACGGATATCGGACTTGGCTGCAGGCTCAATTACGACAGGAACTCGGTTCACTTTCTGAATAATTCCTCGCGAACCGACTCCCAAACTTCTCCCCTCTGCGGGTCCGAAAAAAACGCTTCCTCCCGTCGCACAAACTCCGCCTTGAGTTGCTCGGAGATCGGGGGCGGTCCTTCGACTGCCAAGCGGTCCAGTACTGAGTTCGCGATGGCAAATTGAAGCTCTTTGGGTAAAGCCTCGATGGCTGTGAGTAGTTCTTTCTGAGTCATTTCCACCTCCAGATGGTTGAGAGGTCGTCATTGTACCTCCCAAGTCGGAACTGAAAAGCAAAAAGCTCGGGTTCTGTCGCCAGGTGTTTCAGGCGATAGGACGGAGACGGGAGGCTAATCGCTCTTGGCCTCCGACGGCGTAAAGCCGACGATGGCCGAGAATTTAGGCACTATACTAGAGGCTATGAACAAGATCACGTTTCCTCTCGGTCCGGTCCTTGCGCTGATCACCTATGCGCTTTTGATTCGGATCGATTCGTTTCCTCCGTTGGCCGCCGCCGTGGCGGCCTTGAGCATTTGGATGGCGATTTGGTGGATGAGCGAACCGGTTCCACTGGAACTGACTGCTCTGTTGCCGATGATCCTATTGCCGTTGATCGGATTGTATCCGGCCAAATCAGCGATGATGGAGGCCTGTGCGCCTTATGCGAACGAGAGCGTCTATTTTTTCCTCGGGGGATTTGGGCTCGGGCTTGCCATTGAGAAGACCAAGCTTCATCGGATCGGGGCCTTGTTTCTTTTGCGATGGGCCGGATCGAATGCTTCCCGAGTGGTCGCAGCCTTTATGCTCTGCTCGGCGGTCTTGAGCATGTGGATCAACAACACCGCGACGACCATGTTGATGTTGCCGCTAGGGTTGAGTGTGATCGCAACGACGGACAACCCGAACTTTGCCAAGTCGATTCTGATTGGGATTGCTTATGCGGCCAGTATCGGTGGGATGGGTACGCTCGTCGGGACGGCTCCGAACATTTTCTTTGCTGGGTTCCTCCGTGAGCGCGGGATCGATATCGGGTTTTGGGATTGGATGCTCGTTGCCATGCCGATCGTGGCTGTGTTGCTTGTGGGGTGTTGGGTTTGGATGGTGGTGATTCTCTGGCCGCTGAAGAATGTCAAGATCAGCGTTCCGAATGAGTGGTCCGAGGAATGGAGGTCCACACAAAGGCTCGATGGGCATCAGCGAACCACATTGATTGTCTTTGCCATCGCAGCGGCCAGTTGGATCCTTAGGACCCCGCTGTTGGATTCCATCGAGGGTAGCCTTTGGCATGCGCGTTTATCCCCGGCCAACGACGCTTGGATCGCCATGGTTGCACTCGCAGCGCTGTTGGTCTTTCCGTTGGGCAAGCCCGTATTGACTTGGAAGGACGTCGAGAGGGTTCCTTGGGGGGTTTTGCTTCTGTTCGGTGGGGGCTTGAGTTTATCCAGAGCGATCACCGAGTCGCAGCTCGACGGTCAGATCGGATTGGCCGCTGCGGGGTTGCAAGGCATCCCTGTGTGGCTTTTGCTTACCGTTGTGGTGTTGATTGTGGTGGCCATTTCGGAGATGGCCAGCAATGTCGCGACCGCCACGACGATGATCCCCGTGCTCATGGGGGCGGCCACGGCGATGCAGATCGACCCGATCCTGCTGTTGAGCGCCACGGTGCTTGCTAGCAGTTGCGGTTTTATGATGCCGGTGGCAACACCCCCGAACACGCTGGTCTTTGCCCAGAAAAAATTCCCGGTCAAAGACATGCTGATTGCTGGATTTGGGTTGAATCTCTTGGCGATATTGACGATCCCACCGGTGGTTCTTTGGATCATTCCAAAGGTGCTCTCGAAGTGATTTCTGGGTATACTCTGACGGGTAGTACCTAGTAGACTCGCATTATCCCCAAGAGATTTCCTCCATGCTTACCTTCGTCGGTGATGGATCGACTCAAACTTGCAACGGCGCACGACGCAGAGATTTCCTCCAAGTAGGAACGCTCGGGGCGATCGGCCTTGGCCTCCCGCAATACTTAGCCGCAGCGGATTCCAAAGGGGTCGATCCGACCAAATCGAATCGTTCGGCGATCATGATTTTCAACCTCGGTGCGCCGAGCCATATCGACACGTTCGATGTCAAGCCCGATGCACCTCTGGAGGTTCGAGGTCCGTTCAAGCCCATCGCCACCAAAGCACCCGGAATGCTTCTTTCGGAGATTCTTCCGAAACACGCGCAGATCGCCGATAAATTCTCGCTCGTTCGGTCTTGTTTCCATCGCGGCGCTGCGGTGCACGATGCCGGTTGGCAGATCATGCAAACCGGTCGGCAGTTCCAAGGTGGGGTCAATACACCCCATGCTGGAAGCGTCGCGGGGTTCCTGCTCGGAAGACGCACGGACTTGCCCTCCCATGTGGTCCTCCCGGAAACCATGGGCCGTGGGGGAGGAAACTTGCCCAATGGCCAAGCTGGCGGGTTTTTGGGCAAAGCCCATGATCCGTTTGCGTTGATGGCCGACCCGAGCCAACCGAACTTCAAGGTCCCCGACCTGCTCCCTCCCGACTCGATCGGCACGGCTCGGATCGATCGCCGCCAACGTTTGAGAAACATCGTCGATGCATCGGTATCGCGGTTTGAAGCCAGCGAGTCGGCCAAGATGATGGACGAGCACTTCGCGTCGGCTTACCGACTGATGACCAGCACCCAAGCACGCGAGGCGTTCAATCTTTCGGCCGAACCCCAAGCCGTCCGCGATCGCTATGGCATGAACCGCTTCGGACAATGCTGCTTGCTGGCGCGTCGACTCGTCGAGGCTGGCGTTCGGTTCGTCACCATCAACACCTTCTTGACCGTCTTCGACGAGATCACTTGGGACATCCACGGCAGCAAGCCCTTTACGTCGATCGAGGGGATGAAGAACATCGTCGCCCCGATGTACGACCAAGGCTACTCGGCCTTGATCGAAGATCTCTTCGAGCGAGGTATGCTCGGAGATACCTTGGTTTGCAACGTCGCCGAGTTTGGTCGAACGCCCAAGGTCAACCCTGCAGGGGGCCGGGATCACTGGCCAGGTTGCTTTACGGTAGGATTTGCTGGAGCGGGGGTCCAAGGGGGCCGCGTGGTAGGTGCCAGCGATCCGATCGGAGCGGTCCCTGCGGATCGTCCGACCGAACCACCCGATGTGATCGCAACGATCTTCCATGCCTTGGGACTCTCAATCGATCAGCATTTGCCAGGCCCAGCAGGTAGGCCATTTCCGCTCGTGGACTTCGGATTCCGCGAGATCAGCGAATTGTTTTAACCGCAAGCCTTGGGCATGAACAAAACTCCAATGACACTCACACTCACTGCGTTGGGTCAGCAACTGCGATCCGGTGCCTTGAGTTCTCGTCGACTCATCGAGAGCCAACTGGACAGAGTCCAGCGTTCCAATGCGTCGATCAACGCCATTGTTTCGATCGATTCGGATCGGGCCTTGGCCCAAGCCGACTATTGGGATCGGCAGATTGCAACGGGCCAATCGATCCCAGCCTTGGCCGGGATCCCGATCTCGGTCAAAGACAACCTCTGCAGCAAGGTCGGGGTTACCAGTTGTGGTTCGCGGATGCTGCGCGATTTCCGTTCCCCCTACGATGCCCACGTCGTAGAGAGGCTTGAAAGCTCTGGCGCGATCTTGTTTGGAAAAACGAATCTCGACGAGTTTACCATGGGGGGCTCGACCGAGACGAGTGTCTTTGGCCCCAGCCGCAACCCATGGGATCTGCAGCGCACGTGCGGAGGCTCCAGTGGCGGGTCGGCCGCATCGGTCGCCGCAGGTTTGGTCCCGGCGAGCCTCGGGACCGACACCGGAGGCTCGATTCGCCAACCGGCAGCCTTCTGCGGCGTATGCGGATTGAAGCCCACCTACGGCCGCGTGAGCCGGTGGGGATTGATCTCCTATGCCAGCAGCCTCGATACCGCAGGAGTCTTTGCCCAGAGCGTCGAGGACATCGCCCTGGTCCTTCAAGCCATCGCAGGCCACGATCCGAGGGACTCGACCAGCTTGCCCCACGATGTGCCAGACTACTTGGCCGCAGTCCGCCAAGACCATGGGATCCAAGGAACCCGGATCGGGGTGATCCGCGATCAGATCGAATCCCCTGGGCTAGACCCTCAGGTCCGAAGCTCGCTCTTGGAGGCCGTCGAAGCGTATCGAAGGCTCGGCGCACAGATTGTCGATGTCCAGATGCCGCATTCGAAGTACTCCATCGCCACCTACTACATCATCGCCCCGTGCGAAGCCAGCAGCAACTTGGCTCGATACGACGGGGTCCACTACGGTTTTCGATCCGCCGCGAAAACAGCATCGACGCTCGATCGGATGATCGAGCAGACGCGAAGCGAAGGGTTCGGCCCCGAAGTCCAGCGCCGGATTTTGCTCGGAACCTATGCGCTCAGCGCCGGCTACTACGATGCGTATTACCTCCAAGCCCTCAAAGTCCGTAGGCTCATACGCCAAGACTACGACGATGCGTTCGCCAACGTCGATGTGCTGCTCGGACCGACGACCCCACAGCCCGCGTTCCGACTCGGTGAGAAAATCAACGATCCGATCCAGTTGTACCTACAAGATCTCTTTACCGTCGGAGCCAACTTGGCAGGCATCCCCGCTTTATCGATCCCTATTGCGCCGGGTCCCGAGGGGCTCCCGATCGGCATGCAGCTCCAAGCTCCGGTGTTGGCCGAGGCCAAGCTCTTGTCGATCGCTGCTGCCTACCACCGTGCCACCGAGTACCAACCCAAACTCCCTGCCGCCTTTGAAGATCCGACATCATGAACGATACCGCGACGGATTATCGAGTCGTCATCGGCTTGGAAGTCCACGTCCAGCTCAAAACGCAGACCAAGCTCTTTTGCCGATGTAGCACAAGGTTCGGTCAGCCTCCGAACACGCAAGTCTGTCCGGTGTGTCTAGGGCTTCCGGGTGCCCTACCGGTGCTCAATGCGCATGCGATCGAACTGGCCTGCCGAGCCGGCGCTGCATTGAATTGCGAACTAGCCGACATGACCAAGTGGGATCGCAAGAACTATTTCTACCCGGATTTGCCCAAGGGATACCAGACCAGCCAATACGACCTACCGATCTGCGCAGGCGGGTACGTCGACATCCCAATCGCTCCATCGGCTCACCCGAGCGGATCGGAGAACTCCGAGAGCTCCGAGAAAGTCGTCAAGCGAATTCGCCTCGTCCGTGCGCATCTTGAAGAGGATGCTGGCAAGAGCATGCACGACGAGCATTCCGGAAGGGCCGATTCGAAGATCGATTTGAACCGCGCCGGGACCCCCTTGTTGGAGATCGTCTCGGAGCCGGATCTATCGTGTGCCGAGGAGGCCAAAACTTACCTCTCCGAACTGCGGTTGCTTATGGTCTACCTCGGGGTCAGCGATGGGAACATGCAAGAAGGCTCCTTGCGGGCCGATGCCAACGTGAACTTGCACTTCGTCCAAGACGGAAAAACGATCGCCACTCCGATCGTCGAGGTCAAGAATCTCAACAGTTTCCGATCGGTCGAACGGGCCATCGACTTCGAGGTCGCAAGGCAGGCTAGCGAATTTTTACGAACCGGCTTGGCCAAGGGTCAGGCCCCCAAGCAGACGCGAGGGTGGAACGATGCCCTCGGGCAAACCGAACTCCAACGCGAGAAGGAAGAGGAAGCCGATTACCGGTACTTCCCCTGCCCGGATCTTGTGCCCGTCCGATTGACAGCACTTCAGAAGCAGACCGCGAGCGAGCAATCGGCAGCTACCCCGAGTCACTATCGCGACCTGTTGATCCACGAGCATGAGCTCAAGTCCAACGATGCGGAAATCCTTATCCAGCAGGGCAAGAGTGTTGTCGAGTATTTCCTCCAATGCATCCGAGCCGGTGCCAGTGCCAAACGGGTGGCCGTTTGGATGCTTCAAGATGTCCTGCGAACACTCAACGACCGATCGATCGGCATCGAGCTCTATCCGGTGACACCGACCCGCATGGCCGAACTTCTCACGGCCATCGAGCAGGGCAAGGTGGATACCTCGCAGGCCAAGCAAGCGCTTGCTAAGCTCATCGACGGGCCGAACCTTTCGGTCGATGCGGCGATCGAATCCTTGGGAATTGTCCGAGTTGATGCGAGCGAGATCGAATCGCTGTGCAAGGAGCTCCTGGCCGAGAACGCCGACGTGATCGACAAGGTCCGAGCCGGAAACACCAAAGCCGTCGCAGCCTTGGTCGGCCAAGCCAAGAAAAGAAATCGAAACGCCGACCCGCGTTTGGTCCAAGAGACCTGTTTGAAACTCATCGAACAAATGCAATAGAAGCCTAAATAAATCACCATGAGTGACTTGAAGAGATACCTGCGTCCTGAAATCGTCGACATGGCACCTTACAAGCCCGGAGAGCAACCCGGGGCGGCCAAGGTGATCAAGCTCAACACCAACGAGAATCCTTATCCGCCCAGTCCGAAGGTGCGTGAAGCGATCATCCATGCGACCGACCGTCTCGAGCGTTATCCCGATCCGTTAGCGACATCGTTTCGGATCGTGGCGGCCGATCTTTTCGGGGTCAGCCCCGATCATGTTCTGTGCGGCAACGGCAGCGACGACATCCTGACGATTTTGACCCGTGCGTTCGTCGGCCCATCAGAGCGACTCCGGCTGCCTTATCCGAGTTACATTCTGTACCGAACGCTAGCCCAGATCCAAGGGGCACGATTCGAGGAAATCCGCTTTGGCGCCGACTTCCAACTGAGCCCTGAATTTTTCGTTCGATCCGACAAATTACGATTGGTCTTTTTACCCAATCCCAACAGTCCGAGCGGAACGATGATCGATCACGATACGATCTTGCAGCTTGCCTCGAGTCTCGATTGTCCGATCGTCGTCGATGAAGCTTATGTCGATTTCGCGCCCTACCATGCGGTTGGGTTGATCGCCAAGGATCCGCGCATTATGGTGACAAGAACGCTCAGCAAATCCTATGGACTCGCTGGGCTCCGCTTCGGGTACTTGGTAGCCCACCCGGAGATGATCGGATTTTTGCGCAAGGTCAAGGACTCCTACAACACCGACGCGATCAGCATCGCCGGAGCGACAGCCGCACTGAGCGATCAGAGTTGGCTCAGGGAGAATGTCTCAAAGATACTCGCGACGCGAGGTAGGATGGTCCCACGATTGAAGCAACTGGGCTTTGACGTGACAGAGTCCCATACGAATTTCGTATGGGCGACGCGAAGCGATCGTCCCGTCAAGCCGATCTACGAGGCGCTCAAAGCTCAGGGGATCCTGGTTCGGTATATGGACTACACACAATCCACTGCGGGTTCGTGGGGAGATGGATTGCGGATCAGCGTCGGGACCGACGGCGAGATCGATGCGATGCTCATGGTCCTCGAAGGGGTATTGGGCTAGTTCAGTCGGATCAGTCGGATCAGTCGGATCAGTCCGATCAGTCGGATCAGTCGGATCAGTCGGATCGGTCGGATCAGTCGGATCAGTCCGATCAGTCCGATCAGTCCGATCAGTCCGATCAGTCCGATCAGTCGGATCGGTCAGGGGAGTGGGTGGTTTTGGAAGAAGTCCCACATCATTTCGTTGGCGTTGAATTCCTCGGAGGTATTTCCGACGACCCATTCGCGATTCTCGCCGCCGGGCCAAGTGTGTCCTCCGCCGATGACCCGAACGAACTGCAGGTCAGGAATGTCCGACTCTGGGTCGAGCCCATAGCGATGGACTTCGATCCTCGTGCCGTCGGCTTTGCGATCTGGCCATTTCTCGGCGCGGCAGACGAGCGTTGGGTTTTCGGCAAGTTGGGTGCCGGATGCCGAGAGGAGTTTCTTCCAGGTCTCGAGCGTTTGCGGGACGCTTAGGAAATCAAGGTTCTTTGGGGTTTTCAGATTCGGACCATCCCAAGCGACCACTTTGTCTTCGGTGCCGTGGATGTGGAGCGTCGGGACAAAGCGCGAGGCGCCGCGCACCGGGACAGCCAGTGTTCCGGCGATCGGAGCGATCGACGCGAAGACTTCGGGGGCTTCGACCGCCAAGCGGTAGCAGAGCATCGCGCCGTTGGAAAAACCGGTCGCATGGATCCGTTTCGGATCGATGCTGTAGCGACTTTGAAGTTGTCCGATGATGCATCGAACCAAACCGACATCGTCTTCGGCGATCCTCTCGAGTCGGCCTGAGCGGCCACCGGAGTTCCAGGTTCGCAGGATCCCATGCCCATCGCCATCGGGGTAGACGACGATGAAGTTGCATCGGTTCCCGAGTTCGTGCAGAAGGGTCATTTTGGCCATAGTCTCGCCGTTCATCATCACGCCGTGGAAGGCAAAGACGACCGGCAATCCGGTGGCTTGTTCGTCGCTGTTGTAAGCGGCAGGAAGGTAGACCGAGAACTCACGGGGTTGACCGTCGTAGAAGAGTACATGCCGGATCTTGCGACCCGATCCAGCAACGACAGATCCAGAAGCGACAGGTCCAGCAGCAACGGCGCTGGAGTATTCACTCAGGCAGATCAAGACGAGCAGGCCACCAACAACGATGTTACCCAGGGGTAGCTTGCTGAGAGCTAGGTGACTCAGAGAAAGACGGCCATGGAGCCGGACCACGGTTTGCCGGACCACGGTTTGCCGGACCACGGTTTGCCGGACCACGGCTTGCCGAACGACGGTCTGCCGAACGACGGGCCGGCTCACCAGGCAGATCCAGAGGCAAGCGGCGAGGGGAGCTAAGCTACCGAATCCTTGGTATGTGATTGCATCCATTGCACGTTAGGTGCCTTGGGAGAGGAAGGTCCGCCCCATCGGCCGAAGTATTCGATCGCCATAAAAATACATGCCAGCAACATGAAAATGTTGGCCAGGATGATCATCATCGTATAGATCGAGATCGGTTGCTTGGACATGTTCAGTTCAGCAGAAGAAGTAAGACTCAGTGGAAGAACTTAGTAGACCTTCGAGGCGACTCGATCGCCTGCTTGGATGAAGCCTTTTCGGTACGTTGGAAGGATCTTTCCGACCGCTTTGTCATCGGCGATGGTTCGGATTTCGATTCGTCCGAGGTAGGAGCCATTGCGGAAGATATCGAGTTGATGACCCGCGCGGAGTCCATCGTCGCGTCCGACGGAGACTTCGACCGATTGGTCTTGGCCGACGGCTAGGACTACGCCTTTGAGGTCGCTGGGAGGAACATCTTCGGGATCTTTCACACCGGCTGCGGCCAGGGCAGCACCGCGGGTATCGGCGAGTGCTTGGAACAGGGTCGATTGTTCGCGAAGGTTTTTGATTTCCGCGTCGAGGTCGATCTTCTTGCTTTTGAGCGTGTTGAGTTCGTCGGTCAGGCTGATGACCGTGCGTCGTTGTCCGTTGCGATCGGTGATGATCTTGTCAATCTCTTGCTTGAGCAGATCGTTTTCGCTGGTGATGCGTTTAAGTTCGGCCAAGGTTTGCGCCAAGCTTTGCGTCGCTTGTGTGTTCTTCGAGTTCAAGTCGTTGAGTTGCGTATTGGCTTGTTGGTTTTTTTCCCGCTCGGTGTCGAGTTGGGTTTGCAGGGCCGCGAGCGAAACGCGTCGGGCGACTTGCTCTTGAGCCAGGAGGGTCTTGTTGACCTCGGCGGCTTTTTTGAGTTCATCGATGGTCGTCTCGAGGGACTTTTGCCGCGATTGAAAATCGGCGACTTGGGTCCTTAGATCCTTATGGCTAGCATTGACGACCACCGAGGCGACGAAGAACGCGACGCTCAGGATCAGAAGCAACAACGTGAAGATTTGGCCGAGTCTTGTCATGAGTCAACCGCTGGCTGGGAGTCCAAGAAACGAAACGAGGAGAATTCCGAAGGTTACGGGGAGGGATTTCCGAGGGCTAGAGGTTAGCCCGGGCAATCCGGTTCCGAGTATAGTTCGTTATCGTCGTTAATGTCAACGAAATCACAAAAAACTGAACGAAATCGGAGGGGCCACTCAAAACGGGTGCCGATTGGACGTATTGGGTGGGTCTGTGACACACGAGTTCCTAGTTTGTAGGGGTTATAGCAGTCCCGAAGGCTTGGTAGTTGGTTAATTGTCTAGTATCCTCTACAGTACATTTAAGTAGGCTTTTTGGGGATTCCGATGCCGGAAAACTCGACCCAAAACTGTCGGTCCAGTGCACTTGACCGACGGCTAGCCTGCGATCGACACCGTTAAAGCCGCAGAAAACACCTCAGCATGAACGTTCCGACTCCTTCGGCCCCCTCCCAAAGTGGGTCCCTCGCGGGATTCCTCAAGAAGCACGACTTTATTATCCGGCGACTCCACTCATTGAGCGGACTCGTGCCCGTTGGTGCTTACATGTGTGTTCACTTGCTGACCAATTCGAGCCTCAACGGAGGTCCAGCAGTTTTTCAGAACGCCGTCTTTGCGATCCACAGCATTCCGTTTTTGCCTGTGGTCGAATGGACCTTTATTTTCTTGCCGATCCTCTTCCATGCGATCGTCGGAGTTTGGATCGCTCGGAGCGGGCAATCGAACTTAAGGAACTACCGCTTTACCAGCAATAAGCGGTATTGGGCGCAACGGATGACCGGCTATATTGCCTTTGCCTTTATCTTTACCCATGTGCTGCATCTTCACGGTTGGTTTCACTGGGACTGGTGGTTGGGGTTTGTCGAACCTTTAGGAATGGCTCAATTCCGTCCATATAATGCAGCCAGTTCGCTGGCCGAGGCGATGAAGAGTCTGGGCTTTGTCTGGCCTCTGTTTTACCTCGTGGGTGTCCTTGCATGCGTGTTCCATTTGGCCAACGGCATCTGGACTGCAGGGATCACTTGGGGGGTTTGGGTGTCCCCTTCGGCACAAAAACGCGCATCGCTGGCCTGCTCGGTTTTCGGGGTTCTGCTGGGACTCGCCGGATTGAGCTCCTTGGCCGCCGTGAGTCGAACCGACCCGGCAACGGCCAAAGCCATCGAAGATCAGATGTACAAGGTCCGAGTCGATGGGCACATGATCCAACCCAACGAGCACAAACGCTCCGACGGCCATCACACTGGCTCGTCGGATCCAACCCACAACGGGACCGTTTCGGCAAACGATCCCAAATAAACCTTAGGGTTGGGATCAAACGGATTTCAAAAGCATTACAAACATTCCATCGGTCAGTTAGATCAGCAGGAAGAAAAAAATGGCGAACAATCGAGTGTTGGTTGTCGGTGGCGGATTGGCTGGGCTTTCGGCGACGATGAAACTTGCGGAGCTGGGGGTCGCAGTCGATCTTCTGAGTTTGACACCGGTCAAGCGATCCCACAGCGTATGCGCCCAGGGGGGCATCAACAGCGTCAACGACCAGACCCGACAGCAAGGCGATAACGAATGGAATCACTTTGACGATACGATCTACGGGGGTGACTTTCTTCAGAATCAGCCGCCGGTCAAAGAGATGGCCTATTGGGCACCCAAGGTCATCGATTTGATGGATCGCCTCGGCGTGACCTTCAATCGGACTCCTGAAGGATACATCGACCGCCGACGATTCGGTGGAACTCTTTACAAGCGGACCGCGTTTGCCGGCGCGACGACCGGTCAGCAATTGCTATATGCTCTGGACGAACAAGTCCGACGATGGGAAGTCGAAGGTTTGGTCAAGAAGTACGAGTTCTGGGACTTCCTAGGCCCGATCCTTGACGACAACGGCCGATGCGTCGGTGCGGTCGCCCAGGACATGGTATCGATGGAGATTCGATCTTTCGCGGCCGATGCGGTCGTCGTCGCGACGGGTGGTTGCGGACTGATCTACGGACGATCGACGATGTCTGTCTTTTGCACGGGGAGCGCCGCGAGCCGATGCTTCCAAGCGGGTGCTAAGTACGGCAACGGAGAGTTCATTCAAGTCCACCCGACGGCCATTCCGGGGGCCGACAAGTTGCGTCTCATGAGCGAATCGGCACGGGGCGAAGGGGGCCGCGTTTGGGTGCCTCGCAAACCCAATGACACCCGCGCTCCGAAACAAATCCCTGCATCGGAACGGTACTTCTTCCTCGAGGAGCGCTTTCCGAAATACGGGAACCTTGTGCCTCGGGATATTGCCACCCGGGAGATTTTCAACATCTGCGTCAACGAAGGCCTTTCGGTCGATCCGACCCGCATGTGCGTCTACCTAGACTTGACCCACATCCCACGCCATGAGTTGGATCGCAAGCTCGGTGGGATCTTGGAAATCTACGAGAAATTCCAAGGCGTCGATCCCCGCGAAGAGCCCATGAAGATTTTCCCGGCCGTCCACTACAGCATGGGTGGACTTTGGGTCGACTACGAAGCCAACGGAGAGGGTGGATTGTTGCCCGGCTCGCCGCGCAACCAGTCGACAAATGTCCCTGGCCTCTATGCGATCGGGGAATGCGATTACCAATACCACGGCGCAAACCGCTTGGGTGCAAACTCCCTCCTGAGTTGCATCTTCTCCGGGCTCTTTGTCGGCCCGGGAATCGTCAACTGGATGAAGAGCAACAAGGCCGCCGCCGACCTTCCCAAGAGCATTTTCGAAAGAGCCGTCGGCGAGCACACCGCAAGGCACAAAAAGCTCCTCTCGAACGCCTCGGGCACCGGTGAAAATCCTTACTTGCTCCACCAAGAACTCGGCGACATCATGACCCGTACCGCAACGGTCGTCCGGTACAACAACCAACTGACGGAAGCTTACGAAAAGGTTTCGGCAATGGTTGAGCGATCGCAGCGATGTTCGCTGGCCGATACGGGCAACTGGACCAACCAAAACGTCATCTTCACCAAGTCCCTCCAGGACATGATCCCCATCGCCCAATGCATTCTCAAAGGTGCACTGATGCGGGACGAATCCCGAGGAGCTCACTTCAAACCCGACTTCTGCATGCCAAGCCTTCAGGCGACCGACCCGACGGAGCGCAGGCTCGAAGCCGAAAAATGGTGCGATGCCTTCGAAGAAAACACCAGCAAGTTCTTGAAGTCCTCGGTCTGCTCCTGGAAAGGTCAGGAGCCCGATTTGGTCTTTGAAGACATCGATACACGACTCATGAAACCACGGCCCAGACTCTACGGTCTCGTCGGCGGCGAAGTCATCGAAGAGGTATGGAAGCAACGCAGCCGTTCCAAAGAGGAATCGGCCCCGAGCAAGCCCGCCGCTACCAAGCAGCTTGCAGGCTCGGTCTAGCCCCCCTACCCCACCGGCATCGGCCCTATTTCGATCCGGTCAAATCAACTTACACAATTTACACAATCCAATCACCATACTCGATCCATCCATCGCCCTCGAAAGGTAAACCATGATTGCCCCAGGTCCAGAGGTCAGCCCATCAAGAAGGCCTTCCAAGATCAACGTGCGAGTCCTGCGCCAAGATGGTCCAGGCACCCCTCCCTATTGGGAACGGCACCAAGTCGATTATGAACCGGACATGAACGTCATCAGTGTCCTGCAAAAGATCGCTGCACAAGCAACGACGTTCGACGGCAAAAAAGTCTCCCCGGTCGCTTGGGACTGCGGTTGCCTCGAAGAAGTCTGCGGATCGTGCACGATGGTCATCAACGGCCGCGTTCGACAAAGCTGCTCGGCACTCGTCGACCGACTCCTCGAAGACAACCCTGAAGAGATCCAGCTTCAGCCGATGACCAAGTTCCCGGTGGTTCGGGACTTGATGATCGACCGATCGCGTCTGTTCCACTCTCTCAAACGCGTCCAAGCCTGGGTGCCCGTCGACAGCTACTTCGACATGGGTGCGGGACCTCGCATCCCTCGGGAAGACCAAGAGCAAAACTATCCGCTCAGCCAGTGCATGAGCTGCGGATGCTGCCTTGAAGCCTGTCCTCAGTTCAACAAGGTCGAGGTCATCCGGCACGCCGGAGAGACCGACGAGGCCTTTGATGCACGCAAGAAGCAGGCCTACGATGCCGAGTTCATCGGCCCGCATGCGATCTCCCAAGCGATGCTCTTCAATTCGCATCCGGTCGGCAAGAATCTCCAAAAAGAACGGCTCGAGACCCTCACCGGAACCGGTGGGATCCAAGCTTGCGGCAACGCCCAAAACTGCGTTGCGGTGTGTCCAAAAGAAATTCCGCTGACGACCTCGATCGCCCGAGCTGGCCGCGCCGCGACCCTTCATACGATCAAAAAGCTCTTCGATCGCTAAAGCCTTATGAATCTCGATCGGCCCTGTTCGGACATACTCACCGAGGCATGGCAACGCTATGCCTTTGCCAATGACGCAGGTCCGTACCTGCTGATCCCCCAAGCGATTCTGCAGCCTAGAGACGAGCAAGAAGTCCAAGCCATCCTGGCGGCTTCGAAAATCAAACGGATCCCCGTTTGCTTTCGTGCCGGCGGGACCAGCCTCTCGGGCCAATCGGTAACCGATGGCTGGCTTGTCGATATCGGCAGGCACTGGCGTTCGATCGAGCCGGTCGATGCGGGTCAATCGGTCCGGGTGCAACCCGGCGCCATCGGTGGACTCGTCAATGCGCACTTAAAATCGTTTGGGCGCAAGATCGGTCCCGATCCGTCGAGCATCAACTCGGCCATGATCGGCGGCATGCTTTCGAACAACTCCAGCGGCATGTGCTGCGGTGTGGTCCACAACGCCTACCATACCCTCGAATCGATCCGGTTTATCCTGCCCGACGGGTCCCTCTGGGATACGAGCCGCGCGGACGAAGCGTCCCGATTTCGAACCGAGAAGCCGCACCTTTGCACCGAACTTACAGCGATCCGCCAAGCGATCCTCGACGATCCGGAATTGCTAGACAAGATACGGCTCAAGTACCAACAGAAAAACACCGTCGGATATTCGCTCAATGCGTTTGTCGATTACCAAGAGCCCCTCGATATCCTCAGCCACCTGCTGATCGGAGCCGAAGGGACCCTGGCTTTCATCAGCCAAGCGGTGCTCAAGACCCTGCCGGATCTACCTGAGAAAGCCACCGCATTGGGCTTCTTCGCAGACGCTCATAGCGCCTGCGATATCATCCCCGAATTGATCGGGATCCAAGCCGACGCCGTCGAGTTCATGGATCGCGCCAGCCTCGAATCGATCCGCAATCTCGAAGGCACCCCGGCTGAACTGCCCCTGAGACTCTCCGAACACGAGAAGCTCATGGGATTGCTCTTCGAGTTTCAAGCGGCCGATAAGGATGCCCTAGCGCACAAGCTCGAAAACTTCCGCACCCGCTGCCAACCCCACCTCAAGCCCCTGAGTCCGATCGCCTTTACTCAGAACAAAAAAGAACAAGCCAATCTGTGGAAGCTGCGCAAAGGGATGTATCCGGCCGTCGCTGCCATGCGAGCACGAGGCGAAGCGGCGATCCTCGAGGACATCACCTTCCCTCTTCCACGTCTGGCCGATGCGATCCTGGCACTCCAGGAGATGTTTCGCAAGCATCAATACGCCAATGGAATCATCTTCGGGCATGCGAAAGATGGCAACTTGCATTTCGTGATCTCCCAGCCCATGGCCAGCCCTCAGGACACCGACAAGTACGCTCGGCTGATCGATGACATGGTCGATTTGGTCGTCCATCGATTCGACGGAGCGCTGAAATCCGAACATGGAACCGGCCGGAACATGGCCCCCTTTGTTCAGACCGAGTGGGGAACCCATGCGGTCGAACTGATGCGACGGCTCAAGAACGCCGTCGATCCCGACGGCCTTCTCAATCCTGATGTGATTCTCACGACCAAGCCCAAGCTGCACTTGGAGAACATCAAGGATCTACCGATCGTCGAAGACGTCGTCGACAAGTGCGTCGAATGCGGAGCTTGCGAGCCCAGGTGCCCGAGCCGCGACTATACCCTCTCGCCTCGGCAGCGGATCGTCCTGCGGCGGGCTCGACAGCGACTCATCGCCCAAGGCCGCACCGAGCTGGCCAAACAACTCGATATCGATTACGAGTTTGCAGGCAAGCAATCCTGTGCGACCGACGGACTCTGCGCGCTGGACTGCCCGGTGGCTATCAACACCGGAGATTTGATCAAACAACTCCGCAAAGAGACCAACACACCGGGCTCGAAAAAGATCGCCTCGCAATTGGCCTCCTCGTTCGGCTTGGCCGAACGAGCCGTCGGCGCAAGCTTAATGCTCGGACGCACCGCCTCCTCGATCATGGGTGCCAAAGCCATGCAGGGTCTGACCAAAGGGCTCTCGTCGGTCTTCTCCGGGTTCCCTCAGTGGCATCAAGGGCTCGAAGGGCAAAACGAGTCGATCGACAAATCCTTGCTGTCCAAGCTCGATGAATGCGATCTGGTCTACTGGCCCACCTGCATGTCACGCATGATGCACGGCACGTCGGCCGCACTCGTGTGCGTCGCGGATCGTGCGGGTGTCGCCCTGCACATCCCGAAAGACGCCATTGGGCGCTGTTGCGGACAAGCGTTTTCCTCCAAGGGATTCCCCGACTCGGCTTTGGCCAAGCAATCCGAGCTGATCGATGCGATGTGGCTCTGGAGCGATCGAGGCGCTCGTCCGATTGTCATGGACTTGGGCTCCTGCACCGCGTTCATCACCCAAGGTCTTGCGGACCTCGACCCGGTGCGCAAGGAGCAACTGCACAAGATCAAGATTCTCGATTCCTCGGTTTTCGCCGAATCGCTCTTGCCCAAACTGACCCTCAAGCGTCGTAAGGGAGTCGTTGCAATCCATTCGGTTTGCTCGAATCAAAAGTTCGGCTGGGGGGATTCGATGCTCAAGGTCGCTGGGGCTTGCTCCGAGAAAGTTATCCAACCCCATGAAGGCAAGTGCTGCGGGATGGGTGGTGACCGAGGATTTGAGCTACCTGGATTGGTTCAAAGCGCGACCAAAGACGTCGGGCCTGCGATGCAAAACTCGCAGTGCAGCGAAGGGTACACCAATGCTCGCTCCTGTTCGTTGTCCCTGGCGACCGGAACAGGAAAGTCATGGAGAAGTCTCTTCCATTTGCTCAAGGACTGCACGGATTAGGGACCTGCAATGACATCGATCTTCGAACACGCCGTCGAGGTTCGGGCTGCGGACATCGACGTGCTCGGGCATGTCAACAACGTCGTCTACGTGCAGTGGATGCAGAATGCTGCCTATGCGCATTCGGCAGCACTGGGTTGGACTCTCGAACGGTACATGGAACTCGGTGCCGGCTGGGTCGCACGATTGCACCAGATCGAATACCTTCAACCGGCTTTTGAAGGCGATCGAGTACTGATCATGACCTGGGTGGCTGACATGAAGAAAGTTACCTCGACCCGCCGATACCGAATGGTCAGGTTCGATCCCCCACTTGCCGACGCCCAAGGCTTCATCGATCCAGAGGCGCCCGAACGTCAGACGCTTCTTGCCGTGGCGCACACGACGTGGGCGTTTATCGATTACAAGCGGGGCACACCGATGAGGATCCCGTCGGAGATGGCCAAAGACTTTCCGATGATCACCGATCTGTGAGCTAAATCAACCTTTGGGCTCAACGTTTGATTTTCTTGGGTCCGTAGAGCTCGATCACACGTTCTCGGTCGTTGATCTCGTGCTCTCGGGCTAGGCAAGCGAGATTCCAAGCGTGTTTTTTCCCGTAGCGATTCCAAGCAAAGCTGACCTTGCGACGCTTTCCCTTGGAGTCGACCCAGGAGGCGCAAAAAGCATAGGACTCGGCGTTCTTCCACCGCGAGTCGACGTTCCTGACCTCGTGCACTCCAACCTTGCCCGTCGTGTTGCGGTGGGTTTTACGTCCCTTGGCGGTTTGGATTTTCGGAGCCGCTTTAACCAGCTTGCTGTAGCAAGCTCGGGCGGCTTGGAGCGACTTGGTTTTTCCGCCGTACTGTCGATCGTTGAAGAACTGCTGTTGGCGCTCTCCTTGCCGAGTCAGGCGGACCATCCAACCCCGCGTGCTGATCCCTTCGTAGTCGATTCGCGTGATTCCTTTGTACTTGGTTTCGCTGCGATTGCTTTCCTTGCGCTTGGGTTCAGGCATGGTGTACCGATGAGCAATAGAACGTGATTAGGTAGAACTTGGCGAATATTCATCGAATACTCGGCACCGATTGGAGGAAGGACTAGGAGAGAAGGAGGGGAAAGGATAATCGCCAAGCGTCCTTGGGTCTACTAGATAAATCCCGCAAGTCCCCACAGATTGGAAAATCCCCCCATCGGTGGGTTTACGGTGTGTCGGTTTAAGGGGGCGATTCGGGGGGGCGATTGAGGCGCAGGACGGCGTTAGGAATGCCGTAGCGAGTCCCGGACGGCTGCGACAATTCCTGCGGCTTTCGTCCAGGTTTCTTCTTCCTCTTGCTCGGGCACGCTGTCGGCGACAATCCCCCCACCGACCTGAAACTGCCACCACCCGCGTGAGCAGGTCAAGGTTCGGATCATGATATTCCAATCCATGTCTCCGCTAGTCGCGATGTATCCCAAGGACCCGCAGTAGGGTCCTCGAACCGTTGGCTCCAGTTCGGCGATGATCTCCATAGCGCGGATTTTCGGTGCGCCGGTGATGCTGCCGCCTGGAAAAATAGCGGCCATCAACTGGCTGATTCCGACCGACTCGCGAAGCCGTCCACGGATCGAACTGACCATGTGCAACAAGAATGGAAACGTCTCGATTTCGCAGAGTCGATCGACCGAGAGCGAATCGATCTCGCAGACTCGCGACAGGTCGTTTCGGAGCAGATCGACGATCATGATATTCTCAGAGCGGTCTTTCTCTGAGAGGCTCAGCTCCTCCTTCAGTCTCGCGTCTTGCTCGCTATCACCCGTCCGACGCCGTGTGCCTTTGATCGGTCTGGTTTCGATCCATCGATCGCGCACTTGAATGAAACGCTCTGGCGATGCGCTGACGATTTGAGAATCGCCCAGATCGAGATAACCGGCAAAGGGAGCGGCGTTGACTTTGCGCAACCGAAGCACCAGCTCGCTCGCAGCGCAGCGCTCGGGGCAGAGCAAACGCTGCGAGAGATTGACTTGGAAAACATCACCGGCCAGGATGTACTGACGCGTCCTCTCGACGGCCTGCCGGTACAGAGGGCTATCAAAGTTACCGAGCCATCCACCGCCGAGTCGCGTTTCGTACTGCATGGCGCTGAGCCCATGAGCCATGGCATGGATGCTCGTTGTCTTAGCCAACGACTCGGTTGGAATTCTCTGGCCTGCGATGCGATCGAGGAAGGACTCGAGCCGACTCTCTGCGCGTTGCTTGCGCTCTGAGTCAGAGATGGACAATTGGCTCAACGTCCCGAAACCTTGGGAGAAAACCCAACCGCGATCCTGCTCGGGAGACTCGCCATGCTCCCATGCGAAAACGACATCGTAGAGCCCGAGCCAACAAATCGGCAATCCGAACTCATCGTGGGAAGCGTTCGGGAGCTTTTCAAAGCATCGCCCAAACTCGTAAGCCAACATGCCAGCGATCCCGCCTTGGAACGGCACGGTTCCTGCGGTCGGCGCGCGATAGTGATCGAGCCATCGCTCGATCGTCGCGAGGGGATCGGCGATAGGATCATCGATCGCGAAGACGTCGACCGGATCGGCCGCCAGAAAACTAAAGCGACTTCGGGGGTCGTTGCGCAACGCGCTGTCGAGCCAGATGCAACCCGGCAATTTCGAGAGCTGAGAAAAAACTACCTCCGGAGTTGCCCCCGGAGGTAGTTCTCTTTGGATCGGTTCAAACACGCTGAGACGTCGGTCCTAGTGGTGATGGTGATGGTCGATGAGCAAAAGCTTTTCTTCCTTGCCGTCGATTTTGGCAACGAGTCGAGCTTGGACCCCCTTCTCATCTTTGTCGCTCGCGCCGACAAGAGTCAAAAGCTCTTGGTCCTTGATTCGAAAAATGGAGCCGGCGATCTTGGCCGTTTCCAGTGGCTCGAGCTTGAATTTTTTCTCCTGACCACTCGAAGTTACGACGACTTCGACCGACTCGATCTTGTTGCCACCGCTGACGAGTTCCTCGAAGTACACCGTCAGGGTTTGCTCGTCCTCGTCATGGGCCCATTCGAAGTGGGTCGTCGCGTTGGTATCGAAGTGCGCGATATGACCGCCGTTGGGGCCGTGCTCGGGATGGTCGTGCCCCGCATGATCGTCCTTCTTGGCCGCTTTGGAATCTCCACCCTTGGCGTCCCCATGGTCATGTCCGGCGTGATCGTGCCCAGCGTGATCGTGCCCAGCGTGATCGTGGTCGTGGGCAGCCGAACCGGACTTTGAGCCACCGGTCTTCGGGGCATCGCACCCGACGGCGACAGGGATGCTTGCAATCAGGCTCAGTGCGATCCAGTGCGAAATTTTCATGGCAGGTTTTTCCTTAAACGGTGGCGATTGGGGGCGTAAGCCGATGACGTTAACGACGTGGATCTATTGTACGCAATCCGTCGGTTTCGGTTCGAACTTACCTCGTTTTAGCTTGCAATTCCCGTTGGCAACTCGGGTCGCTAGCCACCGGCTGGCCGATCGCTTCGACCGGATGGGTGAAAAGGTACCTCCATACGTCTTTGTGCAAATAATTCCCATCTGCATCCCGTACGGCGGCTTTCCCGGGGGTGACGCAACTGTGGGCCCGTTTTTCATCGCCACCGACCTGTGCTTCGGTGATGAGCCGTCGGGTGTGGCCGTAGGGAGGCTGCTGCTTGTCGACGTCGACGATCGGACCATAGGCTTGCAATCCTAGCAATTCCCAGCTTCGGCAATAGTGATCCCCTGACCAGCCGGTATCGAGCACATGGGAGAAGCCGAAAAAACGCTCTTTAGGGGTCGCCGAGGGGAGGCCCTGCCACAACTCGTACTGATCCCTTGGTCCGCAGAACATGACCACTCGGTCGACTTTCTGATGCAGGGCGAATCGCGCCGAGGTCGTCGCCCCGTGGGAAGCCCCCGAGAGGATGACTCGGTCCCAGAGGACTTGTTTGGAATTCTTCGAGTCGCGTTGCAGGTAGTCGCCCCAATGACCCTCGGGGTCCTGCTGCTCGAGCCAACCCAAGAACTGCCCTACCCTTTCGGCAAGCCCGTCGGGCCGATCGATCGAGACGAGCTCGCTGAAGTCTTCGCCAGTGGCGGCCTCGAGCCTGATTTTACCGAGCGTGTAGCGATCCTCAGGAGGTGGCTCTTTGCCAAAGCGATTGAACCATCCATTGGCGTAATGGACTCGTAGGACATGGAATCCCTCGTCGGCCAAAAAATGAAATAGCTCTGGGCTATGCCCCATGAACCAAACGACCAACTTGCCCCGCATCGGCACACTAGGTCGACGGCAAGCATGTCCTAGATCGACCGGCTTGCCATCCTTTTCTAGATGGAAGTCGATCTGCGGATAGGCCTTGGCGCGAGGATCGACAACGCTGGCCCTGGCGCTGAACTCGCGGTAGGTTTTCGGGGCGGCTGTCGGGTCGGCTTTCTCTTGCGGATCCAAGTCGATAGCCCCAGTAGCCCCAGTAGCCACAGTAGCCACAGTAGCCACAGTAGCCACAGTAGCCACAGTAGCCACAGGGCTCGCGATCGCTTGGCCGATGTGAGGATCGATCTGCAGACCTAAACCAAACCAGGCGATCGCGGAAGCAATCGCAGGAGCGATCACCGAGGAGCTTACCCATCGAGAACTCCAAATACAGAACGTTGCGGTGTTCTGCGATTTACCCTTGAGCGATATACTTTTTAACATTCGAGGACCGTTAGGTTGGATCGATGTATTGGATCGATAGGTTGGAAAGTGGAATTCGACGTTGGCAAGTATACCCGGAGAGGCGAGTGAAAATATACTTCACCGATCGGTTCGTTTTACCGCTCCCCGAGGGGCATCGCTTCCCGATGTCCAAGTATCGGCGATTGCGAGATCGGCTGATCGCAAGTCCAGTGCACTTTGGGGATGTGTTCCTTGAGCCTCCGGCGGCCAGTGACAGGGAACTCAAACTCGCCCATGACCCTGAGTATGTCGATCGTGTCGTGCGTGGAGAGTTGACCGCAAAGGAGCTTCAGCGGATCGGGTTTCCTTGGTCCCCAGAGATGGTCGAGCGATCGCGACGCAGTTCCGGTGCCACGTTGGCTGCAGCCCGTACGGCCATCGGTGAGGGGATTGCGGTGAACCTAGCCGGTGGCACGCATCATGCCATGCGAGGGACAGGAGAAGGCTACTGCGTGTTCAACGACGCGGCCGTAACGATACGCACTCTGATGGATCAGGGGTTGATCGCAAGAGCTTGTGTGATCGATTGCGATGTGCACCAAGGGAACGGAACGGCGGAAATTTTAGGACACCAGAACGATGTCTTTACGTTCTCGATCCACTGCGCGAAGAACTTTCCATCGCGCAAGCATCCGAGTCACCTCGATATCGACTTGGACGAGGGGACAGGTGACATGGCGTATCTGGCCAAACTCGAGCAGGGATTGGCCGAGGTCATGGCCTCGGGTCCTTACGATCTTGCGATTTATCTTGCCGGTGCTGACCCTTATGCTGGCGACCGGCTCGGTCGGCTGACCCTGAGCAAAGAAGGGCTGCGTATGCGCGACCGCTTGGTTCTGGATATCCTGATGGAACGCAGGATACCCATCGCCGTAGCGATGGCCGGAGGGTATGCTCCGAATGTTGAAGACATAGTCGATATCCACGCGATGACGGTTTTGGAGAGCGCTCGGATCGCATCGTTGTACTGTTAAAAGCCACCAAGAAAATCATGGAAACGCAAAACGAGACAGAATTCGAGGATCGGCATTGGCTGGCGATCGAGACCTCCGGCCAAATCGAATCGGAGGAACTCTGGGAAAGCATCTACGCGCTTCGAAAACTCGGGACGGCCAGGGTGCTTTCGAAGGCTTTGTCGTGGTGCAAAGATCCAGCTCCATTTCGGCGATCCGTCGGCGTATCGATCCTGGCGCAGTTCGGCAAGGACACCAAAGCCTATCCGCAAGAGTGCCAGGCGATGATCCTTGCGATGATCGCCAAGGAGCAGGATCCTGAGGTCATCACCTCCTTGATCAGTGCGGTCCACTTTCGGGAGTTGCCCGACGCGGCAGCTTGGTTGATCTCCCTGGCCGAGCACCCCCTGGAAGACGTCCGCTGGCGAGTCGCCTGGGCACTGCCGATCCCCAACCTGCGCGACCTTGCGATGGTTCGCTTGAGCTTGGAGACATTGCTCAAGCTTATGGAGGATTCGGAGCCGGAGGTTCGCGAATGGGCCACCTTCTCGATTTCGATCACCCAAGAGGATACCCCTGCGATCCGAGAGGCGTTGCTCGCACGTTTGAGCGATTCGGATTTCGGAACTCGGAGCGAGGCGGCCGTGGGACTGGCCGATCGCAAGGAACCCAGAGCCATCGCGCTATTAGGTCAGCATCTGCGATCGGACCGTGTTGGAGAGCTCTTTGTGGAAGCGGCCGAGCTTTATGCCGATTCGAGCTTGAGGCCAGCCTTGCTGGGCTTGAAAAAGTGGTGGGATGTCAATCCCGAGCTCTTAGATCGGGCCATAGCGGCCTGCTCGTAGAGGATCCCAAGTTCAACTCCAAATGGCTTTGGTTACAACGCACCATGCAAAGAAATTGAAACACAGAGGCACCAGAGACCACAGAGGGAACTAGAGCATTTCACTCTGTGGTCTCTGTGCCTCTGTGTTTCCCTGCTTTTGGGTTTCCCTGCTTTTGGCTCAGCGTAAGTCGCGTATAAAAAGATTCAGGGCGTCTTGAGGCCGACAGAATCGCATGGAATGCGACAATGCGAACGGAACGCACATCTACCTTCACCTCCTCCTCCCATTCCCTCTTTCTCCCATTCCCTCTTTCTCCCATTCCCTCCTTTTCACCTTCTCTTGTTTTCCCTTTGCGTCCTTGCGCCTTTGCGCCTTTGCGTTTTCAGTTTTGCGTTTTCTGTTTTGCGTTTTCTGTTTTGCGTGGCTTCAATCTCCAGCCGATTTCCACTGCAGTCGACCGATGGCTTTGGCCAAACCTGTCACCGGATCGACGTCGACCCAAGTGGCAGCCAGGCGGACGTCTTCGGTCGCGACATGGAAGGTGTTTGGGTCAAAGGTCAAGGTGGTTTTCAAGACAGGCTGAATTTCACGTCCGAGGATGCTCCTGTAAGCACCCGTCATTCCGATGTCGCATTGAAAGGCCGTCCCATTGGGCAGGATCTGCTCGTCGGCGGTGGTCACATGCGTGTGGGTACCGAGCACGGAACTGACTCGGCCATCGAGAAAGTACCCCATCGCCTGCTTGTCGCTGGTCGCTTCGGCATGCAAGTCGATGCAACGGATGCGGACCTCGGTCGGGATCTTTTCGAGGACTTGCTCGACGGCTTCAAAGGGGCAATTGACCGGACGCATGAACACGCGTCCGAGCAGACTGATCACTGCCACCGGGATTCCCGCCTGGGTCTCTACGACGCAGTAGGTCTTGCCAGGTGCCTTGGACGGAAAATTCGCGGGTTTGACGATGTTCTTGCGGGTCGAGAGGATCTCTTGAATCTCGCGTTTCTTGTAGATGTGATCTCCGAGGGTGATCGCATCGGCCCCCGCCGAGACGAGTTGCTCGTATTGCTTGGCCGTCAACCCGGCCCCCTCGGCTGCATTCTCTGCATTGACGATGATTAGATCGCAGGACTGTTTTCGCAGCGGCTCGATCATCGAGCAGACGATGGCCATCCCCGGCTTGCCGACAACATCTCCGACATGAACGATCCGAACCGAATCGGACGACTTGGCAGGGAGATTAGGGTCATGGTTCATCATGCGATCTTCGGCGTTCGTCGCTCATAGAATCGATCCACAGGGCCAGTTCGATTATAAGACATCCTGAGCGATTGGAACGGCTTCTGGCTGGCCACCTAGGTGGTTTTTGTGTCGTTCGAATCGGGTCCATCCCCCGAGATGGTTCCGAAATCGACGGTCTTGTCGAAATCCTTTGACTCGACGATCGTTCTCCAGGACTGGTCGTTCTCGGCGGGCCGGGCACTGGGCATCTGCGTGAGCAACTGCGTTTCGGAATGGGGGGGATTTGGCTGAGGCTGGGACTTTGCTTGGGATTTTGCCTGAGGTTTCACGAGCGAACTGGCTTGGGAACCTCCGGTACTTGGGCCATCGGTCGGGAGCGGATCGATCGACGGATTCGAGCCCCGTTCGTAACGACTCCACCAAGCGTCCGCATCGTAGATGGTCCAAGCGTCGCTAGCGGCAAGCCGGTGGAGCAGGTTGGAAAGATCGCGAGCCGTCTGTGGTCGTTTGGATCGATTCTTTTCCAAGCAGGACATGATTGCGTGCTCGAGTTCCGAGGTGAAGGATTTACCGGCCCGAACCGAGGGGGCCAGCGGGACGGCATCGACGTGCAGTTGGCACAGTTCGGCCAGCGAGGATGCTTGGAAGATCGGCGCTCCTGTCAGGAGGAAGTAGCCCACGGCGCCGACGGCATACAGATCGCTCCGAGCGTCGACGAGATCGGGGGTTTGGATCGACTCGGGGGACATGTACAAAGGGGTCCCTGCCATCCCTTCTTGGTGCTTGTTCCGTTTGGCATCGTCGACGGCTCGAACCAGTCCAAAGTCCAAGAGTTTCACAAAGTCAGGCACACCGCCGCGTCGATTGAGCATGACGTTTGCCGGCTTGATATCGCGGTGCACAAGACCCATCGAGTGGGCTTCGAACAGCGAGCTACAAAGCTGGTCGAGGATTTTTGCAACCCTGCCTTCGGGTTGCGGACCATATTTGTCGACGAGGTCTTGGAGATTGATCCCATCGAGGTACTCCATCGCATAGTAAAAGACTCCCTCGGGGGTCCTTCCATAATCGTAGATGGCGATGGTGTGTGGATTGTTGAGATTGCAGGTGATTTGGACTTCTTGTTCGAAGCGGTTGATGGAAGTCTCATTGACGCGTTCGACATTCAGGAGTTTGATCGCACTTTGCCTGCGCAGCATCGCATGATGCCCTCGGTAGACGGTTCCCATGGCTCCTTCGCCGAGCTTGACATCGAGGCGATATTGTCCGAGTTGTTTGGCTTCCACAGCCGCTTGTCTAGCTTCTCGTTGCAGACGACCGACGATGATGGTGAAGGCCAAGATCGCCATGGTCGCCAAGGCCAAAAGTCCGAACATCGTGTAAAAGGCGCGGCGCAAGATATTCAAGGGCTCAAAGGCTTCGGCGTAGTCGATCTCCGTGACCAAACCAAACGAATAATCCTTGAGCCATGTCCAAACTCCGACGACCGGTACGCCTCGATAGTCGCGGTATCCTCCGATATCGATCCCATCTTTCTGATCCATCAATTGCGCCGCGGCCTTGGTGAAAGCCAACTCGCTTCGCCGAGACTTCGGTCGAAATCCCTTAGTCATGTCTCCACCGGGCTCGCGAAGCTGGATATTGAGAATCGACTCAGCGTTGTCTCGGTCGGGAAGCACCCCAAGGAGAATCAGGTCCTCGTCGAACCGACTGCCCGAGACCATCAAACCCTGGGCATCGACCGCGTAAGTCTCGCCGGAGCGACCGATGCGCCCGAGTTGGATCAGACGGGTGAATTCGCGATCGGGTCGGATGCGTAGCGACAGCGCTGCGATGATCTGTAGGTCTTGATCGAGGACAGGCACGCAGACAAACATCGTCGGAACACCGGTCTGAATTTTTCCTTGTGCATCGGCGATCGGAACGCGGCTTGCAAAAGGTGGTGAGACTGTCGGTTGGTTGTCGAAAACCTTGGAAAGGAAGCTCTCGTGCTCTTGGAGCTCCTTACCGATGAGCTCTCGATGGTTCGATGCGATGACCACATGTTTCGGATCGGAGATCATGTAGCCTGAAAACTCGTAATTGGCCAGCGTCGGCGCAACCTCTTGTTCAATCTCTTCAAGCAATCCGATCTGTTCCTTGCCGTCGCTCTGTGCCAATCCACCCGTACTTCGAAGGGTCTTGACCAACTTCTCGACGTTCTGTCGAAGATCGCTCTGATTGGCCAGCGTCCTGGCGCTGGTCTCCTGCTGAGCAAGCCACTTGAGCACCATCGATTTTTCGACTTCGAGCAAGGTCGACAATTGCGATTGGAGGTTTGCCTCCATCGTCAATCGAATGCTGCGGGTGATCAGATACCCGATGAGCGATAGCAGCAGCACAGCCAGGATCGGCCAGAGCCACAGTTGTCGGCGAAGCAGCAGCGTGGTGCGTTGGATCCTGTTTCCCATCGAGGTCCGCGCAAAGGTCATGTGCGCTTTGCGGGCTTCGTCTTGGACTTTCGGCTCAGACCACCAACTCTTGATCGTTGACCACATCGTTTGCTACTGCCTAAACAATGCCTAAAACCGGCACTATCGATTCAAAACGAACCGGGGGAAATCACCTTACGTCTCCCCCATGTTCACACCGTCGGACGAATCAACGGTAGTTCGCGATTCCCTGGCAAGGAGCCTTTGGGCGAATTTTTTTCCAAGAAACCCTCAGTTTGACGATCGATCCGGTCCCGAGAGTCGATTAGCGGCCAGGGGAACTGCCACCGAGAATGTTCTTGAGCGCATCGCGCAGGGGTCGGCGGGGGGCCTCGGTTTTGCTTGGGTCTTTGCCGGATCCATCGATCTCCTGGACATTGACCTCCTGGCCATCGATCTGCTGGCCATCGATCTGCTTGAGCGATCCGCTCTTGGCCTGGGTGTCCGAACGTGCCTTGCGCTCGAGCCTGCGTGCCCGCAGCTCTTTGATCAAATCGACGGCCGCACCGATGGCTTCGTCAGCCTTCCCGCCGGTAACGCCACCGGCCAAGTCGATCAGGGCCGCTGTTCCGGGAGCCTCATCGCCAAGAGCGGCGCTGACGAGCGAAAGCAGATCGGCCGAGTCGCCCCGCAGGGACTTCCAGTCGACAAAAGGGGAATCGATGGTCCCTCGCACCGGCAGGGTCACTTGAGGAACCCCGATCTGCTGGACCGACTCTCGCCGAGCGAGCATCTCCAAAGGGACCGGGACGCCCAAGCCCAGATCGATTTGTCGATCGACCAAGCCGACGGTGCCAGAGGTCGAGAGCTGGAGCCGCTGATCGATTTTCGGAAAGCCAACCTGCACGCCTCGATGCTCGACTCGACCATCGGCCAACTGGACTTGGATGACCGATCCATCGATAAACACCAATTCCTGAGGAATATCGGTCTTGCGAAGTTTCGCGATCATATCGATGATATTCACAACGATGGGTTCCGAGGGTCCGCTGCGCACTTCATGAAGGATCAGTTCGGCTCGCCCTTTGGCGTACTCAGGACGTTCCAAGGGTATTTCTAGTTTGTCGAAGTTGAGCGAGACGCGACCGTCGAACCAAGCGGACTTGGCAAGCAGCGGGACGGCCCGTCCGAGTCCTAGCCGCACGAGTTCTTGGGTTACCTGAACCTCGTCGAGCAATCTCGTCGGCGCAAAGATCAAGCGGGCATCGCCATCGAGAGCCAGATAATGCAGATCCAGATCGACAGGGGGAATGACCATCAACTCCTCGTCGTTATCCTGCCTTCGGACTGCAACCGAAAGACCCTCGACGACGACTTGGATATCCACTTTGGGCTTGGTCTTTGCCTGATCGGACTTGGGCGCCAAACTTGAGTTTTCGATCGACCGTGCCAGTTTTTCGATATTCGATGAGTTCTCGAGCATCTCGACGTCTAGTTTCGGTTTGCGAATCGTGAGCTTGCCGAGATCTCTTCCGTAGAGAAGGTAGCCGAGCAAGGATCGATTCGAGGCGATCGATTCGATTGAGAGCAAACTGCCTGGTCGATCCGATCGATCGCTCTGCTCGAGTTCGATCCCATGCAAAGACAGGGGTCGGAACCATGCGAATTGAGCCGACTCGATCTTGAGTCGAAAGCCTTCGATGGCCAGTTGATCGACCAGACGCTGATAGAGCCATTTGGAACCCAGGACCGACGGGACCGCGCCGAGCAGGGCGACGATTCCTATCAACCCGACGAGCAGCCAGAGCGACCATCGTCGGAGCAAGGGTTTGGGCGGTCGCAGAGTTTTTTCGTCGGACAGATTCACTGGCGGATTCATTGGCGGAGTCATCGAGCGGTCGGATTCAATAGAGAGAGAGACTTAAGTAAACTCCACCCAATGGGATTGGATGTAACGCTCTTGAGGCTTGAACCTCGCTTTGTAGTTCAAGTGGGAGTTTTCCTCGACGTAGAGTCCAAGGTACACCCAACGCAGACCGGCGTTTTGGGCCATCTGAATCTGTTTGAGGACCGAGTAGGATCCCAAGGATAATTTGCTGTGCGCCGGATCGAAATACGTATAGACGGCCGAGATTGACAAAGTTCCCAGATCGATCACCGAGAGGGCCACCAGAGCGTCCTCAAGGTAGTACCGCAACTCCAGGGTCGAGTGGCAGCAGGTGGTGACCAAAAACCCTTCGTATTCGAAAGGGCCGTAGTCGCCGTCTCCGTGGGATAAATCCCTGAGGCCACGGTGGAGATTGAAGAGCCGAAGTTTCTCCTCGGAGTACTCCGGTGTACCGATCTCCAAATGCAACAGGCGATCCCCTCGGTTGAGAATCCTCCGCCAGGAATCCGACCAAACGAATTTGGAAACGTCGATTCGGACCGCTTCGCAAGCCTGGCAGCCGTTGCATGCGGTGTAGTAGGCAAAGCGGCCCGAACGCCGCATGCCTTGGGCGAGCATGATGTCGAACTCATCGGGGCTGACCAATCGTTCGGGGACGATCAAGGGCATCTGAGCGGTCCGCTCGGGCAGATACGAACATGGGTGGGCATTGTCCATAACGGCCAGGATTGGCAAGCTGATAGGCGTACGATGCTCGGTCAGGTCCTGCATGGATCAGCCAAATGTTTTTCCTAGAGCTTTGGCGATGACGTTGCAACGGTTCATCATCTCTTGGAACTGTTTGAAGTCCAAGGACTGGTAGCCATCGCTCATCGCTTTTTCGGGATTCGGATGCATTTCAACGATCAGCCCATCGGCCCCGGCCGCAACGCTCGCGGCGGCCATGTCGGCCACTAAGTACGAGTGGCCCGTGCCGTGGCTCGGATCGACGATCACGGGCAAGTGGGTTTTGCGGTGCAGATAGGGAACGGTTGCCAAGGGCAAGGTAAAGCGGGTATGGGTTTCGAAGGTTCGGATGCCGCGTTCGCAGAGCATGACATCAGGGTTTCCTTCATTGAGGATGTACTCGGCGGCCAAGAGCCACTCTTCGATCGAGGCGCTCGGACCGCGCTTGAGCAACACAGCCCTTCCGGAGCGTCCGACGGCTTCGAGCAATCGGTAGTTTTGCATGTTGCGAGCGCCGATCTGCAACACATCGGCGTACTTGGCGACCAATGGCACATCCTCGGTACTCATGACTTCGGTGACCACTGCAAGACCCGTCTCTTGGCGAGCGAGCGCAAGGAGCTTGAGCCCTTCTTCTTTCATCCCTTGGAACGAATAAGGGCTAGTGCGGGGTTTGAAAGCTCCCCCGCGCAGGGCCGTGCCACCGGCAGCCTTGACCGCTTTGGCGCTCTGAACGATCTGCTCTTCACTCTCGACCGAACAGGGCCCCCCGATCACACCGATAACGCCGGCACCTGCTCGGAACGGACCGACCTTGACCTGTGTCGATTCGGGTTTGAGTTCCCGAGAGGCCATTTTGTAAGGAGCCAAAATCGGCATCACTTCGGCCACCCCCGGAAAACTCTCGAACGATTCGACCTTGACCATCCGCTCGTCGCCGACTGCTGCGATCACCGTGCGCTCGGTACCCCGGATCACGTGGGCCTTGAGCCCAAGCTCTTGGACACGCTTGGTGACATTGTCGATCAGCTCGTCGGCGACGTTTTGGTCCATGACTACGATCATGCGATGGGTACACTTTCCCGGTAACAGGTAAGACAGGTTGGATCGAAAGCTAACGTTAGGCCGCGCACAACAAAAAAACCCCAAGGACCCTGGGGTCTTGAGGTTCTCTTTGCTCGGATTCTCACAGACCAAAGTATCCGAAACCTATCCTGGATTTTCAAGACCGCGAAGTCAAGTATTTATTCGATATTTGATCGATTCAAGCGACCTTTCCCACGAGAGTACGAGCCGGGCGGTGCGCTTTGGCCTGAGTTTTGCATCCGTAGGATCCAACACGATTTTTGACTGCCAAAGAGTCGTACAGAGTCGTTCCAAAGAGTCTTACAAGGGAGAACAGAAGATGCCATTTCGCATGGATAAACTGACCATCAAAGCTCAAGAGGCGATCGTCGGGGCCCAGTCCTTAGCCACTTCGCAAGGAAACCCCGAAATCGAAGGCCTTCATCTTTTGTCGGCCTTGCTCGAGGATCCTGCGGGGGTCGTGGTCCCCTTGCTGAAGAAAATCGGCGCCCAAGTCGATAAACTCCAATCGACGACGGCAAGTGAGCTTCAACGGCTTCCTAGGTCCAGCAGCAATCGGCAACCGGGCATCAGCGCTGCCTTGCAAAAAGGTCTCGAGGCGGCAGCCTCAAGCGCCGAGGGGATGAAGGACGAGTTTGTCAGTACCGAACACCTGCTTCTGGGACTTTGCAAATCCGAAAAGAACACCTCAGAGCTTTTGAAGCTCTTTGGCGTGAACGAAAAAGAAATCCTCCAAGGACTCCAGACCGTCCGCGGCAGCGCTCGGGTCACGGACCAGAGCCCTGAGGGGAAATTCCAAGCTTTGGAAAAGTACGGGGTCGATCTTGTCGCACAAGCGTCCAAGAACAAGCTCGATCCGGTCATTGGCCGGGACAACGAGATCCGACGCGTGATCCAAGTCCTCTCGCGACGGACCAAGAACAACCCGGTCTTGATCGGCGAGCCGGGGGTCGGCAAGACGGCGATTGCCGAAGGTCTCGCGCAGCGGATCGTCCAAGGGGATGTTCCGCAATCGCTCAAGAACCGTCGTGTGATCGCCTTGGACATGGGCGGCTTGGTCGCCGGCACCAAATTCCGTGGCGAGTTCGAGGAGCGACTCAAGGCGGTGATCCGCGAGGTCAAGGACGCCGAGGGAGAAGTGATCCTTTTTATCGATGAACTCCATACCGTTATCGGTGCCGGGTCGGCCGAAGGCTCAAGCGACGCGGCCCAGCTTCTGAAACCTGAGCTGGCCCGGGGGCAACTCCGTTGCATCGGCGCTACGACGCTCGATGAGTACCGCAAACACATCGAAAAAGACGCCGCCCTCGAACGACGCTTCCAACCGGTCTATGTCGGCGAACCGAGCGTCGAGGATACCATCTCGATCCTTCGGGGGCTCAAGCCCCGTTATGAAACCCACCACGGGGTCAAGATCCGCGACTCGGCCTTGGTCGAAGCTGCCAAGTTATCGCACCGCTATATCGCCGACCGCTTCTTGCCCGATAAAGCGATCGACCTTGTCGACGAAGCCGCAGCGCGCTTGGCCATGGAGCGCGACAGCGTCCCGACCGAAATCGATTCTCTCCAACGCCGCCTGCGGCAACTCGAATTGGCACAACGCCAACTCAAAGAGGAAACCGACGAGAGCACCGACGGGGCACTTGAAGGAATCGAAACCGAGATGGCCAGTGTGCGACAGCAAGTCGCCAGCCTTCGCGAACAATGGGAGGCCGAAAAGATGGGGCTCTCGGATGTCAAGTCCGTGCGCAAAGCGCTCGATCAAGCCGAATCGGATTTCCGCAATCTGGAAAACGGGATCAAGGACAAGCAATCCTCGGGGCTTGCCGTCAACGAGGCAGATTACCAGAAACTCTTTGAACTCGACCAGAAGCGTCGGAAACTCCGAGAGCAACTCGAACATGAAGACGCATCGAGCCAGAAAGAAGAAGAACATCCCAAACTTTTGCGGACCGAAGTGACCGCAGATGAAATCGCTCAGGTCGTCAGTTCCTGGACCGGTGTGCCCGTGACCCGAATGCTCGAGACCGAACGGGCCAAGCTGCTGGTCATGGAAGAGCGACTCCACCTGCGGGTCGTCGGCCAGGACCAAGCCGTCGAGGCCATCAGCAATGCCGTCAGGCGCAGCCGCAGCGGCCTGGGCGATGCAAACCGACCGATCGGCTCGTTTCTGTTCCTAGGACCGACCGGGGTGGGGAAAACCGAATTGTGCAAAGCCCTCGCCGAGGTCATGTTCGACGACCAGACGGCGATGGTCCGAATCGACATGAGCGAGTTCATGGAACGGCATACCGTGAGCCGACTCGTCGGTGCCCCTCCGGGATACGTCGGATACGAAGAAGGAGGACAACTGACCGAAGCGGTTCGCCGACGTCCTTACAGCGTCGTACTGCTCGATGAAATCGAGAAGGCTCACAACGACGTGTTCAATCTGCTTTTGCAGGTCCTCGACGATGGTCGTTTGACCGATGGCCAGAACCGAACGGTCGATTTTTCCAATACGATTGTCGTGATGACCAGCAACGTCGGCAGTCAGATGATCCAACGCATCGCCGAAGAGGGCGGCGGCGAGGATGAGATGCAGCGGGCCGTGCAAGAGTCACTCAAGAGCAAGTTTCTGCCTGAATTCCTCAACCGGATCGACGAGACGATTGTCTTCGAACCGCTCCAACGCGAGCAGATCCACAAGATCGTCCATCTGCAGCTCAAGCGACTGGAGAAGCAACTTGGCGAATCTCACTTCAAACTGTCCGTGAGCGAACGGGCTGTCGATGCGATTGCCAACGAGGGCTACGATCCGACCTACGGCGCACGTCCTTTGAAGCGAGTCATCCAACGTCGATTGCAAAACACGATCGCCACGGAGTTGCTCAAACGCGACGCGACGCAAGGTGGAAGTCTCCTGGTCGACTACGTCGACGGAAACTACACCATCGAGGTGCAAGACGCAACATAGGCTTGCAACCCCGGTAACCCTCTTAAGCCCGGAGGGGATATCCCGCAGAGATCCGGCTGCCAGCCTCACGCCTCACGTCCGCTCCATCCAACCGCTTGGCCCCCGTTCTCCACCGGGGCTTTGGCCGGGGGAGTAAGGGGCGGGGGGGTTGAGGGGGCCGACCGCGCGGAAGGCTGCTTGGCTGTAATGGCCCATGCAGATTGGCATTCATCAAGCCCGAAGGGCGACACATCACTCAGGGGAATGATCCTATGTGTCGGCCCTCCGGGCCTCTTGCATTTTACTATGCGCCTGCAACCGAGGCCTTCGACCTCGGCAGAGGATGTACCAGCCCTCCGGGCTTAGAAGACCAAACAGCCCGCTATTGCCTATTGCCTATTGCCTATTGCCTGATGCACAACCCGCACAACCGTCAAAGTCTCGCCAATACGGCTATTCGTTAAAGCTTTGAAACGCTGGACTGAGTTTAGGGGCTGGTCGATCTTCCAAGCCACCGGCGAAGTGGATTCCTCTTACCTCGTTACCTGGAGCGTTGTCCTGTGCCACGCTTGTCGCTGATCGTTCCATTCCAATGCGATTCCCAAGCTTTGGAAAACACGTTGGTGTCGGTCCTGGAGCTTCGCTCCCCAGACGATGAACTGCTCATCGTGCATCGAGGCGAGTACCAAGACCCTTATGGGTTGCAAGGTAACGAAGCGAAAGTTCTCGAGACTCCCGCTTCGAGCTCCCTTGCCGAACAGCTCAATATCGCCGTCCAAAATTCGTCCGGGGATGTTCTCCAAGTCGTCTTGCCAGGCACGGTTCTGGAACCCGATTGGTGTGTCGATGCGCTCGCGGCATTCGACGAACTGGATGTCGATATGATCGCCCTGGGTGTATCTGGCTCGGGCTCAAGCTCTCTGCTATATGGTTTTGAAGCCGATCTGATCCCCCAGCGACGAGCCACCGGCGAAGCCTCGAAGATCGCCGGACCGCTGTTGGCCGGCACGATGATCCGTCGCAGCGCGATCCAATGTCTCGGCGGGTGGAACACGAAAATACCTGGCGACTTGATCGATTTCGAATTGTGCTTGATGGCCAAATTGCTCGGCCTGCAGGTCGGAGTCGTCGAAGGCTCCTCGGTGACCTGCGATGAATCGCGGTCTATGGTTCTATCCCATTACGAACTGGGCCGTTCGATCGGTCAGTTGGCTTGCGCATTTAGCGAAATATCCGATTCAGCGATCGTCATCGAGCCGCTGGTCCGACGGCTAGGACACCTAGCGAGCGGCTTGGTCAGCACCAAGCTGGCTGCGGAACGGCTTGGCTGGGTTCTGGGCGTTCGCGATCGGAGTTGGTCCGGAGCGATCGGAAAACGGGTTGAATCGGCCAAAGAGGCTTTTGCCGACCGCTCTCGGGAATGGGAGCGGCTCCGAGCGACCGTTCCTCAACCGAATTTCCAAGGAACGCACCTCGATACGGCACGCAAGGCGGCTTAAGCGGCCTGGCTGCAAGCCGGCAACGTGGCTGCAATCCGGCAACGTGGCTGCAAGCCTGCAATCTGGCAATCTGGCTGCAAGCCGGCAATCTGGCCAAGCGGTTTGCGTTGCGATATGATCACAGCCAACGGCCGTTGGTACTCCGTCGAATGAGACTTTTGGAATTCTGCTATGAGCTCACGCAAAGTTCGCGTCGCGATCGTCGGCGCTTCGGGATACACCGCTTTGGAAGCGATCGAGTGGTTGATCGATCACCCGCATGTCGAGATCGTCGCTGCGACGAGTCGCCAAGCCAACGGAAGCATGCTTGCGGACATGCATCCGTCGCTTGTCCGCCGCATTCGATTGCCGGTCGAGGATTTGACATCGAAGCAAATTGCCGAACGAGCCGATGTGGCGTTGACCTGCCTGCCCCATGGCGCCTCGGCCCACATCATCATGGAGTTGCTCGACGAAGGATGCCGCGTGATCGACCTTTCTGCCGATTACCGCTTGAGCACCCCTGAACTTTACAAGAAGTGGTATGGGGAGGCTCATCCGGATCCGAGTCGACTCGGGAAAACACCTTATGGATTGCCCGAGCTGTTTGCCGATCAGTTGGCCGATGCCCGCCTAGTCGCCAATCCTGGATGCTATCCGACCTCGGCGATTTTGCCACTTTCCCCCCTGCTCAAAGAAGGCTTGATCTCTCCGAAGGACATCATCGTCGACAGCAAGTCTGGGGTCAGTGGTGCGGGTCGAACGCCTAAACTTGGGAACCTCTACTGCGAGGTCAACGAATCGATCTCGGCCTATTCGATCGGCAACCATCGGCATCAACCGGAGATCGTCGACATCGTCCATCGCTTTAGCGGTGTGGCACCCGAGGTGATCTTCACACCCCATTTGACACCGATGGAGCGAGGGATTCTCTCGACGATCTATGTTCATCCGACGAGCGGTGTGACGGCCAACCAAATCCGAGAGTGCTTACTGAGCTATTATTCGGTCGAGGGTTTTGTGCGGGTCGTCTCGCATATGCCTGCGACGAAGTATGTCGCGAGGACCAACTACGTCGACATATCCGTATGGGAGAGTGGGCCTCGAATCGTCTTGGTCAGCGCCATCGACAACCTCGTCAAAGGAGCTAGCGGCGCGGCGGTTCAAAACCTTAACCATATGTTCGGCTTCGAACCTTCGACAGCCATAGGGTAAGTTCTTCGCGGAATATCTTTGAGTTGTGGCGGATGTCCGTCGGCAATCGGCCGGGGTGGACGACGAAGGAATCGATATCCAGGTTGGGATGGCGACTCAAGAGCAAGGCTCTCCATTCGTGATCGAGGGTGTCGCGGTTTGCTTTGACATGCTTGCGGTGCTCGGGCCATGGTTCGACGATAACCACCGGCTTTTGATTCTCCGGCGAGCCGAGGGGTACCAGGGCACTTCGATACACACTCGGATGGGTGTTGACGACCGCTTCGACAGGCTCGGTAAAGATGGGGCCTTGAGCCGTTCGAACGCGATGGCTTTTACGACCGCAGAACCAGAAGCGGTCTTTGGAATCGAGGTAACCGACATCTCCCATGCGATGCCAGATATCGGTATGAGGATCGCTGGGGTCGGCGAGGACTTTGTGCAGAGCGTTTTGGTCGGTGCGTGTCACGTAGCGATGCGTCACGCTAGGGCTGCAGACCATCAGTTCCCCGATCTGCCCCGGAGCGACGCTACGGGCCTGATCGATCGAAGCGATGGGCTCGTCGGTGATCTCGATGACCTTCCATCGGACTCGATCGAAGCGACTGCCCACGCAAGTGCCGTATCCTTGGCGCGTCTGCTCGGCGGTTTCCTGCAAAACTTCGCGAGACTCGATCGAGGCGATCGGGAGCGCCTCGGTCGCACCGTAAGGGGTGAAGACTTGGCCGTCCGGAGCGATGGCGGCTCGGAGATGTTCCAGCACACGCGGAGGAACCGGAGCGCCGGCGCTGAGAACTAGTTTCAAGCTCTCGGTACGCCTAGGAATCGATTGGCAGTATAGCCCCACCTTGGTCCACAGAGCCGGAGAGCCAAAGGACTGGTTGATCTGCCATTGATCGATCGCATCGAGCAAGCGAACCGGATCGACATCGGCCGGACGCGTCGGGTTCATGTCGGGCAAAATCGTGCTGGTTCCCATCACCGCATTGAAGAGTCCAAAGAGGGGAAAGCCGCTGAGGTCCTTCCCGCCAGGTTCGATGCAGTAACGCTCCGAGATCATGTCGATCTGCGATAAAAAGGTCTGATGGCTGTAGAGTACACCTTTGGGTGGTCCGGTGCTGCCGGTGGTGAAAATGATGGCTGCTGAGTCTTGCAATTGAGTCATCGGCGGACGAAAGCGATTCGCAGGAGTGGCTTCCAGTTCCGAAAGGGTCGGCGCTGGGAGAAAGCCAAAGCGTCGGCCGACCGTCACGTAGAACTTGGCGCTGGGAAACAGACTCCTCTTGGCCTTGAGGATCGCTTGTGCAAGGGGAATCGCGACAAAACCATCCGGCTGGGTTTCTGCCAGGCAGTTCAGAAGGTTCTTGCGTCCCATCCCCGGATCGACCAGCACGAGGGTCGCACCGGTTTTGAGAAGGGCAAAGACCAGCGCGATGAAATCCTCTCCGAATTTCACCAGCAGTGCGATGCGGTGATTCGGACCGATCCCCATGGCCTGCATGCCTGCGGCGATCGAGCTAGAGCGTTCGTCGAGATCCCTGAGGCTGATCGTAGAATAGCGACGATGGGTTCCTTGACGATGCGAGCCGATCGGTGTGGCGATCCCCAGAAGCTCCGGTCTGGCGGTGGCTTGGGCCGTCAATCTCAATCCGACGTTCGAATTCAAAGCAGGGTGCATAGCCATGGATCACTGGACTCGGATTTCGATCCGCAGGGCCTCTTGGGGTTCGTCAGAGGCGATTGAGGCGATTGAAAAACAGGCCTCGTCGAACTTCGGTGGCCCGAAGCCACGCTTGGGGTTGTTGGAAAAGCCGTAGGGCTCGATGGGGATACCGAAGGCATTCTTATCGAGTTGATCATTGTTGTTCTGGTCGTGATGGGCCGAGACAGCCCAGCGAGTCGGCGAGTCCAAGAGCGTCTGAGAATCGGGGGCATCTTCGAGTTCAACTCTCCAAATCACTGGCCCCTGTTCAGGCAGTTCG